>JADFPU010000026.1:9857-19381 GCA_022562175.1 Pseudomonadota bacterium | reverse complement strand
AAATACCGCGATCGGGTTAATTGTCATAATGCGTCCTTTTTTCTTATTTCCCTTGGTATAGCAGGGCTATCACAATTATCTTTAATTCAATCAGTAAAAAGATGACACAAATCAAATTTAACATAATATACATTATGCGCATATATGTTACAGTAACTGCTATGGTTTGAGGCGATAATTGTATTATTGGCCTTTTTGTGGATAAATGCATAAGTGTGCCTTTTGAACGATTCGCCGAGCTAAAGGCACGCATTGAACGACGTTGCTACTGGTATCGACTTAACACGCACAGCGATGCTTTTGAGACGAGCTGGAAACCACGCTCCTGGGCACGGCGGCACCGGTTTGTGTTTGTCCGCCGGCAGAACAAAGTCCACCATTAAGCATCCCGTGCAACTATGGCATGGCAATCAGGTCTATTTATTAGCCGCCTTGTTTGCGCACAATCTGACCAGAGTGTGACAAATGCTTGCCAATTCACCTTCACGCTCAACGCAACAAAAGCGGTCTGCACTTTGGGTATTTGAACAGATTGAAATTTCCCATCAATTTCCAGGGGAATTCATAACCGGCGGCTGACTAATTTATCGACAGATTGTCAAAAAAATAGTTACTTATGAATAACAATTATATAAAATCTTAATTTAGACTTAGTATAATCTTTCATGTTTATGATAGTATTTTGTTATAAATAGAGGTGCTTCTTATGAGAATATCATCTTTTAACCATATGATTATAAAGCTTTTTTCTGTGTTTCTTGTTGCAGGAATGTTAACACCTGGTTATGCGAATGTGGAGATAGAGGAATGGCGAAAGGATGATAATTGGCGAAAAGGCAAATCTGAGAAAGTCTGGATTGAGAACCTTAAACCAGCCATGTTTGCGGATAAGAAAATTATTGAAGATATCGGTCAGAGTGTATTAGAGATTAAAGCGCCCATCAGGGCTGAGGATGCCACTATTGTTCCAATCTCTATCCATACCAAATTTCAACAAACAAAACAACGATATATCAAGAAGATCACCGTTTTAATTGACAAGAACCCCGTGCCCCTGGTGGGTGAATTCGCATTTGGTCCCGCCAGTGGTAAAGCTGATCTGGCCATGCGACTGCGGATCGATGACTTTACCTACGTCCGTGCGATTGCAGAGCTGAATAATGGCGAATATTTTATGGCCAAGACATTTGTCCGTGCAAAAGGTGCTTGTTCTGCCCCACCGCCCAAGAGTGCTGCTGAATCACTGCGTCTTATGGGCAAGATGAAAATTAAAACCATTGGCGATCTTATTTTTGGAAAACCAAACCTGGTGCAATTGAAAATCCTGCATCCAAACGTCACAGGCCTTGCTTATGATCCCGTTTATAACAGCCGCCCACCTCCACATTACCTGCAAAGTTTTAATGTGAAATTTAATGATGAATTGATCATGAAAGCGAATATCACTTTTGCTATCAGCCAGGATCCGGCTTTTCGTTTTTACTTCAAGCCAGAGAAAGACGGCACGATCACAATTGAGGCATTAGACACAAAAGAAAATAGCTGGAGTGCATCTCATAACGTTGTTGGTTCCTAGTTAGTGTCCATCCAGAAAGAATAATTCTTCATTTGAATGAAGAACAGCAAAAATACTAAACAAATAGCTGTTGCGGGCAATGGATTACTCGACAGGCGCCTGTTTCTTTCAACTGGCCTGAAGTTCGGCACGATTACAGTATTGGGTTCGGCAAGCCATCAGCTGTTATCGAAAGAGGCAAATAAACAGTCAACGATTGATCCTGCCGATCCTCCCTGGATGCATACACCTGGTGGGCCGTTTTCAACCTACGGCAAGCCATCCGCTCACGAAAGAGAAGTCATACGAGTACCTGCGCCTAACAGTGCTGTACCAGGTAATGGTGTGTCCTGGACACCATTACATTTATTGGAGGGAATGATTACACCGAATGGGCTCCATTTCGAACGTCACCATAATGGTGTTCCACAAATTGATCCAAATCGACATAAATTACTTGTTCATGGATTGGTTAAAAAGCCTCTGACCTATACGATTAAAAGCCTGCTGAAATACCCCATGCATTCACAAATCCTGTTTATTGAATGTGGCGGCAACAGCAATGCTGGCTGGAATAAACAACCATCAAGAGCACAGGCCGGATATTTCCACGGGTTGGTCTCTTGCAGTGAATGGACAGGTGTGCCTCTGTCAATAATCCTTGCTGAGGCTGGACTCAATAAGGGGGCAAAGTGGTTGATTGCTGAGGGCGCAGATGCCTTCGCCATGAATGTGAGCATCCCTATGGAAAAGGCAATCAAGGATGGCATGCTTGCCCTTTATCAAAATGGAGAACGACTAAGACCTGAAAATGGTTATCCCTTGCGATTAATCATTCCAGGTTGGGAAGGCGTATTAAATGTTAAATGGCTACGTCGCCTGAAAGCCGTAAGTAAACCGATCATGACGCGTAATGAAACTGCTCGTTATACGGAGCTGCAGCCTTCCGGCAAGGCACGTATGTTTAGCTTCGAAATCGAAGCTAAATCACTCATTACTTCACCATCGACCGGCATGCTACTCGCTTCCGGGCAGGGCCTTTATCAAATTACAGGTCTCGCCTGGAGTGGCCGGGGGAAAATCAAAAAAGTAGAAGTCTCCACTGACAACGGTAACAGCTGGACGGAAGCACAGTTACAGGAACCTGTCTTGCCGATGGCCTTTAGCCGATTCCGTATACCCTGGCGTTGGGATGGCAATCCATCCATACTGAAGAGCCGTGCTACCGATGAAAGTGGTTATGTTCAACCTGAGAGAGATGAACTGGTTGCGAAACGTGGTCGTCATGGCTTCTTCCATTACAATGCGATTGTATGCTGGGAAGTCGATGAGCACGGTTTGCTGAGTCATGTCTATGATAAAAAAAATGCGCTGGATACCGGTAATATTAGTATTGACGCTGGTTGGGACTGATGTTTTTGCCGCCGGCGCGGCAGAAGGTCCGCAATTAGGTCAGGCTGTCAGTAAAGAAGAAATCGCAAGATGGGAAATTAGTGTCATGCCCGATGGTGAAGGCTTACCCGTTGGCAAAGGCACTGCCAAACAAGGTAAATCAGTCTATCAAACTCATTGTTTGTCCTGTCATGGTAAAAATGGACTGGGTGATAGTGCTGACCAACTTGCAGGTGCTGAATTCGGTCTTACTGACGAATATCCGGATAAGACAATAGGCACCTATTGGCCCTATGCAACGACCCTGTTTGATTTTAGCCGTCGTTCAATGCCGATGCATGCACCGGGGATACTGACAGATAATGAAGTTTATGCCGTTACAGCCTTTCTGCTTTATTTAAACGGTATTATTGGGCTAACGGATGAGATGAATGCTAAGACTTTAGCTAAAGTTAAAATGCCAAACCGGGACGGTTTTATTAATGTTTATAAGGAAAATCAAAAAGTAGACTAGAAATTTGTCCAGTCATCCGTAATGCCGGATTTTTCCTGCATTAGTTCTTCAATTTCCCCCACTGATATGTCGCCACCCCAGCGGGCATGAATCTTACCGGATGGATGATAAATAACGGTATAAGGAATACCAATTAAACGCTTGCCAATGACTTCAGAAGCCAAATCCAAATCGGCAAGGAATATCGGATAATCCAGAGGATGGCCCGCTAAGAACTTGTTAATGATATCAATCTTGCCATATTCGAAACTTGGAAAATCAACAGTAATACCAATAACAATGACACCTTCGTCTTTATGTTTTGCGTGAAAAGCTTCAACTTGCGGTAATTCCTGCAAACAAAATGAACAACTTGGACTCCAGACGTTCGCGATGACCCAGTTTCCCTGTCCAATATACTCACTCATTGATTGTTCTACACCATCAACCCTTGTTAACTTCGTTTGAGGTGGGGCTGCCAAAACTGGAAAACTTAATATCAATAGAATTAATAAATAACTTTTAAACAAGTTGCTTATTGGTGATTTCATATTCTATATAATAGTTTGAATGTCCAGGTTGTGCCATCTTCTGGCTAACTATAGGTCAGCCATTTCGTCCAGAAATCGTTCAGCATCCAGCGCAGCCATACAACCTGAGCCAGCAGACGTTACAGCCTGCCGATAAATTGGATCGGCAACATCGCCCGCCGCAAATACACCTTTAATACTGGTTATCGTAGCATAGCCGTTAGAACCGCTGCCGACCTTGATATAGCCATTTTGCATATCCAGCTGACCTTCGAAGAAATCCGTATTCGGTGTGTGCCCGATAGCTATGAAGACACCATGCACCGGGATCTCCTTATTTTCACCAGTCTTGGTATGTTTAATGTTAACAGCTGTCACGCCGGCTTCATCCCCCAAAACCTGGTCTAATACACGGTTCCATTCAATCGTGACATTTCCATCCTGACTCTTGTTAATCAATCTTTTACTCAATATTTTCTCAGCGCGGAATTTGTCGCGCCTGTGTATCACTGTTACATGGGAGGCAATGTTAGCCAGATAAAGCGCCTCCTCCACGGCAGTATTGCCACCACCGACAACCGCCACTGGTTTGTTCTTATAGAAAAATCCGTCACAGGTGGCGCAGGCCGAAACACCCTTGCCCTTGTATTCTTCTTCCGACTCAAGCCCTAGATATCGAGCCGATGCACCGGTTGCAATGATCAAGGCATCACAACTATATTCACCACTGTCGCCTTTAAGGACGAATGGTCGTTGACTCAAATTTACAGAATTAATCTGATCATAAATCATACGTGTATCAAAACGTTCAGCATGTCGCTTCATTCGTTCCATCAATTCAGGACCTTGTACGCCCTGATCATCTCCTGGCCAGTTGTCCACGTCTGTGGTGGTGGTCATTTGTCCACCTACTTCTATTCCGGCTATGATGACAGGTTCAAGTCCCGCACGAGCAGCATAGACAGCTGCCGTATAGCCGGCCGGGCCGGATCCGAGGATTAATAGTCTAAAATGATTTTCCGGCATTTTGTTGATTCTCTTGTTATTTTATCCTGGCTCAGGAAACGACAATTTGTTGGTTTTAAAATCAATGAACGCAAACGAACCCCTGCCGTTTAATTGGTTTTGCTGCTGCGATCATAAATTCGTACTATATTGATGGGGACTCTGAACGATAATGGTTTTAATTTTAATTCCACCCGCAGTTGTCCGGTTTCAGGGTTCAACGAATAGACCTCTGATATCCAGCCACCATCACGGGGCCTTGATTCGACCAGCAGTTTCGCTCCGTCCCAGGCAGCAAAACTATAATCTGTCCGGTCACCGCGGCTCGTACCACTTGCTGTCACCGTTCTGCTCCGGTTGTCGGAATAAAACATACGCTCAAAATCTTCTGCATATACCAGACGAAATTCAGGATCATGATACTGGAACTGTAAGACTTCATCGTAGGAGATATGATCATAAAGCGCCTGGTCCGATGGTCCACCTTTATAACGACCCTTGCCTTTTTTTCCACCACGTTTGATTTTGCCGCCAGCTGCCTTAATGGCCTTCTCAACTTGCTTGTCCGTATCATCACTCAGTTCATCATTGATAACCCAGACACCCGTAAAACCCGTAGCTTCTTCATCTGCAACAGAAAAAGGTGTGAAACTGACAAGTAAAATAAATATAGTGAAGATGGTTCGTCGCATAATCTTGCTAGCGTTTATTGTTCAATCAAGCGATATCAATAAAAAACCAGTTGCCTGACCACTTCGGTGTGTACAAGAATTTCTGTGATTTCAGATTTAATAGATGATTTTGTGGTATTACTTAACGCTGGATCGTCCCGAATCAGCACGATGACCGATGCAGGGTGCACAAACAAGTCCTTGGCGTGATAACACTCTGCAGGTGCTGCCGGCAAGGCACCGTCCTGGTGATAGTCTTTTTCCAGGGTTTCATGCGAAATCTCTTGTAAACTATTTTTCAGTGTCATAGTCTTTGCCAGGTATGCATCGCATTGTGGCAGCCTGAATTGCGCGCTGCTGATGACACCTTCCGACAGATTTAATAATTTTTTTGCCTGTTCACTGATAATCTCACCCGTAGCCCCGGCATCAATCCTCTTGATTATTTTACGGGCTTCGATTTCATAATGCGCTAACAGGACCGCAGCCTGCTGCAAACGTTTTCGATCTTCATCACTTTCAATGGCAGCACGCTGCACATTCTGCACCTCATCATCCGCCATTTTTCTGCTGGCCATGACGTCTTGACATAAAACGAGGCTTATAAAAAAAAATGTGAAATATAATGATTTGAACGAATACATAAAATGCTTCAACTGTAATTAAATATGACAGACCGATACCAATGATAACAAATTACATTTGCCTTTGAATCTCCCTGTGCTTATGCACGGGGTTTTATTCCGCGATAAAAAGATTGGAGTCAAGCCTCGACTTTCAGTTCAACAAATCACCCAATCCGGCAACAAAAAATTCAGATGTTAAGCCAGCGTGGCCTGATGCAAGGACTGAAGAAACTGCATATATTTACCTTCTCCGCCATGTTCCCACGCTTCAAGGCAGGCAGTCCCTATGATAGCAATATCCACATGTCCTTTAAGGATACTGATATCCTCAGGTGTCTTAATGCCGAAGCCAAGTGCTACCGGCAGTTGCGTCACCGCCCGGCAACGCTCTATATATCTGCTGATGCCGGCATCCAGTTCCGTTTTGCTGCCCGTTACACCTTTACGCGCCACACAATAGATAAAGCCGGAGGCATTCCTGGCGATGTCTTTTAAACGGGCATCCGTACTAGTAGGCGTCATTAAATGGATGGAATCAAGGCCCTGTGACTGAGCATGGTTATCCAGCTCGGTTGCTTCTTCAGGCGGTAAATCAGCGATGATATAGCCGTGCGCACCGGCAGTTTTCAATCTTTCGCAAAAATTATCCTGCCCCATGCAAAATACCGAGTTGTAGTAACCCATAAATAACAACGGTATATCGAACTCTCTGGCGGCTTTAGCCATAAAATCAAAGTACTCATGCCAACGCAGCCCCTGCTTTAACGCAGCCTGATTGGCTTTTACAAACACAGGGCCGTCCGCAATCGGCTCACTGAAAGGCAATTGCAGTTCCACCAGAGAGACCCCGGCTTTCTGCATGCACGCCAGCATACGCCAGTTAGCGTCCAGTGACGGGTAACCGACCACGCAATGGGTCATCAGGAGAAGTGACTCGCCATCGAGTTTCTGTTTTAAATACTCGTTTAACAATTACTTATAGCCTTTCGGTTGTCCATTATCATTCAGGATATGAATCTGCAAGCCAGGTGGATATCCTCTATCTCTGACTCCTCGTCCCTGATAGCTGATAAATATTCATAAATTCTTTGCTTTATTTTTTAGAAATTCATTCCATTTCTTATCTTGCAGGGCATCTGCAATCGTGAAGATGTCTTTATCGCCCCGGCCGGATAAATTAATCAATATTTTGTCAGTTTGATTTAATTGCGGGGCTTCTTTCAAGGCCTGTGCGACGGCATGAGTGCTTTCAAGCGCGGCAATAATACCTTCATTTTTCACCAGCACACGAAAAGCATCAATGACTTCATTATCTGTTGCCGCTTCAAAGCGAACACGCCCTTGTTGATGAAGACGGGCCAGGATCGGACCGACACCTATGTAATCCAGACCTGCCGAGATAGAATGGGTGTCCTGCATCTGCCCTTCCTTGTCCTGTATGAAATAGGTCTTGTAGCCTTGCGCTACACCAATTTCCGCATCGTCACTGGCGATACGGGCAGCATGCTGGTGGCTATCCAGGCCCAGACCACCGGCCTCGACAGCAACCAGTTCAACACCTTCATCATCGAGAAAACCGCAAAATATACCGCTGGCATTTGAACCACCGCCAACACAAGCGTAGATGCGTTTGGGCAATGCGCCGACTTGTGTCAGCATCTGCTCGCGTGCTTCCTGGCCTATGATGGATTGAAACCAGGTTACCATTAGCGGAAATGGATGCGGGCCACAGACCGTCCCTAATACATAGTGAGTATCAGACATGGAGCCTGCCCAGTCACGCATAGCGGAATTAATGGCATCCTTCAACGTACGGGCACCGTCCTCTACCACGACGACTTCAGCACCCAGTTGTTCCATCCAGAATACATTCGGACGCTGACGTTCCACATCTTCAGCACCCATATAGATGGTGCAGTCAAAACCCATTTTTGCTGCCATCGTCGCCGTCGCCACACCATGCTGACCTGCCCCGGTTTCAGCGATAACACGTTTTTTTCCCATGCGTTTTACCAGCAGCCCCTGCCCCATCACATTATTGATCTTGTGTGCGCCGGTCTGATTCAGATCTTCGCGTTTCAGATAGATCTGGACGCCATACAGCGCACTGAGATTGTCGCAATAGCTGATCGGCGTGGGTCGACAGGAATAAGTCGACATGAGATCGATATACGACTGCCAGAATGCAGGATCCTTATGGGCCGCATTGAAGACGGTGGTTAGTTCAGCGATGGTTTCGTGTAAAATTTCCGGGATATAGGCACCACCAAATTCCCCAAAAAAACCTTCACGACCCGCTTCAAACTCAAATAATTGTTGTAATTGATGTTGGCTCATTTGTTAATATAAAGGCATCAGTTATCCTGGGCATCGCATTATAAGGGATTAGCCTGCAGGAGTCAGAATCCGGCAGCAAGATACTTTTCCTTTGTGGAGATTTTTATTGTTATTGCCTAAAAAAATCATCCAGCACAATGGCCAACTTTTCCGGCTGCTCCAGATGCAACATATGCCCGGCGTTTTGAATGATAACTTCAGACAAATTTTTAAAATTACTTCTACAGTCCTGTTGGCCACCTTCTTCATAGTATCGCTTGAATAACTCTGATTCCTTGCCCAGAACAAGCAGGGTCCTGGCGCTAATCTGACGCCAGCAGGCACGGACTTCATCACGTCTATACAAGACAGGGTTTACGCGTTTATGGGCGGGGTCGATTTTAAAGACCCGCTTGCCATCAGCAGATGTTTCGCTCCAGTATTTGGCAATAAAACGGCTGCGTTGCTCGCTAAGCCTGGGCGCCAATCGCTGCAACCTGGTCGCAACGGAGTTAATATTCTCATGCGTACTAAAGCTCTGTGTCTGTCGACACTGATCCAGCCACAGTGCATAACGGGCAGGTGCCTGTTCCGAATTGGCATCACGCAGTCCGAAGGCATCCAGGCTAACCAGATGGGAAATTTTTTCCGATCGTACCCCCGCATAAAGACAAGCGACATTCCCCCCCATGCTGTGTCCCAGCAGACGTACCGGTGTTTGTTGCGAATAATAATCAATGAAAGCATCCAGATCCGCGAGGTAATCCGGAAACCAATAACCTGCCGGGCTCCTGTCAGTATCACCGAAACCACGCCAATCCGGTGCAATGAGGTACCAGTCATCCTGCATCGCATCAGCCAGGAACTGAAAACTCATACCGGTATCCGCCCAACCATGTAACAGAATGACCGGTGTTGCGCTGGAATCGCCCCAGC
>JADFPU010000026.1:0-9847 GCA_022562175.1 Pseudomonadota bacterium | reverse complement strand
ATATAGTCGTCAATCAAAATGCCATGCTACAATTTTTTCATCTGAAGAATACTACTGGCATTCTAACCGATCTAATAGATTGCTGAATAGCAGCCAGGCGATATTCGCGTCAACACAAATATGTGCTCACATTTACCGCCGGCCGGTATTAGAGACTAATCTTTTTCTTTTCTATCAATGTCAATAATCTCTGTAATAGGTAACATCTCTATATCCTTGAACTTGAAATTTTCTCCGGCATCCATGTCAACCAGGCTTGAGATTCGGGCATACATATCGTTGACGATCAATTCCTCACCCTGAGCAGTATGGCGACGAATTCCAAAGTGGATAGACTGACGTTGTTCTGAGGAGATTTGACTGAGCATGTTTTTAGTCGTCCAGATTGAGCCCGATCGGGCAAAGTCGCTGATCCGGGCAGCGTAGTTAATCGTATCGCCAAGCACAGTAAATTCCAGATGGTTATCGGTCTGGTAACTACCGAACCATTCCTGTCCTTCGTTCAGACCAATATTCAGATACAGTTCGTTCAGCCAGCTCTTTCGGGTCTGCCATTCACGGCTGATGCCCCGCATGACCTCTTTGAGTTCCATGGCACAATACATGGCATTCAGCGAATAATCACAATCCGGTTGTGGAAAAAAGTAATACACCATGCCATCGCCCACATGCTTGCCATGCGTGCCATAATAATTCCGGAAGACTGGCTCGCTGGTCTGCCAGATTTGATTTATTAATTCAAAATATTCTTCGGCAGGCAATTCAGAACAAATACGCACAGAATTCTGCAAGTCTGCAACCATCACAGCTACATTGGTCAGAAAGGGTTTTCTTTTGCGCATTAAATCGCGGATAACATGATTGCGACGTGACAATAGTTCCAGCAAGGAACTACTGTCTACATCCGGTTTGGTATAAGCAAACAATATTCCTTCACGAAAGAACGAGGCAAACATGCTATATGGCTCAGCTTTACCGGATTCATCGGGCAAAGACGTCGGGTATTGCATGATTGGCACTTGCTCCACCGGACTGGCCGCCTCGTATATTTGCTCAAGTATCTGGATATCTTTCGCTGCCAGAGACGAGTAAATTTTTATCAACGCCTGATGAGGCAGGCGCTTTTTAGAAGCACTGAGATGGATATACAAAAGCTCATGCCAATTTTCCAATTGTTTGACATTGTCTGATGTCATTAACAGGCGGATGAGATTACGTGACTCAATCTCTCCGGACAGCTTTTCTGACATACCAAGTAACGATTTATTCGCCTGTTCGTTCCACCAGACAAGTTCAAAGTTATTATTGACCATGTAAGCGGGACCGGGAATATCGTCGATACTAAGCTCCAGAGCCAAATGTCCGCTCTTGCCAATATCCGGAGAAAATGGCGGGATCGTTGCCTCAGGAAAACTTAACATGGCCACATTGCCGTGTTCCGTATCATCTTCGGTCAGCTTTTGCGAAGAAATTGAAGGGTTTTCAATCAACTTTTTCTTGAACCGCTCTGAGATTACCGACATCGATAGCCCTTGTTTTTTCAATTTTTGTACATCTTCTACGCGTGATAACGCGTTGTCTGGAAAATAGCCCATTCTGGTCGCTCTCCCATGTTCTGGTTGTGGTGGTAACACTGTAGGACTTGGCAGGATCCCCAGTGCGATATAGTTATTTAAAGTCGCACGAGAAATTCCTGTTATCTCAAGTAGTCGTTTGCTGGGTAACATGATTTTCAGAGACTATTGCCGGTATTTAATTAAACAGTATAACTAAATAATAGACAATTGACTTTATTTGTCTAAGTCCGACTTATCCTGCTCCGTAGCTGGCGCAGATATTGAAGGTTTTGTTGTCTTTCCCAGCAGCTTCTCGCGAAATCGCTCTGAAATTATGGCGATGGATTCGCCTTGATCTTTAAATTTTTGCACTTCTTCTAATAAAACAAGTGATGAATCTTCATCTGAGATGTATATCATTTTATCCTCCTTTGCTAATGCTCATGATCGTTATAGAACAGCTTTCAAATTGAATGAGGTTATATTAATCACAATAAAAACAAAGCTTTATTAAACAAACACTGTGTTCAAGTGAGCCTTTAAGCCAATCACATTAGACAGTATAATTATACAGTACTAATATGTCAAGACTGTATAACTATGCTGTCTAATATAATGCTTGTACAGTATAAATTTAATTCAAAGTGATATATTGGCTGATGCAATTAACCCGTCATGATGTAATATCCAGTCACTATGATAAACATGAGCCCAACGTCATTCTCCTCTGAAATCCTGGCAGCGGAGTTTCCGCAACATACTGATCTTATTTATCTTAATCACGCGGCAGTGTCTCCCTGGCCTGCGCGTACAGCACAGGCTGTTAAACAATTTGCCGATGAAAATGTGTCGATAGGCGCAATGCATTACAAAAAGTGGCTCAATACAGAATGGACACTCCGCCAGCAGATTAAGGACTTGATCAATGCTCCGTCCATAGACGATATCGCATTACTGAAAAATACCTCTGAAGCGTTATCTGTGGTGGCCTGCGGTTTAGACTGGCATTCAGGAGACAATGTGGTCAGTAGCGCTGAGGAATTCCCATCTAACAGGATCCCCTGGCAGGCGCAGCATTCTAACGGAGTGAGTTTTAGGGCGGTTGATATTAAAAATGATGCCCCTGAGCAAGCACTCATGTCGGCATGTGATGACAAAACGCGTGTTTTGACCATCAGTTCTGTGCAATACAGCAGTGGTATTCGTCTGGATCTGGTGGTTTTGGGAAAATTTTGTCGTCAAAACAATATCTTATTCTGTGTCGATGCCATTCAAAGCATTGGCGCACACAAAATAGACGTACAGGAGATTCATGCTGATTTTGTCATGGCGGATGCACATAAATGGATGCTTGGCCCTGAAGGGATTGCCTTATTCTACTGTAAAGCGGAAAGGCGCCAACAATTGGCTCTGCATCAATTTGGCTGGCACATGCTGGAAAATGCAGGCGATTTTGATGCGACATCTTGGCAATCGGCCGCAACCGCGCAACGCTTTGAATGCGGCAGTCCCAATATGCTAGGCATCCATGCCCTTTCTGCCAGTCTGTCATTAATTGAGCAGCTTGGCATCGAAAAAATAGAAATAAATATCTTTAATAATACATCCTATCTAATTGATAAATTAAAGAATATAGATGGAGTTAAAATACTAACGCCGGTACAACAAAGACACCATGCTGGTATTGTCAATTTCAGTATAGACAGCATAGACATCGCCGATCTACACCGTATGCTGCTGAATAATAAAGTCATTTGTGCACAGCGTGGTTCCGGTATCCGCTTCTCACCACATTTTTACATCAGTAGAGAAAAACTTGATAAAGCAATTGAAGCAGTTGGGCGATTATCCCGTGCTCTCAAGTAGTCTTCCCATGATATCCTCTAACCCATTCATTTATCAGGAAAAGGAGTAGGATCGGGGGAATGGATAGTCTGGAGTCAATACCCTGGTATGTTGGGGCAATAATGGCCATAGCTGGAAGTTGCATTTCGGCATTCGCCCCCTCTGTCGTACCAATCAAATATCATATGCCGATATTTATACTTGGGGTTGTACTCGGGACTATTGGCATTATCTTGGCCTTAATCCATTTCCCTGTGATTCATCAATTGGCAGTGCAAGGCTGGCCTATGCGATTAACACTAGCATTTTTAGCAATTACGATATTTTTTGGTATTTGGTGGGCTATTACCGCTAAATATTCACTCGAAGAATTTGTTGTAGAGATAAATGCTATTCAGGACGGTCTTTTAGACATCAATCATCCTCTGGGTGCTTATGACGGCCAAAACATACGGCTACCCTTTCCGACTCTTATAATTCCTATGGTAGTAAATAATACTTCAGACAACCAAAAGACCATTTATCCAATATTAAAAATCGAAAATCTTGATAGATGGTATGAGGCGATGAAGTCTAGCGATTCGACTGCAATAATTGGAAATAATTTAAGAAACGTTTATCAGGGTGAAAATAACGTGATAGGGCTTTTCCCGCCATTAAAACTTGATCCCAAAACTTCTAAAAGAGGGAGATTCATTTTTATGATTCCTTATGAGGATTACGACAAAATATTCCCTGATGGAGAAAGTTTTGATGAAGATGATATAAAAGCATTTCTGACATTCCATGACTTCTTCACAACTAAACAAATTAGCGAACCAATATATTTAAGCAAATATGTCTAAAGGCAAATACTACAGCTTAGAAGAAGTCCGGAAAGCAAATGGTTTAAAGGGCTTCACCAAGGCGCAGACAGCTATTACTATCAGCATTATACCTTAATATTTATTTAATGTTCATATACTTAAGGATGCTTCTTAATCTTAATAATAGATAATTTACTCTCCCGCTTTACTGTCATTGCCCAGTAGAACAAAGTCCGCTTTCAGCGGAACATAATTGACTGGATGCCGGAATAAATCCGGCATGACGTTGTTAATACCCGGTCAGCTTACAGCGAGGTAGTTTATTTAATTGATTTTCTTATTAAATAATTTTGAAAAATTATCGCTGGTAGCTGCTGCGATGTCTTCAAACGACTCACCACGTAATTCTGCGATATGCTCTGCGACATGGCGAACATAGGCAGGCTGATTTTGTTTGCCCCGATAAGGAACCGGAGCCAGATAAGGCGAATCTGTCTCTATCAACAACCGATCAAGAGGAACAAGTTTTGCGACCTCTTTCAATTCCCGGGCATTTTTAAACGTGACAATACCAGAGAAGGAAATATAGAAATTGAGGGCCATGGCCTGCTGCGCTGTCTGCCAATCGTCAACAAAACAATGCATGACGCCACCGATGCTATCTGCACCCTCCTCAGCCAGGATATCGATGACGTCTTGCCTGGCCTCACGGGAATGAATGATCAGGGGTTTTTGTACGGCCTTGGCAGCCCGGATATGGACGCGCATACGATCACGCTGCCAATCAAGCTCACCTTTGCTTCTGAAATAATCCAGGCCGGTCTCACCCACCGCGATGACATTTGCATCAGATGCCAGCTCAGCTAAATGCTCAGCGTCAGGCTCCTGGCTGACTTCAGTGTTCGGATGCACGCCTACTGAAGCAGAAATACAATCATAGCGCTGCGCCAGTCGTAATACATCGGGGTAGGAATCCAGGTCTATGCAGACACACAGCATATGCTCAACCCCATTGTCCCTGGCCGCCGCCAGGATAGTATCTATCCCGCCTTGTTGTTCGATCATCGGGATATGACAATGGGAATCAACTAATTGTGCCGGCATCAGGTTTGATTGTAACTCATAGGTTAGTCTTAAAGGTCTGAAACCATCATTAAGGTCAGCATTTTAAACACAGAGGCACAGACGACTGCATAGACGCAGGAACACTTACAGGACGTAAGTGGTTGAAAACGTATACATCCTTGTATACGTCTGTGTTTAGATTTCAGATTATCTGGCAACTCCAGACAATGAATATCCTCTGATCCTATCTATGAATTGTGCCTAGATTGTATGTGTGGCGCGATCTGACTTCAGCGCACCCGCCAACTGATTCTCGATCTTGTTCTTTGTCGCACCCTTGTCGAGTTCACTGAATTGTACACCAATGCCAGCGGTTTTATTGCCTTGAGAGCCTCTGGGTGTGATCCAGACGACACGACCCGCGACAGGCAGTTTTTCCTTGCTGTCCGTCAGGGTCAGTAGCATGAAAACTTCATCGCCTAGCTTGTAGGGTTTGGCCGTGGGGATAAACAGGCCGCCATTTTTAATAAATGGCATATATGAAGCGTACAAGGCACTCTTGTCACGTATTGTTAATGACAATATGCCCTGTCTTGGGTCCCTACCGCCGGCTGCACTCACCTATTGCCACCTCTGCTTATTTGTACAGTATGGACTGCCAGTAAATAATAATATCTTCCAGCAAACCCTGCTTATTCAGATTAAACGGACCAGTCACGGCCTGATAATTCTTGAGTGTCTGATCATAGCACGCGAACAGCTGGGCTAAGTCTAATCTATTTACAAGTTCTTGCAAATATACAGTTATATCAGGGTTATTCGTGATCTTGCCTGTGCCGGTCAGTTTTAGCTTGGCCATATTGAAGAACACTATTAATAAATACTGGAACACCTCGACAGTTCCAAATCCCTGCCATTTTTCCGCCAGTTTGATCGGATCCAGTTTGTTTTTGCTTAGTTCTATTAAATCCTGCAGCAATGTTTGTTGATGGGCCAATGTATCCGTATCCAGAAGCGCTATTGCCTTTAACGGTGCACCTTGTGCAATAACGAGTAACTCATGCAGGTGTGCTGGTTCTGTCTGTGTAGTCTGCTCTAACCAGTTGAGTGTCAGCGCATCATTTGACGGCGGGAAATTCAGGCGTTGGCAGCGACTGCGAACAGTCACGAGTAGCGATGAGGGCTGATGCGAGATAAGTATAATGAGTGAATCCGCTGGTGGCTCCTCCAGGGTTTTTAGCAGGCTGTTCGCGGCATTCCTGTTCATACTGTCAGCCGGATCAATGACGGCAATTTTATAACCGCCTGCCTGGCTGCTGAGATATAGTGTTCCTATCAGTGATCTAATTTGATCAATCTTGATCTGTTTGCCCTTTTCTTCTGCTTCTACCCTGATGTGGTCAGGCTGAGTGCCGGCTTGAAACAGTATGCAGGGACCACATTCGCCACAGGCAAAATCATTGGCAACTGTCCGTTGACACAACAGTTTCGCAGACAGGCAGTTTGAAAAATGTGTCAGTCCAATCCCTGCAGGACCGGTCAACAGCAACGCATGTGGCAAGCGGTCTTGTTGCAGCCGGGACATTATCTCGCGCCATTGTGATTCCTGCCAGGGAAACACTTTCAACATAGACCTTTCCGCTTGAATAATTCGCTAATATCCGCTTGAACCTGCTGCAGGGATTGTGCTGCATCAATAACATACACCCGCTCAGGCTCGGCCCTGGCGATATCGAGATATGTACTGCGAACCTGTTCAAAGAAAGCGATAGTCTCTGATTCAAATCGATCAGCGGTGCTACGTTTTTTTGCACGCGACAATCCCGTTGCGACCGGCGCATCAAACAGCAGGGTTAAATCCGGTTTCAAACCCTCCTGCACCCAATCTTCCAGCAACCTGACCTTGTCTTTGCCGAGACCTCTGCCACCACCCTGATAAGCATACGTCGCATCGGTAAATCGATCACAGACGATGCTTGTATTTTTCGCCAATGCCGGTCGTATGACCTCATCCAGATGTTGCGCACGCGCACTGAAAATCAATAACAATTCGGTCACATCGGCCATATTCTCAACTTTATGATGCAATAGAATCTCTCGAATGGCCTCGCCTGTCCCGGTACCACCTGGTTCGCGCGTAAGAGTAACCTCATGCCCATTGTTTTGCAGAAGTTCTGTAATAAATACAGCGTGTGTGCTCTTGCCGACACCTTCGATGCCTTCAAGTGTAATAAACAAACCTTTTTTCATCTTCGAGATACGAATGATAAGCTAACGTTTTTTAAGCTGATATTTTGCTACGGCATTATTATGTTCTGCCAGACTGCTTGAAAAGTAATGAGTTCCATCTCCTTTTGCAACAAAGTAAAGTGAGTCACCCTCTTGCGGATGTAACGCTGCATTGATTGACGCGCGTCCGGGTGATGCAATCGGTGTTGGCGGCAGACCTTTATACCTATATGTATTATAAGGCGAGTCAATGCTCAGATCTTTTTGCCGGATATTGCCGTCAAATGATTCAGCCATCGCATAGATAACGGTTGGATCTGTTTGTAATTTCATGTGCTGTTGTAATCTGCGTACAAATACGCCTGCTATCTTGCTACGTTCAGTCGATATTGCAGTTTCCTTTTCTATAATGGATGCCATCGTCAGGGCCTGATAGGGTGAGGCATAAGGCAAACCCGTCGCACGGTGCTGCCACTCTGCTGACAATATCTGTTGCATGGCCTTATATGCACGGCGCAAAAAGTCTACATCTGTGGTGCCCGCCGGGAAATTATAGGTGTCCGGAAAGAAACGCCCTTCGGCCAGGTGACCTGCATAACCGATAGCCGCCATAACGTATTCAGGATCAGATACAGCCAATGTTTGTTCAAGTATTTCGCTTTCTTTAAGCGCCTGCATGATTTGCTTAAAGCTCCAGCCTTCAACAATGGTCAGTGAATACTGCACAACCTTGCCGGAGACAATAAGATTTAATACTGCCAGTGCTGTCATGCCCGGAAGAATCTCATATTCCCCGGTTTTGATAGCGCCCGCCACTCCCTGTCTGCGTCCCTCTAATAGCAGGTAATAAGGATGTGACAGCCATTTCCTGGCAACCATTTCGTGACTGATTGCCTGCAGACTTGATCCTGGCTTGATGTGCAACGTTGTCTTTGTTTGCAGATTTAATGGCTGCTGCAACTGTTTTTGCAACTCAACAGATAACCACCAGAGCAGTAACGAGCCTGAAATAGCAACTGCCAGGGACAAATAAATAATGATTTTTTTCATGCCGTTACTATAGCGCCCATGGCGGATAACATTTTTTTCAATTCATTTGTGTAATGGCCAACGTCTAATTGTTTTTGTTCAAGTTGAATGACCGGCCAAACACCAATAATACTGTTACAAAAAAATATCTCATCAGCGTTGAACAAGTCGTCTTTAGTGACAGTCCCAACACTTATTTTCATGCCCAACTCTGCAGCATTCTCCAGAATAATCTGCCGAATAATCCCTGCAATTCCACATTGCGAAAGGTCCGGGGTAGAGAGGGTATCAACCGTCACAGTAAATATATTACTTCTGACACCCTCGATCACATGTCCGGAAATATCCAGGGCGATCCCTTCCGGGACATTATGTGATGCCAGTTCTGATTGTAATATCACCTGCTCCAACCGGTTCAGATGCTTTATTTCTGCCAACTGTGGATTATGACCGAGCCTGGCTTCACAAAAACAGCTGCGAACCCCTTCGTTCTGGTAATCATGCGGGTAATCCGGCCAGTCATATAAACTTATGATGCGGGTCGTGTCAGAATCTGCTGCCGGCTGATAGCCACGCCCACCAGTGCCACGTGTGACGATCAGTTTTAATACGCCTTTGCCTACGTTAGAGCAAAGCCTGTCGGATTCTTCCTGCAATAATAATTCAGGTGGGCAATTTATTCCCAACCGCTCACAACCTCGGACAAGACGGTCGATATGACGTTGCCAACACAAGCCTTGTCCGTTTAATACGGCGATTGTTTCAAACACACCATCGCCGTAATGCAGACCACGATCCTGTGCAGAGATTGAATCGTTCGGCTTGCCGTTGATAAGAATCAAACTATAATCCTAGGCTAATCTCATTTCTCGTTGCCGGCGACTCGTTTAGTGATGTACCCCGCGATTCACCAGCGACCAATTAGCAGATACGTTTAAAAATTAACGATCCATTAGTGCCGCCGAAACCAAATGAGTTTGACAGCACAATATCGAGTTTCATATCGCGCGCCTCATGCGGAACATAGTCAAGGTCACAATCCGGATCAGGGTTATCGAGGTTAATAGTCGGAGGGGCTATCTGATCACGCAGCGCTAATATGCAAAATGCTGCCTCTGCGCCACCGGCAGCACCTAGCATATGTCCAATCATTGATTTGGTCGAACTAAGCGCTATTTTTTTGGCATGCTCGCCGAATAGCCGTTTCACTGCATTACTTTCTACAACATCACCAGCCGGCGTCGACGTACCATGAGCATTGATATAATCAATCTGCTCTGGCTCTATGCCGGCATTATTCAATGCATTCTGCATGCA
>JADFPU010000196.1 GCA_022562175.1 Pseudomonadota bacterium | reverse complement strand
AGCTCACCACTGTTTTGAATTGACTAACGCGTTTTAACAAACGTGGTGGAGAACCATGCCTGAAAATCACGCAACGGTGTTGTTACAGGCGGAAATTGGTCACAACCGCATTAGGGTGTAACCAACCGCAAGCGAGCTAACTCAACGATAGAGAAAAATGAAAATTAACGCATAAAATTGCCATATTAAAATTGCTCATGATATATCCAGGCTAACCCTCTTATAAAAATTACATATTAATGATTCGCGACTGCCAGACTGGAAACTTCAGGTATCCCTTTTAAACCATGAAGAATGGGCAGGCATGATCATGCACAATAATCCGAGAAAGATATAGTCCAGTATCTGATTGACCGCCGACCATTCCTGCAAGATGTAATGACCAAAGAGCAGGCTCAGCATAAAGCCAAACCAGACATAGACTGTGTAGTGTTTGTATTGATTACTGAACAAGGCCAGACCGAGTGTAATCTCAATATAGGGGATTAACGCTAGGAAGCAATTTACCAGATAGCTGGGTAAATTAATGCGCAGATCTCCCTGGAAAACTTGAGAGTAATAATCATAAAAACCACCCTGACTGAAAAACTTGCTGGTCCCGGCCGTCAACAAGATCAAAATCATTGTGATACGCACGATCCGCTCAGCATCTTTTAACTTTGTCTCTGAAATCATTTTAGCCCTCTTTTTGATAGCATGGCACATAGTGCATCAAAACAGGAAGGTTGTCCCATTATAATGGACAGAAGTGTATGTTTATATCAGGGTAAAATCATACTTGAACAAAAATTAAGCAAATAACAATTCTTCTCGAAAAGAATCATTCCATCCCGCGTTCTTCAGCTTGCCGCGCATACTGTTTTTCCCCTTGTTAAGTCGTGCCAGGTTCATACAAAATCGCCTCATCATGCCCATGTTCTCTGCCCCATTCTCCCGCCGTATGCGGCTGTCGTCTTCTTTGAAAACAACATCCAGCACCCAATGCACCTGATTTTCAACACCCCAATGACTGCGGATCGTCTCAGCTACCTGTTGCGGGTTGACTTCTAAGGAGCTCAGATAATATTGGATCTCCGTGCTACGTGTCTCACCGATATGGCGTTCTCTCTCTACTTCAACGATACTCATCGCTCCTGCCCATTGCCTTGCCTCACTGCTCCAGTCCGTTAGCGCCAGTTGACGATAACGCCGGACTTCAATCCGGCCATGGCCGACATCGGTCGTCTCGGTTTGGCCTGCCTGGATCAATTCAGGCGCATCGCGATGCATCTTGTGAAAATAAGCCTTCACTTCCTTATGCAGATTGCCCTGATTGCCCTTCAGCGAAATCAGGTAGTCCGCACCCTTACTTTTGATCTTCTTGGCTATCTTCTTTTGGCAACTCATCACATCCAGCGTCACGGTACTACCTTTTAATGCCAGCAATTCCAACAGTGCCATCACCGTCTCTATTTCATTCTTCTTCCCCACTGAGCGGCTTTGGCCTAACACTAACCGGTTCTTGCAGGACCAGACCGAGACCCTATGCAGCGCACTGCTTCGATTGCCGTTATGGGAACGCCTTAGCGTCTTGCCGTCGATGGCCAGAACATCCTTGCCTGTCGCTTCTCTCAGTTCATTCACCCAGCTCACAAAACAGCACAGAAACTGCTCTGGCACCAAGGCGCTGATGATCCGGGCTATCGTATCATCGACCGGGATCCCTGCTTCAAAGGCCCGAAACTGCCTCAGCCAGTCCAGTTTCACATCCCCAAATTCCTTGATATCTTTCCAGCCCTCGGCCCCGGATAATATCGCTGACACCACTAAGAAGAAGGGCCCAGCGGCTTACTTTCACGTATTCGTCCTGTTAGCAATATGGTTATGTGGGTTGCAGTGTTTCTTGCCACCTTCTTATTTCTTAGTTTTATTCATTAATATCAGGCATTCTCCAGCCCCGGAATACTCAACTATCAGACTACAACGGTAGACGGTATGATAACGATTGATATAAAAATAGTGGGGTATTGAATTGTCTCGAAAGACGCTCTGTGTGCTTTGACTGATGCACCGGGTTCAGGTCTGTGTATTCCTTCGCAAGGTCAGTTCTTTCCAGTGTTTTGCAATGACATGCTAGCAAGTATTTTTAACGCTGAGATGCAAGCGCTTCGAGAGTCACATGTAGTGCATGTACTGGAACCCATTTTTCAAGACTCTGCCACGGGGCGTTTATTAACTCACGATCTATACAATGCGTAATAATAAGGTCCAGCAAACGCACACTGAAAACACGATGTATTTGCCACAGCTTATTAGTTGGTTTGGAGTGCTTTTAGACAAACTACTTGCACCGAAAACAAATAACTTTTAAAGAGTATTTCTATGAGTATGTTAGATCCAATTATATTATTTTTTCTATTTGGAATTTTGGCTGGAGCGCTACGCTCGGAATTGCGCCTGCCGAGTCAAATTTACGATTTAGTCATCATATTACTGTTACTGGCGATCGGGCTCAAAGGCGGCATTGAACTATCGAAACAGCCCTTTGAGGTTTTATTACCTCAAATCGGTAGCGTCTTGGCAATAGGCTTTATTCTTCCGTTGCTGGCGTTTCCTGTGTTACGTTACCTGGGACGCTTTAAACGTGCCGATGCGGCTTCCATCGCCGCTCATTATGGCTCGGTAAGCGTGGGCACTTATGCGGTGGAGTAGCCTATATGAATACACGAAATATCGCCTTTGAGGAGTATATGGCGCTGTTTGTAGTGCTGCTGGAAGTACCCGCCATTTTGGTGGGTATTCTATTGGCGCGAGGTGTGAGTCGAGAGACCCAATGGGGCAAACTGACCCACGAAGTGTTTTTGGGCAAAGGCGTCACACTGCTGGTCGGTGGTTTGCTGATCGGTTGGATCGTGGGACCAGAAGGTATTGTGTCGATCGAGCCACTATTTTTTGATCTGTTTAAGGGTTTCCTGGCGTTGTTCCTGCTTGAAATGGGCTTGATCACCGCAGCTCAGTTAGGCAGTTTGAAAAAGCATGGCTTGTTTCTGATCGGTTTTGGCATTGTCATGCCAGTATTGTCGGCATTGGCCGGCACACTGATAGGCTGGTCGCTTGGGTTATCGGTTGGCGGTACCGCCATGCTGGCAATACTCACAGCGAGCGCTTCTTATATAGCGGTGCCAGCGGCTATGCGTATTTCAATACCTGAAGCGAATCCAACGCTGTCTCTAACTGCCTCACTTGGTATTACGTTTCCCTTTAATATCTTGTTGGGAATTCCGTTGTACTATCGCTTTGCTGAACAAGCCCATGTGATGCTGGGAGGATAACAGAAATGAATTTTTATCAATTAAGACTAGTGACCATCGTCACTGAAGCCGCGTTGGAATCGAGCCTTATTCAGGATATTGAGCAACTGGGCGCTCACGGATATACCATTACCGATGCCCGTGGCAAGGGCGATCGAGGGCTTCGAAATGCGGGCGGGGAAACTAGTGCCAATATACGAATCGAAATAGTCTGTAATGCCCAGGTTAGTGAGGCGATCGCCGCACACCTTAAACAACACTATTACCACAACTACGCGATGATCCTTTATATCAGTGACGTCGACGTACTACGGCCAGATAAGTTTTGAAAATGAAGTAGAAATAGGGGGTTTTATCATGCAAATTTATGTAGGTGTGATCATGGGTTCCAGATCAGATTGGAAAACCATGCGCCATGCGGTTGATATGCTGGAAGACTTTGAGATCTCTTATGAGGTCGAGGTGATATCTGCGCATCGCACACCGGATAAACTGTTTGAGTATGCCGCGTCAGCGGAGTCCAAAGGGCTGGAAGTTATTATCGCCGGCGCCGGTGGCGCGGCACACTTGCCGGGAATGATGGCCGCAAAAACGGTGGTGCCTGTACTTGGTGTCCCGGTGCAATCCAGGGCGCTTAACGGCCTGGATTCACTGTTGTCGATTGTGCAAATGCCAACCGGCGTAGCTGTGGGCACTATGGCTATCGGTAACGCAGGCGCTGCCAATGCGGCATTGTTGGCCGCAGAAATACTCGGTAACAAGCATCCGGAAGTACGACAGGCGTTACATCGCTTTAGACAAACACAAACAGATACGGTGCTGGCCAATCCAGACCCCAGGATTATAGAATGAAGATAGGCATTTTAGGCGGCGGTCAATTGGCGCAAATGTTAGCGTTGGCAGGCATTCCATTGGGCTATCGCTTTGTTTTTTATGATCCATCACCGGACTGTTGTGCGGCCGCGCTGGGCGAACATATTCAAGCGGATTATGATGACTGGCAGCAACTGCAAACATTTGCCGAATCTATCGATTTAGCCACCTTCGAGTTCGAAAATGTGCCCCTGGCGGCAGTCAACTTTGTCGCCGAACACTGCACTCTTTATCCCAAAACGAATGCCCTGCAAGCTACCCAGGATCGATGGGTGGAAAAACAGCTTTTTCGCCGCCTCGGCATTCCCACCCCGCAATTTGCCGACATAAAAAGCCGTGCGGACCTGACTCAGGCCGCTGAATGTTTAGGTTATCCTCTGGTATTAAAGAGCCGTTTCGGTGGTTATGACGGTAAAGGTCAAATCGTGATCAAGTCGGCGCAACAACTAGAGCAAGCCTGGCTAGAACTATCCGGTCAACCTTATATCGTCGAGCAATGGATCCGCTTTTCTCGTGAGGTGTCCATTATTGCGGTACGTAATTTGAGCAGCGAAATAGTTTTTTACGATCTGACGGAGAATATCCATTGCAGTGGTATCTTACAAACCACCCTGAATCGGCCTGGTGACAAGCTATTAGAACAAGCACAAGGGTATGTTCATCGATTAATGGAGGAGTTGGATTACTGTGGAGTTTTAACGCTTGAGTTTTTTCAGATTGGTGATGAGTTGCTGGCCAATGAATTTGCCCCGAGAGTACACAACTCGGGGCATTGGACAATCGAAGGCGCTGCTGTCAGCCAGTTTGAGAATCATCTACGCGCCATACTGAATTTGCCCCTGGGACAAACCACCCGCCTGGCTTA
>JADFPU010000025.1 GCA_022562175.1 Pseudomonadota bacterium | reverse complement strand
ATGCAAAACGAAGAAATCAAGCAACTTATTGAGCAAGGAGTGCCTGATTGTACCGTAGAACTGCGCGGTGACGATGGGACACACTTTGAGGCAATTATTGTCAGTGAACTATTTGACGGCAAGAACATGGTGCAACAGCATCAAATCGTCTATCAGGCACTTGGTGGGAAGATGGGCACGGACATTCATGCCTTGTCTATACAGACATATACGCCTGCAGAGTGGCAAAAGAAAAAGCATTTAAGGGTTATCTAGCGGGTAGTCATAGGCAGGATGTTAAGCAGACTCAACTCTACCGATTACTTCGGCTTTGGCTGGAAAACTTGTTCCAGACCGAGGAATCACTTTTTCCTTAAGACCTTAAGACCTAAGCTATGAGCGGCTAGTTTCAAAATAATGGATAAATTAATTATTCAAGGTGGTGAACCGTTGCGGGGTGAAATCTCGATTTCCGGCGCAAAAAACGCGGCACTGCCGATACTGGCTGCTACCTTGTTGACAGATGAGTCTGTCATCGTCAGCAATGTCCCCCATCTCCACGACATTACGACCACCATGGAGCTGCTGGGCCAAATGGGCTCAGAACTTACCATAGATGAGCACATGAACATTGAAGTGAATAACAGCAATCTCAAGAAATTGTTTGCACCTTATGATCTGGTGAAAACGATGCGTGCTTCAATACTTGTGCTGGGGCCGTTGCTGGCGCATTACGGCGAGGCCGACGTTTCTTTACCGGGTGGTTGTGCGATCGGATCGCGGCCTGTTAATCTGCATATCAACGGGCTAATGGCGATGGGGGCAGACATTCGGGTAGAAGGAGGCTATATCCGTGCAACGGCTAAGCGTCTGAAGGGTGTGCATCTGGCAATGGATATGATCACAGTTACTGGCACAGAGAACCTGATGATGGCAGCCACGTTGGCAGATGGCACCACGGTAATCGAAAATGCTGCCCGTGAACCGGAAGTTGTGGATCTTGCCACTTGCCTGAATAGTATGGGGGCAAGGATAAAAGGAGCCGGCACTGACAAGATAGTCATTGAAGGCGTTGAGGCATTACATGGTACGCAACATAGTATTTTGCCCGACCGCATTGAAACAGGCACTTACCTGGTGGCGGCAGCCATGACCGGTGGTTGTATCAGGTTAAAAAATACCCGACCACAGTTACTGGATTCAGTGATAGGAAAATTGACGGAAGCGGGTGCGAAGATTGAGCTGGATGATAATTCTATTTCACTCGATATGACTGGGAAACGGGCCAAGGCAGTTGATATCTATACTTCTCCCTTTCCCGGATTTCCCACTGATATGCAGGCACAATTTACTGCCTTAAATTGTATTGCCCAGGGTGTGGGAACGATCACGGAAAATGTATTTGAAAATCGTTTTATGCACGTTCAGGAATTGCAACGTATGGGGGCAGATGTGAAGCTCGAAGGTAACACGGTAATCAGTACCGGCGTAGATAAACTGACAAGTGCCCCGGTCATGGCAACAGATTTGCGTGCATCGGCTAGCCTGGTACTGGCTGGTCTGGTCGCAGAGGGCGAGACTGTGGTTGAGCGTATTTACCATATCGATAGAGGTTATGAGACCATTGAAGAAAAACTTGCACAATTAGGTGCGAGAATTCAGCGTAGACCCTCGTAGTAACTAATGACAAGTGATAAATGATTGATAACAAATTAACAATTGCCCTGCCCAAGGGACGCATTCTGAAAGAAACACTGCCGCTGCTGGCGAGGTTGGGCATTGTCCCCGAAGACGATCCGGACAGCTCCCGTAAACTGATCCTCAATACAAGCCAGGTGGGTGTAAAGATTATTATTATCCGGGCGACGGATGTGCCGACTTATGTGGAATATGGGGCTGCAGACGTGGGTATTGCCGGTAAGGACGTGTTACTGGAGTACGATGGTGATGATCTGTATGAACCTCTGGATCTGGGTATAGCTCGCTGCCGCCTGATGTTGGCTGGTCTGGCCGGCAATCAAAAAGTTGACGGGCGCTTACGAGTCGCTACGAAATATGTCAATACCGCGCGAAATTATTTTGCTGAGCAGGGTAAGCAAGTTGAGATCATTAAACTGTACGGCTCAATGGAGCTTGCACCACTACTCGGGCTTGCCGATCAGATCGTTGATCTGGTTGATACAGGTAACACCCTGAAAGCCAATGGTTTGGTCGAGTTGCAAACTATCGCGGAAATCAGTTCGCGACTGATCGTCAACAAGGCGGCCATGAAAATGAAACAGGATGTAATAAAACCGTTTGTACAAGGTTTGGCGGAAGTTTTGGAGAAATGATCGAAATAAAACGTTTAACCAGTATTGACAGGGATTTCAACACAACTCTGGATAGTCTGCTGGTTTCAAGCGAAGGCCCCGACGCTGATTTGATTCAGACTGTCATGACAATTTTACAGCAAGTGCGCCAGCGTGGCGACACAGCGCTGCTTGAATATACCAACCGTTTTGATCAACGTACCGCTACGATTGATGATCTGGAAATTTCTGCGCAAGCTAGACAACTGGCCATTAAGCAAGTGCCGTTATCATTACAGGAGGCACTGACTGAAGCGGCCGAACGTATCCGTAGTTACCACGAACATCAGAAGACTGAATCATGGAGTTACACGGATGCAGCAGGCACCTTGCTTGGCCAGCAACTTACACCACTGGATAGTGTCGGGGTGTATGTGCCCGGTGGCAAGGCAGCCTATCCTTCTTCGGTCTTGATGAATGTTATCCCTGCACGAGTGGCCGGCGTCGAGCGGATTATTATGGTTGTGCCCGCGCCAGCAGGCAAGCTCAATCCTCTGGTGCTTGCAGCTGCGGAAATCGCAGGCGTTGACAGGATATTTACTGTCGGCGGCGCCCAGGCGATCGCGGCCTTGAGTTATGGCACTGACATCATCCCCGCCGTCGACAAGATTGTCGGTCCAGGTAACCGATATGTCGCTGAGGCGAAACGGCAGGTCTTCGGCACGGTCGGTATTGATATGATCGCTGGTCCTTCGGAGGTGTTGGTGGTAAGTGATGCCAGCACCGAGCCTGATTGGATAGCGATGGATCTGCTTGCCCAGGCAGAGCATGATGAAGATGCCAGGGCAATATTGCTTTGTCTGGATGACAATTTTATCGATGCGGTCAAACAGAGTATCGATAGATTATTACCGGAAATGCCGCGCGCGAATATTATCAGGGCTTCTCTTGAAAAAAATGGCGCCCTTATCAAGATAACAGATCTTACACAAGCCGTTGAACTGATAAACAGAATAGCGCCGGAGCACCTTGAGCTTTCAGTGTCCGATCCTGCTGCCATGCTGGCAGGGATAAAACATGCCGGG
This sequence comes from Pseudomonadota bacterium, assembly GCA_022562175.1. Classification (GTDB taxonomy): domain Bacteria; phylum Pseudomonadota; class Gammaproteobacteria; order Eutrophobiales; family Eutrophobiaceae; genus B75T3L11. Next base: position 16,188 of record JADFPU010000025.1, on the reverse strand, counting down.
GCTATCTTTATGGGGCATTATACAGCGGAGGTGCTGGGTGATTATTGCGCCGGGCCAAACCATGTTTTACCGACTGCAGGCACAGCACGTTTTTCTTCACCATTAGGCGTGTATGATTTCCAGAAGCGTTCTTCACTGATCATGTGCAGCGATAAATCTGTAACCAGTCTGGCTGCAACAGCATCAGTGCTGGCGCGTGGAGAAGGTCTGATTGCACACGCGCGATCAGCTGAGATGCGTATCGGTTCGCATAGCGTGAAACGTGAAACGTGAAACGCATTGCGTACTGATGTATTTCTGATGGGCACGCACAGAACCAATATCGATGAGAAAATAAGACGTTTGATTCGGCCTTCGATATTAGCAATGTCTGCTTATCACGTACCGGATGCATCCGGCCTGATCAAACTGGATGCCATGGAGAACCCCTACGGCTGGCCTGATGAGATAAAACAGGAATGGTTACAGTGTTTGTCCGGCATTGATATCAATCGGTATCCTGATGCCAATGCAAGCGAGCTTAAAAAGAAACTGCGCAGTGTATTTTCAATTCCGGCAGAGCAGGATCTGCTGCTCGGTAATGGCTCCGATGAAATACTGCAAATTATTGCGCTTGCCGTTGCCCGGCGTGATGCTGTTTTTATTGCGCCAGAACCTGGTTTTGTAATGTATCGTGCGATTGCGGAGATTGCCCAGGCAAAATACATCGGTGTATGTCTGAACAAGGATGATTTTTCCCTGAATCTGGATGCCATGCTGGAAGCCATTGAACAGTATCAGCCTGTGCTTGTTTTTCTGGCGTGGCCAAATAATCCTACCGGCAACCTGTTTGATGAAGACGCTATTAAGCAGATTATTGTCAGTGCTCCAGGTCTGGTCATATTGGATGAAGCCTATCATGCGTTTGCCCAGTGCAGTTTCATGTCGTATCTTGGGCAATACGATAACCTCGTTGTTATGCGGACACTATCAAAACTGGGCCTGGCAGGTTTGCGTGTTGGTTTTCTGGCCGGGGCGAATAGTTGGTTACAGGAATTCGAGAAACTGAGATTGCCTTATAATATTGGCGTACTCACTCAAAAAAGCACCGAATTCATCCTTGACCATATTGATATTCTAAATCGACAGGCACAAGAAATATGTCAGGGGCGGCAGGCTTTATTCGAGCAATTAAATTTAATTGCAGGTCTTAGGGTCTGGCCCAGTGCGGCAAATTTCCTGCTTTTTAGAAGTGAACTGCTAAGTGGTGAAGAAATTTTTGAAAAGCTGAAGCAACAAGGCATCTTGATTAAAAACCTGCAAAACAGTCATCCGTATCTGGAAAATTGCCTGCGCGTGACGGTAGGTTCACGTCAGGAGAATGAAATATTTATTGAGTGCCTGCAAGGTATTTTATAATTACAAGCTTCAGCCTTTATGTGCTCACCTGCCAAACGAAGGTCGCTGTGAAATGGTGGCTTGCAGCATCATTTCTTGCCAGCCTCTCAAGACTATTATGTCTATACGTTTGCCCGGTCTAAATCGGGAAATCATCTGAATAGCCTGTTGTGGGTCAAGCAGAGGTTCACCGTTAATCTCGGTAAGGATGTCTCCCGGCATAATGCCTGCCTTTGCAGCCGGACTGCGCTGTAATACGCCGGCGACCAGCACTCCGTTGTACTGCAGATTCGCTGCTTCGACTATATATTGAGGGACTATCTGCGCCTCAATGCCGAGCCAGCCTCGTACAACATGGCCATGCTCAATCAAAGCCTGCATGACGTTTACGACCTGATTGATTGGGATAGCGAAGCCAATACCCTGTGAGCCACCTGAGTTGGAAGCAATCGCAGTATTAATGCCAATCAATTGGCCGGTCGCGCTGATGAGAGCGCCGCCGGAATTACCCGGGTTAATATCCGCATCGGTCTGGATGAAATCCTCGAATGTAGTGATGCCGAGCCGTTTGCGACCGGTCGCACTGATGATGCCCTGAGTGACTGTCTGCCCAATGTCATAAGGATTACCAATCGCCAGTACCACATCTCCGACATGCAGATGATTTGAATCGCCTAATGTAATGGCAGGCAGATTTTTTAACTCGATCTTCAGTACCGCCAGATCGGTTTCCGCATCCACGCCTATAACGTCAGCTATGGTCTGACGTCCATCAGACAGTGTGATCAGAATTTCATCGGCAGCTTTGATCACATGTGCATTGGTAACGATATAACCATCGGTATTTAAAATCACGCCAGATCCAAGATTACTATTACGTTGCTGACCAGCGTCCTGAGCACCAAAAAAACGCCGGAACACAGGGTCTCGCAGTAATGGGTGAGTCTTTTTCTGGAGTATCTTGCTGGCATAGACATTGACAACAGACGGTGAGGCTGCTTCAACCGCTTGATTGTAAGAGAATAATCCATGCCTTGCCAAGGTATGGGAAGCTTCGCTCTGAACAGGCGCGCGCTGCCCTTTGGCAACCGGCAAGTATTCAGGCAAGTAGAATGAAATGACAAAAGCCAACGCCAAGCCAGCGACGCTGGACTTCAAAAAGAAGCTTATCATCTGTTTGAGCTTGTCAGTTTTCATGGATCGTTATAACTCGTCACATCAATGTATTTCCACACAACAGTTTACCTGATCATGATATGATACGGTTCTATTTTGATTATTATATATGCTGGGTTTTGGGGATAGACCATAATGAATGACGATGGAATTAATAAAAACCGCCGCCGTTTCTTGACCACAACTGCAACAGTCATCGGTGGGATGGGGGCCGTTGCGGCGACAGTTCCTTTTATTAGCACCTTGACTCCCAGCGCCAGGGCCAAGGCCATAGGCGCGCCGATTGAGGTAGATATCGGTGATCTTGGTCCAGGTGAAAGAAAGATTGTAAAGTGGCAAGGTAAGCCGATCTGGATACTACGACGCTCAGAGCAGTCCCTGGCGACACTGGCGGAGCTTGGTGAGATAGTCCGTGATCCGGATTCGATGGTCGAGCAACAGCCTGCTTATGCAAAGAATGAACACCGCTCGCTAAAACCGGAATATCTGATTGTGATAGGTTTGTGTACGCATCTGGGTTGTTCCCCAAGCTATGTCCCGGCAGATGATGAGCATGAGCTGGGTGACGACTGGAAAGGTGGGTTTTTTTGCGTCTGTCACGGCAGCCGTTTTGATCTTGCTGGTCGTGTTTACAAGGGCGTCCCTGCACCGACTAATCTGGTGGTGCCGCCACATCAATATTTGAGTAATACACGTATCCTGATTGGTGATGATTCGGAGCTTAGTTGATGAAAACAGTTGTTAAATATCTTTATGGATTTCGGGATTGGATAGACGCCCGCTTTCCACTGACAAAGCAGTGGAATGAGCACCTGGCAAAATACTATGCCCCGAAGAACTTTAATTTCTGGTATTTCTTCGGCTCACTCGCGTTGGTGGTGCTGGTCATACAGATCGTTACCGGTATCTGGCTGACGATGAACTACAAGCCTGCTGCCGATCTGGCGTTCGCCTCCGTCGAGTATATTATGCGCGATGTGGAATGGGGCTGGTGGATCCGTTATATGCATTCAACCGGCTCATCTGCATTTTTTATTGTCATCTATCTGCATATGTATCGCGGCATGTTATATGGATCATATAAGCAACCGCGGGAATTGTTGTGGGTGTTTGGTATGTTTATTTACCTCCTGTTAATGGCCGAGGCGTTTTTCGGATATCTTCTGCCCTGGGGGCAGATGTCATACTGGGGAGCGCAAGTGATTATTTCCCTGTTTGCCGCCGTGCCTGTGGTTGGTGATGAACTGGCGTTATGGATCCGTGGTGATTTTGTTGTCTCGGATGTCACGCTTAACCGCTTCTTTGCCTTTCATGTGATCGCTTTACCGTTGCTTATCTGTGGTCTGGTGGTTGCACATATACTGGCCCTGCATGAAGTCGGTTCCAATAATCCTGATGGGGTCGAGATAAAGAACAATAAAGGCGCTGATGGCATACCCCTTGACGGCATACCGTTTCATCCCTATTACACTGTCAAGGACATAGTGGCTACGGTCGTGTTTTTAATTATTTTTGCCGCTGTCGTGTTTTTCGCACCGGAGATGGGCGGCTATTTTCTGGAACACGCGAATTTTGTCCCGGCAGATCCGTTGAAAACCCCTGATCATATAGCGCCGGTCTGGTATTTCACACCTTTCTACGCCATCTTGAGAGCAGTACCCAATCAACTCGGCGGTGTCGTTGCGATGGGCATGGCGACAACCCTGTTTTTCTTTTTGCCCTGGCTGGATCGCAGCCCGGTTAAATCCATACGCTATCGTGGCTGGAAGTATAAGACTGCATTGGCTGCCTTCACAGTTAGTTTCCTGGTACTTGGCTGGCTCGGTATGCAGGCGTCCACGGTGACATATACCTGGATGTCCCGTTTTTTTGCGACGGTCTATTTTCTGTTTTTTCTGCTGATGCCTTATTACACCAGTACAGATAATGATAAAATCGTTCCAGACAGGGTTAATTATCCATGACGCGCCTTATTCAAATTTTATGTGGTTTCATGGTTGCTGCACCTTTGTGGGCAGCCGGAAATGGGCCGGGCCTGATGGATGCCAAGATTGATTTGTCTGATCAGGCGTCTTTACAGCGTGGTGCGCGAATCTTTGTCAATTATTGCCTGAGTTGTCATGCCGCTGCTTATATGCGCTATAACCGTTTAGGTGAGGATTTGGGCATTAGTGACGATGTCTTGAAAGAAAATCTCATGTTCGGCACGGACAAGATCGGCAGCACCATGACGATTGCCATGAGCAAAGCGGATGCGGAGCAGTATTTTGGGGTGGCGCCTCCGGATCTTTCTGTGATAGCGCGCGCACGTGGTGCCGACTGGTTGTACACATTTTTTATGACATTTTACCGCGATCCGTCACGTCCGTTAGGGGCGAATAACCTTGTGTTCAAGGACGTCGCAATGCCGAATGTCCTCTGGGAACTGCAAGGCTGGCAACGGCCGGTTTACAAACAAAAAACAAACGCCAAAGGAAACACGGTTAACAAATTTGATCACCTTGAATATGAAACAACCGGGATACTGAGCGACAAGGAATATAAAAAGACGGTACAGGATCTGGTCAATTTTATGGTCTACCTGGGCGAGCCAATCAAACTTAAACGTCAAATGATCGGAACCTGGGTGATGGTGTATCTGCTGATCTTGCTGGTAATTGTTTATCTCCTGAAGCAGGAATATTGGCGGGATATTCGCTAAACAAATTCGACATTTCCGGTTAACTCAAACTTAAGTCGAAATCTGATAACAAATTTACAGGGGGACTATATGGCGAGTGTAGCGAATCGACGCTCTGTCATGGTGCTGTATTCGGATACTATCAGTCCGGTTGGGCATTGTGTACGGATCGTGCTGGCAGAGAAGGAGATCAATGTTGATATTAATTTTGTCACCGACGTTGAACTTCCTGAGGAATTATCTGACTTAAATCCCTATAACTCAGTTCTAACGTTAATTGATCGCGAATTGATTCTCTACGATGCGCAGATCATTATGGAGTATCTTGATGAGCGTTTCCCTCACCCGCCACTGATGCCGGTGGATCCGGTTTCAAGGGCCAACAACAGACAATTGCGATTCCGGGTCTTGCGTGATTTATACTCACTGGTTGACGATCTGGAGAGTGATAATGAAATTGCTGCAGCAAACGCCAGAAAGGGTATGCGTGATAATTTAACGGCAGTTGCCCCGGCATTTTCACACAAGCCTTTTTTTATGGCAGACGAACATTCACTTGTGGATTGTTGTATGGCTCCTCTTCTTTGGCGTCTTGATCACTATGGGATTAAATTGCCGATGTCTGCAAATGTTATTACTGATTACGGCAAAAGATTATTTGAGCGCACGGCTTTCCAGTCCAGCTTGTCGGAGCAGGAAAGTGAGTTACGCCTTTGATGTGATGTTGCGCCACGCATGGCTCGTTAATCATTTATTCAATGACCGTGAGCCACGAGCCAGCTAATCTATGTATTGAAATAATTTCACGACCTTCTGCACACCTCTTGTATGCCGGGCTATTTCCGTAGCGGAATCTGCCTCAGCTCTGCTCAGAAGCCCGATTAAGTAAACAACACCATTCTCCGTTACAATTTTAATACGTGTACCTGGTGTTCTCTTGTCATGCAGGAGTTTTGTTTTTACTTTTGTGGTAATCACAGTATCGCTGCTGCGTGACATAAGTGAGCTGGGTGCTGCGATAGTAATTTCATTATAGACATGGGTCACTTTGGGGATGTTACGGACTTTCTCAACAATGCGCTGGCGCAATTCTTCAGTGGGGGCCTCGCCAGTGAGCAGCACAACCGTGTTGAAGCTGGTCGCATTCAAATGGGCTTGTTTATGAATCTCTTTATCGGTAAAAAACGCCTGTATGGCCTTGAGCTCGATAGTTTCATCTTCTATAAATGTACCCGGTGTGCGCCTGTCATGCATCATGGCAGCGCCGGCAGCGCCACCTGTGACGACGACTGCTGCACAGGCTTGCAAGCCCAGCATGATACTAAGTATCATGTAGATATAAAATCTCTTGTTAGTCATAACGATAGTCAGTCTCCATAGCCAAGTAACCGTTGATCGATCAGATCGCATATACAATGGATAATCATTATATGTACTTCCTGAATTCTTGCAGTTGACCAACTCGATACGCGGATTTCAATATCAGTTGCCTGGATCAAGTCGGCTATCTGCCCGCCTTCCCGTCCGGTCAATGCGATGGTCATCATCTCCCTGTCATGGGCAGCATCGATGGCATGAATAATATTATGTGACTCGCCGCTGGTGCTGATAGCGAGCAGTATATCACCCGGCTGCCCCAGGGCTCGTATCTGCTTTGAAAAAATATCGGCAAATTGATAATCATTTGCGATGCAAGTCAATGTTGACGTATCTGTTGACAGGGCAATCGCGGGTAAACCGGGACGCTCCATTTCAAAACGGTTAAGCATCTCGGATGAAAAATGCTGTGCATCGGCGGCAGACCCTCCATTACCACAGCTTAAAATCTTTTTATTATCTAACAGGCTATTGCCCATCAATTCTGCGGCCGCTGCGATCTGTGGGGCAAGCTGTTCACTAACCTGCGTTTTTAACTGGATGCTCTCAGTAAAAATGTCTTTGATGCGTTGGATGGGATCCATGATTTGAAATATGGTCTGGAATGTTCGAAGCTGGATTATGCCTCAAAAGCATTTTTGATCCACTCGATTTTGGCTATCTTCAGTGGTCCAGCCAATATAATGATATCGAATCGGCAAATGCTCCGGTTGGTTTTTTTATGCTTCTGCAGATAATGTTCACTGGCATAAATGATATTCGAGCATTTTCTTCGATCAATGGTTTCCAGCGCATCGACTATATTATTTTGAGTCCTTGCACGCACTTCGATAAAGACAATTGTTTCTCCATCCTGCATGATGATATCGATCTCACCCCGGGTTGTCGTGTAATTTCGTTCAAGGGGTTTTAAGCCATTTTTTTTCAGAAAAGAAAATGCTTTTTCCTCTGCCAGCCTGCCGCGTTGGTGTGAATTATAAGCGGCCATCAATTTATCTGTTGCTGTTCCATGATTTGAGGTTTGCCGTCGATAAATTTTGCCCATAACAGCTTTCGTTGAATACGGCCTGATTCCGTCAAGGATAGCTCACCGGTTTCGCCCGGATAAGAGGCGGACTTTTGCAGTGTCAAACGACCAATGTTGGGGATAAGATGATAGGCATCGATGCCAAGCGCATACAAACGTCTCAAACCGGAGTTTTCCGCATCCCAATTTCTGTTAATAGATTGCTGGATCAATGATACTTCCCTGTGCATATCCAGCACCCAGGGGATATCAGTAAATAATACACCGTTCAAATCGTTGTCTAATAGGGGCTCGTGCTTGCCGGTATAGATGTGTGATGCAGCATAGATCGGAATTTTGTCAGCTCGAAAAAATCTGAATTGCGGCACAATTTGACGAGCAGCAACAGGAATTGCTGCCATAAAAATCATATCTGCATCCTGACGCATGCGCTGTTCGATTATCAAGCCCCTGTTAAGCTTTTGTCGCAGCAGGTTTGAACGGTGCTCACTGCTGTTGATATTCAGCAACGCCTTGACCGGAGTTAAATAGTCTTTGCTGTTTGCTTTATAACTGATTTGCTTCAACACCCTGCCGCCCAGAGATTCCCAGCGCTCGCGAAAGGTATCATAAAGTCGTCGTCCCCAGTCGTTACTCGGTATGATCGCCAGGGCGTTAATATGGCCGTCATGTATAGCGCGCTCAGCTATCTGGCGTACTTCATCCTCGGGCGCTAAACCGAATTGAATGATGGCCGGGATCGTTGATGGTTCGCTGCCACGCGTGAGTTCACTTTGCTTGGCATCGTATTGATTAAGCGCCAGGGTGGTGACGGGAAAATCACCTGACTGCAATAGCTTGCCGATCGCCTGTTTTTCCAGCGGGCCTACTATGAAGTCAGCACCGTCTTCTATTGCCTTTTGGTAGACAGCCAGAATATTCAGGGCATTTGCATCATAGATACTGATCCTTGGCTTGTATTCACTGGCAGCAAACCAGGCGGCAAGGAATCCATCCCGTATCGCTTGCGAGGTCCTCTTATATTGTCCCGTCATGGGCAAGCACAAAGCGATATGCTCAGGCAGGATATTATATTGTTTACTCAGGTCAAGAATGCTGTTTGTGATAGACGGGACAGCAGGGTGTCCAGGGTAGTGTTGAATCCAGCTGGTAATTGCCGGGGCCAGTGATTTCGGCTCAAATAACATCGATTGGCTGATGATTGCCAATTCGATCCAGCTGCCCAGTTCAGCAGAAGTTGTCGGATGAAGCTGTTTTAAAACTGGCAGATTGATCTGACCAATATCAGCCCAAATGAGTGTGTTGTTTTCGAGCTTTTCGTCCGGATCCTGCAGAAAAGCACTAAGGTTGATGCGTGCCTGTACCGCATTTATATAGCTGTGCAAGAGCTCGTAGGCTTGTGCGCTGGTTGCATGGTAGGACGCATGTATAGGGTCTGCAGCCTGTAGCGGCGGCATGTTGTTTAAAATTGTTAAGGCCTGCTCAGCTGAATTCCTTGCCAAGGCGAGTCTTGCCAGCAAAATGGTTTTAAAAAACGCCTCGGGCTGGTTTTTGTCCTGAATATCGGTATTACCCAATATTGTCATCGCGGTGTCGAGTTTTGCTGCGGTGATATAGGCATCAGCAGCTTTTAATTGGTAGGGGACAGTTTTGTTCGGATACAATCTTGCCAATTGCATATAATTCTCTGCTGCCTGCAAGGGTTGCCCTGCTGCCAGCATTTGTTTTGCCTGGGCTTCGGCATCTATGGCTGGGCCAGGGGCTTTTTTGACCTGAGGCCCACAAGCCTGGATGCTGAATGTGATAATTAAAAGGCTGAGTAATAAGCGCATAAGTGTTTTCTGAGTGCTGATATTATCCATTTAGATCAGCCTAACCAAGTGGAGTTTATTTTGTTAAATCAATCGGGAACATTGTATGTCGTTGCGACACCAATAGGAAATCTTGAAGATCTGAGTAGTAGAGCCATACGTATCCTTGCTGAGGTTGATTTAATAGCAGCGGAAGATACACGTCATAGCCGGAAAATGCTCACCCACTTCGGCATAAAGACCCGGATGAAATCCTGCCATGATTACAATGAACAGGAAGCTGTGCCGCAATTACTTCGGCGTTTACGGCAAGGAGATAACCTGGCGCTGATCTCCGATGCCGGCACCCCATTGATCTGTGATCCGGGCTACCAGCTGGTGCAGGCTGCCCAGGAAAACGGCATCCGGGTTGTGCCCGTACCAGGTGCGAATGCGTTAATCAGTGCCTTATCGGTTGTTGGCATGCCCACAGACAGGTTCATCTTTGAAGGTTATGTACCGGAGAAGCCGGTGGCCCGTAAAAAACACCTGCAAACGCTTTCAACCGAGACCAGGACCATGGTGTTCTATGAGGCCCCGCATCGTATCCTGGGGTTTCTGCAGGATGCAGTTGCCATTTTTGGCGAGGCGCGTCTGGCGGCAGTCGCTCGGGAGTTGACCAAGCGGTTTGAGACGATTCATCGGCTTACACTGGGTAATCTGCTCGCTTTACTCAGGGATGATGAAGTTCAGCGAAAAGGTGAATTTGTCGTCGTCATACATGGCGTGTCTGCAGAGAGCTTGATCGACGATCAGGAGGTTGTGCGGATTCTCAAGATATTGTTATGCCATTCATTAGCGGTGAAGGATGCTGCTGCTATCACTGCGGAAATTGTCGGCGGTCGGAAAAACGATTTCTACAAACTTGCCGTGCAGTTGCGGGACGAAATATAAATTTATCTTGTCACGTTATCTTTTATACTTTTAAACTACATGAGGGAGTCGGCCGGGCAATCGCTGTGGAAGGGGTGATAATCGCTTCGATGGAGGAAAGTCCGGGCTCCACAGGGCAGGGTGCCAGATAACTTCTGGGCGGCGCGAGCCGACGGAAAGTGCCACAGAAAATATACCGCCCCCCTACTAACCTATCCCGCTTGAGGGTTTGGCCGTAGTAATTCGAGATCATGATCTATGGATGATCATAAAAACGGCAAGGGTTTGGGGGGGTAAGGGTGAAATGGTGCGGTAAGAGCGCACCGCGCGACTGGTAACAGTGGCGGCAGGGTAAACCCCATCCGGAGCAAGACCAAATAGGGATCCTGAGGTGCGGCCCGCACTGGATCCGGGTAGGTCGCATGAGGTGTGTGGTGACACACATCCTAGATGAATGATTGTCCACGACAGAACCCGGCTTACAGGCCGGCTCCCTCATACCATTTGGTAATATTTAATGAAGCGCAACTATTTCTTGTAGTTTTACATTAAGTATATAATTCAACATAATGATATAAAAAGAGTTATTTCCCGCAAATTCCTCAATTATTAGCTTTTCCTGAACGTTTCTCCCATAAGTGTCTGTTAAATAAGACAGAATTTAGTCATAAGATCGCAAGATTTGCTTGACACAATAGATTGCCAGTACCTATAGTTTAATCGGTGGGGATTTGTGGGGAAAAGTGGCTATTATATAATAAAACAGAGGTTTCAGGTGTTCAGGGGATTTAGCGCAGTCAGTATCGACAGCAAGGGCCGAATGGCTGTGCCCAGTCGTTTTCGTGAACGACTGGCGGCGGTTGACGATGGTTGTCTGGTGCAGACACTGAATCCTCTGGATCGCTCTCTCTGGCTTTATCCCCTGACTGAGTGGGAATTAATCGAGACGAAGCTTGCTGCACTATCTGATTTTGACAAGCAAAGCCGCCGCACCAAACAGATGATGCGAGGCTATGCTTATGATTGTCAGTTGGATTCCCAGGGCAGGATCTTGATACCCCATGAACTACGCGATTATGCGCAGTTGGAAAAACAGGCCGTGATCCTGGGGCAGGGTAACAAGTTTGAGATCTGGTGTCAGTCAAGTTGGGAACAGCAACGGGATCAGTGGTTATCGCTGGTGGATAAAGGAGATGGAGAGCCGTCTGAAGCCTTGCAGTCATTATCTCTTTGAGACGGTGTCTCCAGTTTAATTATCTTGAATGAGCAAGAGCATAAACCTGTATTGTTAGATGAAGTGTTAAATGGACTCAATTTACGGCCGGATGGATTTTATGTTGACTGTACATTCGGGCGGGGTGGTCACAGCAGGGCAATACTAAAAGCCCTCGGTAGTGACGGTCGCCTGCTGGTTTTCGATAAAGACCCTGCTGCTATCGCCTGTGCACAGACAGAGTTTGCTGATGACAAGCGGCTTAGCTGTGTCCGTGGCTCATTTACCCTGCTCGCAGATGAGATTAACCAGCGACGACGGTCAGGTGCTGTAGATGGTGTCTTGTGTGATCTCGGCGTCTCATCTCCGCAGCTCGATAATGCTGCCTATGGATTCAGCTTTCTCAGGGATGGTGAACTGGATATGCGGATGGATCCCGATGCCGGTATCAGCGCTGCTGAGTGGATTAATCAGGCAGATCAGAAAGACATTGCTAAAGTATTACGGGGTTATGGAGAGGAGCGTTTCGCACGCCGGATTGCTACAGCAATTATTAAATTCAGAGAACAAACACGTCTAACCAGTACCGTACAATTAGCAAGATTAATTGCACAGACAGTACCTTTCAGGGAAAAGAAAAAGGATCCGGCCACGCGATCATTTCTGGCAATCAGAATATTCATAAACAATGAGCTTGATGAGTTGCATAGCGTATTAAAACAGATCACCGATATATTGAGGCCAGGCGGTCGCCTGGTTGTGATTAGTTTCCATTCTCTCGAAGACAGGATCGTCAAACGGTTTATGCGTGAGCAGGCATTAGGAGACAATTATCCTCCGGAGATACCGGTCACTGCGGACAAACTGAAGCCTCGTTGCAGGATCATCGGCAAGGCGACAAAACCTGCTGCTGAGGAAATTGACGAAAACCCGAGATCACGTAGTGCTGTGCTTAGAGTCATGGAAAAAATAGCGGCATGAAAAACTTCCTGGGAATAGTCTTTATTGTAGTTGTTTTTGTTTCGGCTATAGAAGTTGTTGTTGCCCAGCATCAGGTCAGGAAGCTGTTTGTAGAGATTCAGGGTTTGCAACAGGTACGTGATGAACTCAATGAGGAATGGGGCCGGTTGCAACTGGAGCAAAGTACCTGGGCGACAGATGATCGGATAGAGAGTCTTGCGCGAATGCAGTTAGGCATGATAGAGCCCGACACGAATTCACTGATATTGTTACTGCAATGATTAAGAGCCAGGAAATAATAATATATTCGGGCAGGCGATGGTTACTGATTATTACCTTTATGGCAGTGACAGTTTTGCTGTTGTGGCGAGTAATTGATTTGCAGGTATTAAGAAATGATTTTCTGCGCAATCATGGCGATGCGCGTTCCTTGCGGGTTGTTCAGGTTCCTGCGCACAGAGGCGCGATAGTTGATCGTAATAATGAGCCTTTGGCCATCAGCACACCGGTCGAATCGGTCTGGGCAGAGCCTCATAAAGTTCTGACTGAAAAAAATAATATAGCAAAGCTCGCAGCAGCGATTGGTATGGATGAGCGGTTTTTATTACAGTTGTTACAGGACAGGATTGGCAGGGAGTTTGTTTATTTAAAGCGACACATAACTCCCGATCAGGCCCGGATCGTTGAATCCCTGTCCATTGCCGGCATACATCTACAGCGAGAGTACAAGCGTTATTATCCTGCAGGTGAAGTGACTTCACACATCATTGGCTTTACTAATATTGACGATGTAGGGCAAGAGGGTCTGGAGCTTGCCTATGATCACTGGTTGAGGGGCGAGCCAGGGAAAAAGCGTGTATTGAAAGATCGGCTTGGACATATAGTCAAGGATGTCGAGAATATACATTCAGCCAGTCCCGGTCAGCAGTTGATATTGAGTATTGATCGGCGGGTACAGTATCTTGCCTATCGGGAACTGAAGTCTGCTGTCGCTTACCACCAGGCTCGCGGAGGTTCGCTGGTTATGCTCGATAGTGTCACGGGGGAAATAATGGCGATGGTCGGTCAACCATCTTATAACCCGAATAATCGAAGTGGCTTTAAAAGTGATTACTACCGAAACCGGGCCGTGACAGATGTGTTTGAACCCGGATCAACCTTGAAACCATTCACAATTGCTGCCGCGCTTTTATCCGGGTTGTATACGCCTGCTTCGAAAATTGAGACAAGCCCAGGTTACTTTAAAGTAAGTAATCATACGATTCGGGATGTCCGGAATTACGGCAACATTAATGTCTCAGACACTATCAAGAAGTCGAGTAATGTTGCTGCAAGCAAGATAGCGTTGTCGCTGGGGCCTAGGAAGTTATGGGATTTATATTCCAGGGTTGGCTTTGGTGAATCTACCAGCAGCGGTTTCCCCGGTGAGTCCGCCGGTATATTTAACAATTATAACAACTGGTCTGAAGTCGAATTGGCGACTATCTCGTTTGGTCATGGAATTTCTGTGACAATGCTGCAACTGGCGCGGGCCTATTCTGTGATTGCCGCAGGTGGTTTGTTGAAACCTATTTCCTTCCAGCGGGTGAATGAGCCGGTTACAGGTAAGCGCGTGTTAGCAGCCGAACTTGTGCAGCAGGTTAAGGATATGCTTGAGACAGTGGTGCAACCAGGCGGCACAGGTCAACGAGCCGCAGTCAAGGGTTACCGCGTTGCCGGAAAAACAGGCACTGCACATAAGGCCATTAGAGGTGGTTACGCTGAAGATCGGTATATGTCTTTATTTGCCGGCATGGCGCCCGCAAGCGATCCGCGCCTGGTGATGGTAGTGGTCATTGATGAACCACAACGTGGGCAACACTATGGAGGTCAGGTTGCTGCCCCTGTCTTTGCGAAAGTGATGGAAGGTGCATTAAGGATACTTGATATTCCTCCTGATGATCTGCCGTCACTCGATGGTCAGGTGCTCATGGTAGAAAATACCCGTCAGGGATTGCAGGGCATAGGACAATGATGGCATTAGGCGCATCGACAAGCGGTTTCCCCATGCATGTCTTGCTGGAGGGGATCAGCGAGTATGTATTGGACAAACACGGAGCAAACATTACCGGTCTAAGCTGTGATAGTCGCAGGACTAATGAGGGTGATTTGTTTCTTGCCTATCAGGGTGCGCAAGCCAACGGCGTTGATTATATTCATGATGCATTGGCAGCGGGTGCAATTGCTGTAGCGGTAGATGCCGGGTTTGAATATGATGCAGAAAGTTACGCTGTGCCGCTTATCCCGGTCGCTAATCTCCGCTACCAAGTAGGCGCCATCGCAAATCGTTTTTTCGGCTATCCATCAGAACATCTCAATATCGTCGGTGTTACAGGAACGAATGGCAAGACATCCGTCTGTTATTTTCTTGCACAGGCGCTTGCCGGGTACGAAGGTAATGAGGCCGGTTTGATCGGCACATTAGGCTATGGTCAGTTGCCGCGGCTGCATGCCGGGATGAATACGACACCGGATCCGATCACACTGCAACGACTACTTGCAGACATGTGTGATGAGGGTATTAACACTGTAGCGATGGAAGTCTCATCTCATGGGATCGAACAGTGTCGTGTGAAAGGGGTAAAGTTTAATATTGCTGTATTTACCAATTTGACTGCTGAGCACCTGGATTATCATGGAGACATGCAGACTTATGCAGAAGTGAAGAGGCGGTTGTTCTTAACGAAGGAACTGGAGTGTGCTGTTATCAACTGCGATGATGAATATGGCAGGAAATTATGCGCAGAGCTATCTGATAAATTACGTTTGGTCAAATACGGGATCGTTGATGAATTTACCGAACATGTAGAGGATTCTGAAACGGTAACGGCTATCATTCGCTACAGTCGTATAGAGTCTCTGTGCCTGGAGATCGACAGTCCCTGGGGACGCGGGCAATTAGAGGCCCGGCTGATCGGCAGATTT
The DNA here is from genome assembly GCA_022562175.1 of Pseudomonadota bacterium. Classification (GTDB taxonomy): domain Bacteria; phylum Pseudomonadota; class Gammaproteobacteria; order Eutrophobiales; family Eutrophobiaceae; genus B75T3L11. Next base: position 691 of record JADFPU010000025.1, on the reverse strand, counting down.
AATGCTTATAATCTACTAGCCTGCCTGTCTACCCTCTGTTTGCTGAATGTGCCTTTTCATGAGGCGCTGGAGAGATTGTCCGGTGTTTCCAGCGTGCCCGGCAGAATGGAACCGTTTGCTGTGCAGGGTCATGCATGTGTCATCGTCGATTATGCGCATACAGCAGATGCCATGGAAAAGAGTCTGTCTTCCTTACGCCAACAATGTAAAGGAAGACTCATTTGTGTGTTTGGCTGTGGCGGTGATAGAGACACGCACAAGCGACCGGAGATGGGGCGTATTGTGGAACAATACGCTGATCAGGTAATTGTCACCAGTGACAACCCAAGAAACGAACAACCCGAATCCATCATTCAGGATATCCTTGCCGGTATGCGGCATGCAGAGCGTGTAATCGTTACGCCTGACAGGGCAGAGGCAATCACATGCGCCATCGATTCAGCTGTTGCCGAAGACATTGTTCTGATTGCGGGTAAAGGTCACGAAACATATCAGGAAATCTCCGGCAAACGTTATCCGTTTAGTGACAGACAGCTGGTGCGGAATATTTTAGGGAGTGGGGCATGATCCTAGAATCCGCAGTTAACCGCTACGAGTTGAACATAAGATGATGATAAGCATATCTAATGACATATTATTTGGATTCACCGAATGGGTGAAGGCGCTACAGCATGTATACGCCTACATGGAC
>JADFPU010000195.1 GCA_022562175.1 Pseudomonadota bacterium | reverse complement strand
TACCTGAACCTTGTTGTGCAGATATACCCATCCCTCAAGTGCCTTTCGCCTTTACTACTGTATCTATAAGTACATCTGCCACAATTTGATCATTTGCATTTTGAGTAACACCTACTCCTGAACTAACGGCAATAAACGGATTTGTTGACATTGAAATTTTTGCCTCTATCATAAATGCTGTTTTTCCACTTGCAGGGATAAACTCTATAGTATCATTTAATGCATCAATATCTCCTGAAACTTGAAAATAATTACTAGCTAAAACTTTACCTTCGATATATTCTAAATCTCCCATATCAACACCTACCTGATGTAATAAATCTGGAAGTCCAAAGATTGACATTTTTCAATAACTAAAAGAAATTTTTTACAATTAAGGTATTTTGGTAAAATGATGGATTATAAAATAAAGATTATGTTACAGCACCGTCGGTATTAAAGAAAACCCAACGTGTAGATGATTCTCTAACGTATAATCTTTCATCTACAGATTCATAACCAAATGCTCCATCAAATGCACCAAATGCTTGATTCAAATCAGTTACAGAAGGACTTCCATCATCTAAAATTGGTATTTGGAGAGTTCCAGAATTTCCAATGTTATCTAGAGAGTCAGGTTCTCCTGTTACAAATAATCCAATATGGTTGGCTGAAGTTCCACTTGCTGCAATGATAGTGTCATCACGAAAAGCTAATTCCTCGGGAGATGGAAGCAAGTCTGAAATAACTTTTAATTCGCCAAGGGGTTCATCAGTGTATTTAATCTTCTTGTTCATAAAAATGCATATTGTGCTGCAAAAAACGAGATGCCAAGTTTGTCTATATTCAGCAAATCCTTTCCAGGATCCCATGCAAAGCTTTCCTTTTACATTGATGAAGCATAGTAGTGTCCATCCATAAACGCTATAATTTTTATCGCCAAGGTGCAAACACGCCATGCAAGAAATCGCAATATGCTTTTATACCAATATCTTATAACTTTGCGATCTTTGCGCCTTGGCAAGAGTTATTCTTCCTGGATGGGCACTAGTTAATAAAAAAAGGCGGGCAATGCCCGCCTTCATTAATGAGTGGTTGTCTATGCAGCTTGTTTCGAAGATATCCACTGTTCTAACGCATCGGCACCACCAATATAATCGCCATTGATAAAGATCTGGGGAACCGTGGTAGTACCTGCGATGGCACGTAAACTGCGATCCGTATAGTCATTGTTCAGTTCCAGTTCCTCGAACTCAATACCGGCATCGTGTAACAGTCCTTTAGCTCTGGTGCAATACTCACATCCCTTGCGTGACAATATGCTTACGTCCAATGGCTTACTCTCGTTCGGTGCGATATATGCCAGCATAGAGTCAGCATCGGAGACCTGATAGGGATCGCCCGGCTCCTGTGGTTCGATAAATTGCTTTTCGATGACACTGTCCTTGACCAGCATCGAATAACGCCAGGATCGCTTGCCGAAACCAAGCTCGCCTTTATCTATTAACATGTCCATAGCGTCGGTAAATTCACCATTACCATCCGGGATGAACGTAATGTTATCGGCCTGCTGTTCACTCTTCCATTCGTTCATTACAAATGCATCATTTACAGACATACACACGATGTCATCAACATCATGTTGTTTGAACACCTTGGCAAGCTGGTTAAACCGCGGCACATGCGAAGATGAACAGGTTGGGGTAAAGGCCCCGGGCAGTGAAAATACAATGACTGTCTTGCCAGCGAATATGTCTTCACTGGTGATATCAACCCATTCATGGTCACGCCGGGTACGGAATGTTGTATTTGGGATTCTTTGTCCTTCTTTATTTTCAAACATTAATGTTCTCCTGATTATAGGGATAAAATTAAATTTTCTGGCTATATGGCGTAGTATTTTGTTCAGCAACTTCAGGTTGCTCACGGGCTTCGCCTCCTTTCTGTTGACCTGAATCTACAGAGAGAATGAAGCCCGTGTTTACGTTTTAATTCAAATCATTGCATCAACTTAAAATGGTTGGAAAGTTCGTTGGGAAATCTGGTTAGACTCGATTTTCTTTAATTCATTAACAGCTTCTGTAATGCGATTACCGTACTCTTTGTCTGCATTACTGAAGTGTTGAATACTGTGATCGATGATATCCTGCCTGGAGACCTGTGACAGACTGCCGGCAATGTTATCGACCAGACGTTTTCTCTGAGCTTCATCCATCAAGCGATAGAGGTTACCGGCTTGTACAAAGTCATCATCTTCCTTGTGTTTGACCCATTCATGTGAACCGGTCACGCCATGTATCTCCAGAGGTGCATACAAATTTTCATTACTTTGTACCGGACCATCAAAGCTGTTCGGCTCATAGTTCTTGCTGCCCTTGCCGTTATCATCAAAGCGCATGAAACCGTCACGACCGTAATTCTGTGCCTTGGTAGCATGTGGACAATTGACCGGCAGGCGCGTGTGGTTAATCCCTAGTCGGTAACGATGCGCATCACCATATGCGAAAAGTCTCCCCTGTAACATTTTGTCGGGAGAAGGTCCTATACCGGGAACAAAGTGGCCTGGATCAAATGCTGCCTGTTCAACATCGGCAAAGTAGTTATCCGGATTTCGATCCAGCGTCATCCTGCCGATCTCCATGATTGGGTAATCGCCATGCGGCCAGACCTTGGTCAGGTCAAACGGATTGAAGCGGTATTCACGCGCCTCGGCGATCGGCATAATTTGTACCTTCACGGTCCAGGACGGCGGGTTACCGTTATCAATGGCATGCAGCAGATCAATATGGTGATGCTCTGCACTATTACCTGCAATCTCTGCGGCCTGTTCTGACGTCAGGCATTCAATGCTCTGATCAGTCTTAAAGTGATACTTCACCCAGAAGGCCTCACCTTCAGCATTTACCCACTGAAATGTATGTGAACCATAACCGTTCATGTGACGATAGGATTTAGGAATACCCCGGTCGCTGAACAGAATCGTGAACTGGTGGGTAGCCTCCGGTGATAGAGAAAAAAAGTCCCAGACGTTATCCGGTTCCTGTTGGTTAGTGTACGGATCGTATTTCTGTGAGTGAATAAAATCCGGAAACTTCAACGGATCGCGGATAAAGAAGATCGGCGTATTGTTACCGACCAGGTCATAGTTACCGTCTTCGGTATAGAACTTAACCGCAAAACCACGCGGATCTCTTACAGCATCAGCTGCACCGCGTGAGCCGGCAACGGTTGAGAAGCGAACAAATACTTCTGTCTTTTTGCCAACTTCATTCAAAAATTTCGCCTTGGTCCATTTCGTCACATCTTGTGTGACTTCGAAATGACCATAGGCACCAGAGCCGCGCGCATGCACAATGCGTTCAGGAATACGTTCCCTGTTAAAACGCGCTAGTTTTTCTATTAAGTGCTGATCTTGTAACAGCACGGGGCCAGTTTGTCCCGCTGTTTGAGAATTCTGATTATCAGCAACGGGAGCTCCTGATTCTGTGGTTAATGTATTTTTTTTCGACATCATAATTCCTCCTGGTTGTTTTCATGCATACTGCGTAGCATCCAGGCATTTTTTTCATGTACCTGCATACGCTGAGTCAGTAGATCTGCCGTCGGTTCATCATTAGCTTTACCTGCAACCGGTAACACTGCCCGTGCACTGCGAACAATCGTTTCTTGTCCGATCACGAGTTGACGAATCATCTCTTCCGCATTGGGCACAGCTGTCTCTTCTTCTATTTCAGTTATTGCTGAATATGCCTTGTATGAACCGGGAGCATAAACTCCCAAAGCACGAATTCGTTCTGCAATTTCATCAACAGCAGTGGCAAGTTCTGTATATTGGGTTTCAAACATCAGATGCAATGTATTAAACAACGGACCTGTTACATTCCAATGATAGTTATGAGTTTTTAAATATAGTGTATAACTGTCAGCCAGAACCTTGGATAAACCTTCGGCAATGGTCTGACGATCCTGTTCTGAAATACCGATGTTGATGCTCATGCCGATGTCTCCTTTTTCTATAAATACTGATTGGAGCTAGTTTATGGCTATTTTAATCATAAATAAAATATATAATTTATATTATAATGATATATAAAATAGAACGTATATTTATACAACATTGTAGCAGCAGAGGATATGATCATGATTAATCTACCGACAGTTAAACAGTTACGTTATTTCGTGAAACTGGAACGGCTTCAGCATTTCAGTAAAGCTGCCGCGGCCTGTTTCGTGTCACAATCCGCCTTCAGTGTCGCGATACGCGAAATGGAATCGGTACTGAACGTGCAACTCGTCGATCGCACCAATAAATCCGTTACCATCACGAATATCGGTAAAGATATCGCCACCCAGGCGCGGCTCGTGCTGCGTGATATGGAAGGCCTGGTGGACATCGCCCAGGGACAACAGCAACCCCTGGGCGGTCAGCTAAAACTCGGTGTTATTCCGACCATTGCCCCGTTTATGCTGCCAAAGATTTTACCCAAACTGCGCAAAGCCTATCCCAAGCTAAAGCTCTATCTACGAGAAGATTTCACCCAACGCATATATGATCGTCTAATGACTGGTGAACTGGACCTTATCCTGATCGCCCTGCCATACGATCTGCGTAATACAGAAACCATGAGCCTGTTTAAAGATCCGTTTTATTTCGCATGCCGGCAAGGCACCAAACTGGTTGACCCTGAACATTACACGACTCAACAACTACCGGCGGAGAGTGTTTTGTTACTGGAAGATGGGCACTGTCTGCGCGATCATGCACTTGCCGCCTGCAAGATCCGCAATATGGCCAAGCTAAGTCCGATCAAAGCGAGTAGTCTACTGACATTAATCCAGATGGTAGATGCGGACCTGGGGGTGACCTATTTACCTGCAATGGCCAGGGGATCATCCATATTAAAAAATACCCGGGTCAAGACCTATCCATTGCCTGCGGATAGTTATCGTGAAATTGGTCTGGTCTGGCGTAAGGGCAGTGTCAGGGGCAAGGAGTTCCGCATGCTAGGGAAATTGATTCAGTCGGTTTATTAAGTATTGGTGAAAACTGTCACATTGAACCCACATCCGCTAATACCGGTATCCTTGATGGTACGGTGCTGGTTACAAACGAAGATGCCTTCGATATGACGCGCCGTTGTGCCAAA
>JADFPU010000194.1 GCA_022562175.1 Pseudomonadota bacterium | reverse complement strand
TATTTTTATCTGTCGGATAAAGGTGAACACAGGAATGAAACGCCGTATTTCAAATATAACCCCGTGTAGTTAAAAAAGTTTTCATTCGCATGTATCTCGTGCTAACCCACAGATTCTGCGGAAGACCTTGTTTTTATAACCAACGCCGAACTTTTTGGACATAATGAGCGTAACTTTCACCAAATATTTCTTGAAGCGCTACTTCTTCCGGCACTATTTGGTACTTAGTGATAAATGCTACAAATGATGCGACTACAAAAATACTCGAAAGAGAACCAGAATAAACGGCAATACCGGTTATTACCAACAGAAGGCCAAGGTACATTGGATTGCGAGAATATTTGTAAATGCCGATAATCACAAGCTTACTTGCTTTTTCCGGACACCTTGGATCTACAGTTGTGTTCAATTTTATAAATGCGAAAATTCCTGATAATGCGACAATTACGCCTGTTCCGATCAATGCCCACACAACAATACTCTGATAAATAAATTTGATATGGTAAAGAGGCGCATATCGATCAAATAGCCAAATGAGTAATATGGCGACTATTCCTTGTGCAACCGGCGGGAACTTTAAGCTTAACTTCAAACCATTATCTTCCTATTAAACATAACGTCGTGTTAAGGGGGGCGGAGTAAGCGAAGCTTGCGGAGAGGTCCCAGCCCACGCAGCGGGCGGTTTGAACACCTCGTTATGACGGTGTTCAATGGCAAACATAGTCACGACGATCCCAGATAGTTCCGACCCATTCACTGATAATTCCATCATCTTCGCACTCTAGGCATTCCCAGCCAATATTATTGTCTTCGGCATAAACCCAAGCTTCTATTTCTCCGAGACATGTTTTTCCGTCTACAGTTGCACGGCATTTTACATCTACTAACGTAACTGGTCTGTCGTAAGCAATAGTGGCAGCTTCTACAATACTCCCTAAGAAGGATAATAATGCCTTTGCTTCTAGGGGAAGATCAGGAATTTCATCCTCTTCGTCCAGGAAATGTCTTATGTTAGTTACCATCGTCATTTTTGGTAGACTTCCTGATTTATAGAGTCATAACGGTTGAGTTCAGTGGCAGACAGAAGAGGCGCGCCTTTTGCGTATGCAAAAGAAGGATCCTGCAGGGTTAGGTCTTCATTTGCACATCAGTTTACCTCACAATTCTGCTTACAGTCGTATGACTAATACAGAAGTGTTCGCCAATTTCGTTCTAGGTATAATGTCAACTCTTGTAAGCCATGATAATGACCTTATCCCGTTGTTTGAATTTTCGTGTATACCATACCAATGATCGCTTCATAATTGATAGTTGAACCTTGCGAAAAAAGGTAACAAAAAAAGGTAACAGATTTATTTACCTGAGTTTAATCTGCGCTGTCATTTCTATCTATGGCATACGCGTTACATGGGGTTCGCCGTAGAGCCTTCAATGGCTTTACGGCGATAAATTGAAATGTGTATCTTATTTATTATCGAGGTGAAGGAGGGATCAAAAGCTATGCCTGAGAGTGAGGCCGGCATAGACGTTGAAATCCGGTGCCGGTTCAAACAAACGTCCGCCAAATCCATTGATCCTGACATTACTAATGTAATTCTCATCGAACATATTGTTTAGCCCAACAAAGGGTGATACCGCCCATTTACCGATACGGCCTCTATAACCAGCGCGCAGGTTGGCGACGATGGAAGACTCGTTAATGGCGGTATTGGCATTATTGGCAAAGAATTTATCAATATAAAGAATATCCCACACCACATACAGGCCGGAGTCATGGGTATAGGCCAGCTCGGCATAGAACTGATGATCCGGAAGGCCGGGCAGTTTGTTACCTTCCCATGCTGTGTTATCCGGAACGTTATCGAATTCAAAATCCGAATAGGTGTAGGCAGCCGTTAATTTCAGGCCCATAAAAATATCGGCGACCACGCTGGCTTCAAGCCCTTTACGCTGTGTATCGGCATTGGTGAAAACACCACGCGTACCAGTGGTACTAATATTGCTGATTTCGTCATCTATCTGCATGGTATAGACGGCCACATCAAACAACAGACGATCATACAGGCTGACTTTTATGCCTACTTCAAAGCTGTCGGCTGTCTGTGCCTTAACATTGTTAAAACCACCAAGATCGACGTTCGAATTACGCGCTGGGTTGGCCAGTTCAGTAAACGTAGGTGTTTCGAACGAGGTCGCATAATTGCTATAGAGATGAAGCCCTGGCAGTGGGTTCCAGGCCAGTCCGAGCGTGGGGCTGAACTCATCGAAATCAAGTTTACTCGATTGATCGGCATTGGCCAGAAAGCGGTCATCGACTGAAAAGTTCAGCATGTCATAACGCCCGCCAAAGGTAAATTCCAGCGTGTCTGTAATGGCGAATTCATTGCGGAAGTAGAAACCATAAGATTCGGCTTCTTCAAGCTGATCAAAACTCAAGGCCCCTTTGACTCCCGCATTATTCAAGAAGCGTTGCCGGTCATCTTCCTGAATATCAATATCGAAACCAGCGGTGAAACGGTTAGGCCGGCCAAACAGCGTACCGGTGTAAGTGTACTGCGCACCGCCGCCGAAGAAAAACCGATCAAACTCTACTACGCCATCGTCAGCCACAAATGGAATATGTGTGCCAATAGGCAGAAAGGTCTGGAAGTTCTTCCAAAGGTAATAATTGCGCAGGGTGATCTGATGATTTTCATTAAAAGATTTGCGATAGACAAAACCGATCTTTTGTTGGTCGAATTCTTCACCTGCATTGGATCTCAGGTTGCGGGGTTGTGCCTGTTGTGGATCGGCGGCGACATCTGCGGCGGTAATAGCGCCGGCGTCATTGGCAGTCGGTGAGTCTGCGGCGTTAATTATCATCGTCAAGCTTGAGCTATCATCTATGTCATAGCGAAACTTGCTGTTGAGCAAAGTATGTTCAACCTCTGAATGATCACGAAAGCCGTCCATCGACAGATAGGAGACATTTACCAGGTAGTTCAAACGATCATATTGACCACCGACCTTAAATTGGTATTTCTGCTGATCGAATCCGCCGATCGTAATATTGGCCTCGGCAAAAGGTGTCTCTGGCCCGTCTTCAGTATACAGACTGATCACACCGCCTGATGCTGAACCATACAGTGATGAAGAAGGCCCACGGATAACTTCTATACGCTGTACTGAGCCGAGGTCAACATCATCGACGCCGCTTTGTCCGTCGGCCAATGTAGAGGGAATGTCATCGACAAACACCTTGATGCCGCGAATGCCGAAGCTCGCACGTGCACCAAAACCGCGAATGGATATTCGCAGGTCCTGGGTAAAGTTGTATCGATTTTGAGAAAATAGTCCCGGCACCCGGTTCAGGGATTCATCCAATCCCAGTTGCTGTCGGCCGAGTTGAATATCATTCTGGTTGATAATGGTAACTGCAGAAGGAAGTTCCAGTAATGATTTTTCAACTCTACTAGACGTAACGATGAGTTCTTCAAGTTTGTCCGGATTCAATGCTGTTTGCGCTGACACTGTCTGTAACAATGATCCGATTGTTAAAAACAAAAGAAAAAAACGAAAATGAGCAAAGTGATACATAAATACTCCTGATGGGAAAATGAAAAATAATATTTTTATTCTGGCGAGCAGCTATGCTGAGCAAAAACCGGGCCCATGTTGATGTATTTGATGGAAAAAACATCACTCTACCGATCCAGATCGAAAAAGCAGTGATATCATTAACAATTTAATGCCTGTTTTCAGATGTATAAATATATTTTTTTTGACAGTAATTTTTACAGGCAATAACAGCTTGTATTATCTGGTTTAATGCAACCATATTGTGTATCGCGCTGGTTGATTCCAACCAGTACTATTTGCTCTATAGATGCAATCAAAAAAATAGCTGAAGTTTGTTTAAGACCAGACATCCCGAACCGTACCCATCACGAGTTTGGGCGGCGCGTAATCAACATCACTTTCTTAGTTGTGTGACTTTGTTAAAACGCCTTACTCCATGAACATATGCTTTGATAATCCTATTATAGTATTATTATACTATTAATAGGGTTAAATACATTGGCCCTATGCTTTTGAGCACTCAGTCAGGCTTGGTCAGGTTGTAAAACAGGGCAGTAAACGAAATAACAATGCAAATATTCGAAGAACAAACATCACAAACCCTGCATGAAGAGATGGGACTCGTGCCCATGCTTGAATCCATCATCGAACAAGAACACCATATCCAATTGGCCGACAGTTATGCATTAATGTTTTGACATGTAAATAAATGAACGGGGAATAACATGATCGAAGCACAACTATCCACCAAGGTGCGGCACTAGACAGTAAACGACCTGAGACAGGTGATTGATATCGATAGCCGGCCGCTGGCCAATCCCGGCTATTTCATCTATATCGGCTATGAAGACAACGCTACTCTGCGAGAAATCGACAGGGTCAGTGACAATCGATTATTAAATAAGCGTTTTTAATCTCCTTTTGCCAATCCTCACTGATGTTATAATGGAGGCCGTAATACCACCCACTTAATTAATTCAGGAGGCAAACATAGCATGGGTAAACTTGACGGTAAGGTTATCATCGTGACCGGCTCTGGACGCGGTATCGGACGCGGTGTCGTCTTGCAGATGGCCAAAGAAGGCGCCAGCCTGGTGATCAACAGCGTTGATCCGGAAAAGCGCAACGCAGACAAGGTCGCCGAGGAGATCCGGACCGCCGGCGGTAAGGCGATCTCCGTGATCGCCAGCGTTGGCAGCAAGGAGACGGCGGAGCTCCTGGTGAACACCGCGGTCACTGAGTTCGGTTCGCTGCATGGTCTGGTGAATAACGCCGGACAAACCCGTGACCAGATGATTCAAAAGATCACCGAGGAGATGTGGGACGATGTGATCTACGTGCACCTGCGCGGGGCCTTTATGAATACCCAGGCCGCAGTGAAATACTGGACCGCCAACAAGATCAACGGCAGCATCGTGCACATGACCAGCGGCGTCGGGCTGCATGGCAACGTTGGCCAGTCCAACTATGCCGCAGCCAAGTCCGGCCTGATCGGCCTTACCATGGCCAACGCCAAGGAGCTGGTGCGAAAAGGCATCCGCGTTAATGCGGTGGCTCCGATGGCGC
>JADFPU010000193.1 GCA_022562175.1 Pseudomonadota bacterium | reverse complement strand
GTCTCGGCGACCACCAACGCCAACAGCTCTACCCCGAGAACGGGAAACAGCGAGGCCAGTGTGACAATGCCAAAACCGGACAGTGAAGAACTCCCCTTGCCGGCAGCAGCAGCGATACCTATCCCCAGCGACAATACCAGCGGTACTGTTACGGGGCCCGTTGTTACTGCACCGCAATCCCATGCCAGGCCCAAAATCTTGCTCAGTTCCGGATCCTGTGAAATATAAATGGTCAGGCCAATAGTCGGAATGATTGTGGCATAGATGAGCGGTTTAAGACTCCAACCATTAATAAATCTCAGGGTGCCCAGCACGGTTGCCATGCCTACCCCCATGCCGACGACCAATACCAGCGTACCAGACCAGTCATTTAACAATGTATAAAGATAGGGGGCAGTGTTCACATCTACAATGGCGCCTGCCGCCTGTAATGCACCGATGGCCGGCTCGGCAAAGGTCACTCCTATACCCAGCAGGAAGGCAATCAGCAATACGACGGGCAAGGATGATTTCGAGGGTAAAACATTACCTATCGTCTCACCAAATGGCATCAGGCCGACTTTAAGACCTTCCATAAATAACATAAGGCCGACGATGACGGATATTAGTCCGGCAGTAATGACCCATGAATCGACGACATGCTGCTGCAGGATCAGTAACTGAAAGAGAAACAAATATGCGGCGAGGGGTACAACGGCCTTGATTTGGTCCCATAGTCTGACACTGATATAAGGCTGCACCAGTCGATAAATATCAATGCCGCGTAGTGCCAGTTTCGGTGGGCGATATGGCAAGTCATTGCCTTGTGCATCTGTCTCAAGTACCGGAGCAAGATCGTTATAGCTGATATGCTTCTGTCGAACAGTGATCGCCCGCACATAGGTGCCAAATCGAATTGTCTTTGCCATGACTATGATTTATATAGAATTCTACAGGCCGTATTAGCTTGCTGAAATACATATCTTGTGACTATATTATCCTGAACGGGGCTTTTATTCACAAGAAACTTGCCTTTGTATGACATAGATCATCATTCAAACAGCTTGTGTTTTTAAGTGTCAAAACGGCATTTGCGTATTTTTTTGAAAAAAAATTAAAGTTTCATTCAAAACTGCCGATAAAGTTGTACATACTGTAAATTCTGCTCCAGAAGCAAACATGGTTATAGGCTCGCAACCGGGACAAATACATTCGCATCAAAATCAGCTTTTTGCACGTACTGCTGCGTCGGTAGCACCTGTCAATCCGATCGATGCAAATACTCGGGACAGGCAAACGGAGCAGGATAATCCCGCCAGAGTAGCAGCGAACCCGCAGGCTGATGCAGCCAAGCCAATAAGTTCACGGGCAAACATTGCGGATGAAGGGGTATTCAATGACGCACAGGCGGTCATCAATAATCCAGGAAATTTTTCAAACAGCCCTGCTGATAAAAACCCGATCAATGCGTCTGATAATACTGACGAGATAAGCGATGACGCCGACTCAAGCAGCGGCGAAGACAAACCGGCCAGGTTGTCAACCATGAACCTTGCCGATGCAGAGACTAAGTTAACGGAGGCGGAGCTTAGGCAATTGCAAGAGTTGCGAGTGCGTGATCGTGAAGTACGTGCCCATGAACAGGCCCATGTAGCAGCCGCCGGTTCTCTGGCAAGAGGCGGTCCGAGCTTCCAGTTTCAACGTGGGCCGGATGGACGCTCCTATGCAGTAGGCGGTGAAGTGCAGATCGATACCTCAGCTGTATCGGGTGATCCGCAAGCAACTGCTGCCAAAGCACAGCAGATTCAACGTGCAGCGAACGCTCCGGCACAACCTTCAGCCCAGGATCGCGCAGTAGCTGCCAATGCCGCAGCGATGGAAGTCAGGGCCCGTGCCGAAATTGCACAGCAGGCGCGCGAAAGTCGGCAACAGAGCAGCGTTGATAGGACGGCTGATTCTACCGACCAGGGCATTGATACTGAAACAAGCATCGAGCAAGGCACAGAGTTAGCGTCAGAGAAGGCACTGGAAACACATACCAAATGCGCCGTCTGCGGTGGCCAACATAGTGGAGAATCCCACACTACCGCCGTTGAGATCAGCGATGCCTTCAAAATGGCCGATAATGCCCAGGTTTTCGCACGTGCCGGCAGCTTGTTTAGTATTAGTGTCTGAGTGCATGTTACTCGTTTAACACTATGCGCTTGAGAATTATCTTAGAATTGAGGCCACTGATAATATAATAAGTTAACAGATTCAACCATCATAATTCCATTAACAAATACCTTCCATCTCTATGCTCTGCTCACGGCAATATTCACGCCCTCTCTTTGAACTTTGCGATGCAGCAGGTTGGCTCATGCCTAACCTGTCTGCCAGCTCATTCGTCGTGGCACCGATATGCTCTGTGCCCCAGTAACAAATCAGCGCCTTTGCCAGGGAGAGATTATTTGACCGGCCTTTTTGTTTCAACTGATTTGGCGCTATTTCACAATACGCACAAACCCGCTGTATGAGTGTCTTTATATCCCATCCCGCTCGTTGTATCGCTGTCTTTTCCTTTAACTGAAGTGCATCGGCTTTTAGTGCCTGCTCAACAAAATCACTGTCTCCCAGTATCCGCTCATCTCCGACTCGTACAATATGATCCTGCCTCAATGCCTGGATCGCTTCCCAGCCCCCATAACTTCGTATCAAACCACCACCGGATAGCTCAGGTGCTATCTTGGTCTTTATCCCTTCAGCCATAAATTCACGATAGCGTTGCCTGGCAGTGGCTATGCGTTTGCCAAATAAGCCTAATACCGGCTCTATGGCTTGCCAAGACTGAGAGTGTATCCCTAGCAGGCCGGCATGGCCTGTCCAGTGGTAGCGATCCAGTTGGGACAGGGACTTCAGTATCTTCGCTTTTATCGGGTTCAAGTGAATAGTGCGGACGAGTTCAAGCAAATAGCTGTCTGCATCAAAAAGAATGGATTTATAGCGGTTTTGAAACACGTAACCGCTTCGACGATGACGGCGGTTATAACTACTTGCATAACCACCTAGTAGTGGGGACATCAGTTTGCTCAAGGGTTGTGCCCCGACTCGCATCAACAAGTGATAGTGGTTTGACATTATCGCCCACGCCAGGCACTGCCCGTCTGTTTGCGCTAATATATTCCCTAAGCGTTCCAGGAAATCATTTTTATCATCAGCCTGGTTGAAAATACGCCGTCGTTCCAAGCCACGGCCCATCACATGGTAACAACCACCGGGGATATGTAAGCGTCCTGTTCTTGGCATCGGCTAAGCTTAACTTAGCATAACCGATAGAGCAATTAACTTATTAAATTATCGGTGTCCCCTATTTGCTCTATTTGCTCTCAGAAATGGAAGCGCTTTTATTTTCATCCTGTGTTTTTTTAAAATAGTTTTTGTACAGTTTTCATTGGGATATACATACGCTGCTTATCATTGTGTTTGCACAATTCTTGAAAATCATATTTTAAGTAAAATTGTTCAGCTTCTTTATCTATACAGTCAACGATAATCGCATAGGCTCTCAGATGAAAATTAATCTCCACGAAGTATTTAAGAGACTTAACTAAAGTGATTTCCCCCAAACCTTGTTTATGGTATTCATGATGAACAGCCAACTGTGCAAGTAAAAATACTGGTACAGGATAATGAGGTAATTTTTTTGCTAGTTCTTGAGGGAGATCTTCTCTATTAATAGAACTGGGGGCTATAGTGTAGAAGGCACATATGGGGTATTTGCCATTAGGCAATGGGGTAGAGGCGGGCAATAACATTGTTCTGCTTATTCCCGCCTTCATGTGTTTTGCGGCTTCAGTTTTAATGAAGTCGTTTAATTCAGTTTTTCCACAATCGAATGACTCCCTGTCATGTATAGCTTTATCAAGTTCTACAAACTCTTTAGCCCATGTCATTTAATACCATTTTCTTGCGTAAAAGCTACTGCATCTCGCAAAGCCTGGTTTGGTTCGCGTGCTTGTGAACAAGCATCCATAAACCGATCGAAAACGTCATTTTTAACGGTAATACTTTCATGTTGAGCTATTACTTGGGTTGCATTCTCATCCATAAGACTCGCGACATAATCAGTGAGGCTAACTCTTAGCAGAGCACTCGCCTTCACTGCTTTTGCTTTAATCTTTTCATCTAATTTCATGTCGAAACGGGCAGTAGCCATTTTCTTTCTCCAATCTAATTCTCTAAATACGTACGGAAGAAATCCGTATTCATAATCAAATTCTAGTAATTATTAGTGTCTTTGTCAATTTATACGGAAAGTAACCGTACATGAGCATTATGTCGGAGTCTTTGTGTGAAAGTTGAATAATATAGTGCTTACATAAAGCCCATTATTTTTACTATTACAATCAATAGGATATGTAAAATAATAGCCGGCTTTAAAACTGAAGCGGTTCAAAGAGCGTGTCCGGGAACTGACGCAGAGGAACAACCCTTTATCGATGTACCAAGTGATCGAAGATCTGAGCATCTATTTGCGAGGCTGGGTGGGATATTTTGGAATTCAGGAATTCAAAACGCTGTTTCGAGACCTCGATGCCTGGATTCGAAGCCGGTTGAGGTCGACACAGTTAAAGAAATGGAAGAAGCCCCGAAAGTTCCAACGGATCATGATTAAGGCAGGTTTTGATCCTAAAGAGTCACACCGTGTTTGGATCAAGATGAACCGATGGCAATCGGTGATGAGACGACCGGTGCGGTTTGTGATGGACCTTAACTGGTTCAGGGTGCGTGGATTGGTCTTTCTGCATGACTTTACATTAACATTCTCTCGAACCTGATGGGTTCGGTTACTGATCGAGGAGCGGTATACCTGGCCGGTACGTACCGTTCTGTAGGGAGGGGGTAGCCTACGGGCTACCTCCTACCAGATTGGTATTGTTGAAGGTTTTAACACCAAAGCAAAACTGACTACCAGAAAAGCTTACGGTTTTCGGACCTATCATGCCGCTGAAATCGCCTTGTATCATGCACTTGGTGCTTTACCGGTACCGAAAACTACCCACGAATTTTTCTGACGAGGCAAAATTTTTCAAGATGACCGAACGCATTGGACTTGTTTGAGAATTGTCTATATGTCCAGATAGCTATATTCAAGTATGACGTTAATGT
>JADFPU010000024.1 GCA_022562175.1 Pseudomonadota bacterium | reverse complement strand
GTTGCTCTACCACCTACGTCCATGTAGGCGTATACATGCTGTAGCGCCTTCACCCATTCGGTGAATCCAAATAATATGTCATTAGATATGCTTATCATCATCTTATGTTCAACTCGTAGCGGTTAACTGCGGAATCTAGGATAAACTACGACCACAGGCAAATAATCACTGAATAGTTGACCACTATCTATCGCCGCTCTATATTGATTACCAATAATACTAGAGCTTGCATGCATTGCATAACTTTGATGTGGACTTACAATATGACTCATGACAACAATGACGAGATGGATTTAGCCGCGCTGGAAGGACGAGTGGACGAACTCATCCGCACCGTCGATCAGCTAAAAAATGAAAATTTCGCCCTGCGTAATCAACAGGATAACCTGGTAAATGAGCGTGCGTCTCTAATTGATAAAACAGAGCGGGCCAGGAGCAGAATCGAGTCCATGATCTCCAGGCTGCGTGCGATGGAAACCCGTTCATGAGTCCAGACCTTAAACCGGTCAGTGTTACAATCCTTGATAAGGAATATCTTATCTCCTGTACTGAAGAGGAACGCGATCAATTACATAATGCAGTGGAATTTCTAAATGAAAAAATGCAGGAATTAAAAGGCAGCGGCAAGGTTATCGGCGCAGAAAGAATTGCCGTTATGGCAGCATTGAATATCACCCATGAATTGATTGCGTACAAACGAAAAAATGAGGACTATACTGAGAGTATAGATTCAACAGTAAGACGCCTGCAAAGCAAGATCGATAATGCACTGGTTGGAGGAGATTCGACAGAAGTTTAATAATTTGATAGCCTTTTGAAAAGAGAGAACCAGACAGCTTTAGGGTATCTTCTGTGATGTACGTATTTAGACCGGCGAAACTTGAGCCTAGTCTTTGTTTGCTAGGGGACTGACCTCGGTATTGTTGTGCAGACCCACCTCGGTGGGGAGCCTGATATACCGTCTGCTGTACCCACTTGAACCAACGGTTCAAGTTAAAAGTCTGTAACGGCATCGCGGTTGATACCCCCACTCTCGTGTCACGTGCCTGAAGAAGGAAGCTTTTCTGCAATTAACCGTTAAGCATTACTAGCCCCGTACTAACTCAGAAATGCCTGGTAGGCCGCATTTCCTGTCTCTTCGGAATATTCTATGCCCAGATTATCCAGGAACACCTGGAATTCTGTTCGCTGCCCGGGCGGCACCTGGATACCCATCAGCACACGGCCATAGGCAGCGCCATGATTACGATAATGAAACAGACTGATATTCCAGCGATCACCCATGTTAGTCAGGAAGTACAGTAACGCCCCCGAGCGCTCCGGAAATTCAAAGCGGTAGAGTAGTTCGTGTTCGGCCTGTGAAGCATGCCCACCCACCATATAACGAATGTGCATCTTGGCAACTTCATCATTACTTAAATCGATGATCCCGTAGCCCTTGTCCTGCAGATGCTGGATTAGCGCCTCTTTCTCTGCTATACCTTTGCGCAACTGGATACCGGCAAACACATGCGCATCCTTGTTATCCGCATAGCGATAGTTGAATTCCGTAATAAGTCTAGGCCCCAGATCATGACACAACGCACGAAAACTGCCGGGGCGCTCGGGGATAGTTGTGCAAATCAGGGCTTCACGCTGCTCGCCCAGGGCGGCCAACTCGGCGATATGACGCAGCCGATCAAAATTAACATTGGCGCCGCTGAAAATCGCCAGCAAGTTCTGGCCCTGGATCCCTTCTCTGGCCACATAGTTCTTCAAACCAGCAAGCGCCAAAGCGCCGGCCGGTTCCGGTATAGCCCGGGTATCCTCGAAAATATCCTTTACAGCCGCGCAAATCTCGTCGCTATTTACCAACATAATTTCCTCAACAAGCTCGCGACAGATCCTAAATGGCTCCTGCCCCGCCTGTTTCACAGCTGCGCCATCGGCAAAGATACCGATATGCTCAAGAATCACTCTTTCCCCTGCCGCAATAGCATGGTGCATACTGGCTGCTTCGTTATGTTCTACGCCAACGATCTTTATCGCAGGATCGACTGATTTTATATACGTAGCAATCCCGGCAATCAGACCTCCACCACCCACCGGCACAAAAATAATATCCGGCCGGGACGGGTGTTGCTGCATAAGTTCCACTGCGATTGTGGCCTGCCCGGCAATCACCAGCGGATGATCATAGGGAGGAATGAAGGTCTTAGCCTGTGATTGACACAGGGAATCTGCACGCTCTTTAGCCTCATCATAGGTATTCCCATGCAAGACAACTTCTGCACCCAGGTTTCTGACCGACGAGACCTTTATCTCCGGTGTCGTCTTCGGCATGACGATGACAGCTAAAATACCCAGTTTTCCGGCAGCCAGTGCAACGCCCTGTGCATGGTTACCTGCTGAAGCGGTAACGACGCCGAGCTTTTTTTCCTGCTCAGACAGAGTCGCCATCATGTTATAGGCGCCACGTAATTTATACGAAAAGACCGGCTGCTGGTCCTCGCGCTTCAAGCGTACATCATTGTTTAAATTGCGTGATAATTGTGGCGCAAAATCCAACGAAGTCTTGCGTGCAACATCATAGACCCGCTCACTGGCCTCTGAAATTAATTGTTTGTATTCATCGAACATGCACATAAGATAACATCAACCTTAAACCATCCAAAGGCTGAAGACACATCGTGACACAAAATGACAAAAAACAACGTGTGGCAGAAGCTGCCTTGCCATACATTGATGATGATATGGTAGTCGGTGTGGGCACCGG
Source organism: Pseudomonadota bacterium (assembly GCA_022562175.1). Lineage (GTDB taxonomy): Bacteria > Pseudomonadota > Gammaproteobacteria > Eutrophobiales > Eutrophobiaceae > B75T3L11. The sequence goes on along the minus strand of JADFPU010000024.1, from coordinate 17,056 downwards.
CAGTACGGTAAATTTCTTCATCGAATTACTGGCCACCATTAAACACCGCATCGACGGCGCCGTCGCCAGCTCTGCGATCACAGAGGAATTACTTAAACAACATCATATCCCGGTCATCAGCCTGAACAGCGTTAATGAATTGTCTGTGTATATCGATGGTGCCGACGAAGCGACCAAACACCTGCAACTGATTAAAGGCGGTGGCGGGGCATTAACCCGTGAGAAGATAGTTGCAGCGGCCAGTAAAAAATTCGTGTGTATTATCGATGATTCCAAATTTGTAGATGTTCTGGGCAGGTTCCCGTTGCCGGTGGAAGTCATTCCCATGGCGCAAAGCTATGTCGCACGAGAAATAGTTAAATTGGGCGGCCAACCCGTCTTGCGAGCAGGATTCACGACAGACAACGGCAATATCATCCTGGATGTACAGGGGTTACAGATATTACAGCCATCCGAGCTGGAAGCGGCCTTGAATAATATCACCGGTGTCGTCAGCAATGGTCTGTTTGCACGACGACCGGCCGATGTATTGCTCATTGCCGGCGACCAAACCATCCAGACCATTACATGATGAAAATTGAAGTGCATGCAAGCAACATAAATCCCTCATATATTAATAAGTTACATCCATTATATTAATACAGTAACAATTGCATTAGAATTTATATCATGTTTACATGGTATCAAACAGAATAAACACCAGAATTAATACTTGTTACAGTCTAAGGTGGGCCGATATATGATTTTTTACTTAGTCTACATGCTATCAATCATAGTACTCATTCTGCATTTCACTGGCTGGCTATTGCGGCGTAACATGGAATGGGCCGTATTGGCGGCGGCTGTTGCCCTTTTCTCTGTAAACATCCTTGATTATATGGGGATGATATAAGCCCTTGAATAGCAGTGATCGGTCTCTTACAACGGGTAAGCCAAGCCTGTGTAGAGGTACATCAAAAAAACATCGCCCGGATAGGCGCCGGCCTGGTTATACTGATAGGCATTGAGAAAGATGACAACGAGAACAGTGCTGATCGTTTACTGAAGCGGCTTCTGGGCTATCGCGTCTTCCCCGATAAAGCCGGTAAAATGAACCTCAGCCTGAGCGACACTCAGGGTGAGTTATTACTAGTTCCTCAATTCACCCTGGCCGCTGACACTAAAAAGGGCATGCGCCCCAGTTTCAGTTCTGCAGCCCCACCAGAAAAAGGCAAAGCATTGTTTGATTACTTGCTTACACAAGCACGCTCACATCATAAAAAAACCTTTGCAGGACAATTTGGTGCAGATATGCAGCTTAGTTTAACGAATGACGGGCCTGTGACGTTCTGGTTACAGGCGTGATTGAATTTCCTTTAGAGAACCTGATAATGGGGTACGGCAAGTTAAACTACTTTTCGCGCCGCGTCCTCAACCCGTGTTGCCTTTATCAAGTTAACCTGCTCATATGGCTTAGTCACCAACGACAGGCCCTTCTGGTAACACTCTGCGGCAGCGGCGTGATCGCCCTGTTGCTCTAACAGTGCAGCGAGTTCCTGATAGGCCTCAGGGCTTGCCTGTATGTCGATACATTCTTGCAAATACGTGCTGGCTTTCCCCCACAAGCTTTGACGTTTACATAAACGCCCCAGCGTTAATAACAACATCGTGTCTGCTGCATGCGCTTTGAGCATACCTTCTGCAAAAGCCAATTGCCTTGCCTGATCGCTGCCGACGACCAAGCCATACAAACCAGCCATCACACTGTCCCACTTCCTCTTTAGTGTCTGCCGAAGTAGTCGCTCACAATCGCCGGTATCAGGGAAGCGCAGGCGTTGCCTGACGTAGACCTCGATCAAATATAATTCATTTTTTAGTTTGCCTGGAATCTTGTGCCATTGCTCTTCCAGTTTATACTGATGTTCTGTCTTACCGGCCTGTTGCAGCAGACCCGCATACGCTTGTAGTTGTTGCGATTTTATTTTCTCTTTGGGTAATAACTTGCCGCGGCCAAAACCACGCAATAAATCCAGCACCTGTTGCCATTCTTTCAATTCAGAACTGGCTTCCAGTAACATGAGTTTGGCCTGGGCCTGACCTGATTTATCCGTATCAAGATGCCTGAGTGTGGCATAGGCCTGTTGTGTCTGTTGCTGGCAGAGTTGCAACTCTGCCTGAGTCAAGCCAACGGCAACCGTTGACCCCCCGCTAAACTCATGTGCAAGTCGCAAATAATGATCGCGCTGTGTTATTGCACCTTGTTGTTGTGCCGCCCGTGCTGCGCCCAGGTAATTGACCATCGGCAGGCAACTGTATGCCGCACCTTTTCTGAAGGCTTGCTCTGCCGCCTGCCAATTACCTTCTACCAGGCCAAGAAAACCCTGCGTAAGGTATTTTTCTGAACGTCGTGTACGACGGTGTTTAGTCCAACGTTCAAGATCCCTGGGCAAGCGCAATAAATTCCCTGTCAAAGAAAATAAATAATACAGTGCAATAAACACAATGATCATAACAATCACAAAAAACGCAAAACTTGTTTGCACCATTACGTCGCCGTAGCTAAATACCAGTCGCCCTGGATTATCTTCCAGAAAAATACCCAGCGCCAAAGCCGCTGATAAGGCCAGCAAAATTGTTAGCACCAGCCTCATGATGCTGGACTCTCTACCGCCTCGGAAGATTGCAGATCGGGACGTGTGTTTCCCCTGATGACTGCGCGCAGGCTCTCCAGAGAAGAACTGATATCGGGCAAGCTGGGATGCAATTCGATTTTTGCCATCTGCGTCAGTGATTCCAGTATATTGTTTACTTCAGCAGCAGAGCTATCAAAGTATTTTTGCATCCATGCCTGGATAAGAACGATGGATGCGCGGAGATTTTCTGTATCACGCCGTAAAACGGATAATCTGGCACTCTCCAACTGTAAGCGTAGATTCTGTCGCAGGTAATAAGCCTGTTCAGGCAGCAGTGCAATCTCAACAGCTTCGCCTCGTTTGCTGATGATCACCAGACCCTTTAGCTCTGACCACATCAGGCTCAGGAATCGCTGCCAGGCCGGCTGATCTGCAACATTTTGTTGTTCAGCACTCGTCCCGGAGATCGTCGGTTCGGCGATCTGTGTCGCATGTAACGGCAGGCCCTGTGCACGACTGACAATATCCGCCAGATACATGGCCAGCCCGGAAATATCTACCGCTTGTATCGATGCCAGGTTGTTTATATCCGTCATGAGTTGCCTGCGAACAGCCAACAAGCGAGTCTCTGCTATATCCTTTAAGCGTGTATCCGCCGCCCGCATTGCGGCTAATGCCGTGTTGACATCACTTTCCAGAAGCAGACGATGGCCTGCTATGATCAGCAGTTGCTCAACCTCGGCCAGGGCCCAATCCAGATTACCCTGTGACAGTTGTTGCCGGAGTGCGCTTAACTCATTAGAAACCTCTGCCTGCCTGGCAGATACATCTTCAATAGCTTCAGCAACGCGCCCAGCATTTTCCTGCAGGGCACTGATAGAGTCGTCAAGTTGCCTTATCTGGCTGACACTATCCAGGGAAATATTCGTTTTGAGTTTCGCTTGACTGGTAATGTAATAATTAAACCCTGAAAACAACAATGCTGTCACGCCCAACAAGCCGACCAGCAATAAAATGCCCGGGTTTGTTGCGCTGCGCTTGTCCGCAGCTTGATCGGTGATAGCATCCTCCGATTTATTTTCAGTTTGCTTGCTTGCCTCTGTATTCATGCCTTAATGCCTCAACGCGACTTATTGATTAATGCCTGCATCAGACCTTCATCGCACGCTTGCGTAGCAATTTCTGCGCTGATGGTAAACCCAAGTGATAACGCGTAGGTTTGCAAGCGGGAACTGATAACGATGAGTGGCGTATTAAACAGGGTGTTTCGATCGGCCGCTTCAGTCATATCGACAAGATTTTGCAGACCTTCAGTACTCGTTACCACTATGGCATTCGGTCGTTCAACTCGCCAGATATTTTTCAAGGTACAGGGATCGACGTTTGGTTTTAGCCGACGATAGACCTCCAGGTACTCCACCTCAGCGCCACGCTGCCGTAAGGCCGCTGCCAATAACTCCCTGCCACCGACACCCCGGATAATAATAATTTTCTTGCCGGAAATCCGCTCCGGCTGTAATGCCGCCAATGCCAACAATGCTTCACTGCCGCTGCCCGTCTCGACCGACAACACATCTACCACACCATTATCTGACAATGCCTGACGTGTCGCGGCACCCACTGCCAGTATGGCTTTTTTAGCGCACAGCCTGAAAATACCAGGCAGCAATACATCTATGCAACGCACCGCGTTTCTACTGATGAAGATTAACATGTCGATATCTGACAATCCGGCTCGTAAAGACTCTGCCTGATCGATAGCCGTCAAGGGCTGAATATCGATCACCGGAAAATGAATCGCCCTGCCTCCGGCCGACTCGATCAGTTGGCAAAGGGTCTCTGCCTGGCCGGCTGGACGCGTCACCAACACGCACCGGTCACGCATTACGGCCCCATCAAGAGGCGCCATCGGTCAGTTCCCGCAGGATCGCATCCGCTCCCATTGCCAACAATTCCCTACCAAGATTATCGCCCAACTGTTGCGCCTCGCTAACAGGACCTGCCACCGAAGACTTCAGGATCTCACTGCCATCCAGTCGTCCCACCAGCGCAGTCATTGACAGTTCAGTTCCAATGATTTCAGCACAGGCTGCTACCGGCGCATGACATCCGCCGTTAAGCCGTTTACTCAGCGCGCGTTCTGCTGCAACACAACTATGCGTATCAACATCATCCAGCGGCTTGATCAATTCAAGCACAGTAGTATTCGCCGACAAGATCTCAAGACCCAGCGCGCCCTGGCCAATGGCAGGCAATAAATCGCTTGCGGCGAGTGTTTGCCTGATCCGCGCTTGAAAGCCCAGACGTTTCATCCCTGCCGCCGCCAGTATCAGGGCATCATACTGCCCCGCATCCAACTTCTGCAGGCGCGTATCGACATTACCGCGGATATCGATTAGCTGTAGATCCGGACGTCTGGCCTTTATCTGACATTGGCGGCGCAGACTTGATGTGCCGACGCGTGCCTGCGCAGGGAGTTCTTCCAGGCTCGCATATTGATTGGAGATAAAAACATCGCGCGCATCCTCCCGCTTCAAAATGACCGGCAGCGATAGTCCATCGGGCAGATCGATGGTGACATCCTTCATTGAATGCACGGCAAGATCAGCATGATCTGACAACAATGCCTGCTCAAGCTCTTTAACGAAAGCGCCCTTGCCACCCATGCTCGCCAATGAGGCGTCAAGAAACCTGTCGGCCTGTGTCTTGATGCCGAGTATTTCAACAGATAAGCCTGCATGCAGATCCAGCAGGCAGGCACGGATATAATTGGCCTGCCACATGGCCAATGGACTCTGCCTGGAGATGATCCGCAATGTTGATAGGGCCATAAACCAAAAATCCTTTAATATAAAAAATGGGATAATATATTTTTATTGCCAAGTTGGCATACACTAACGACCAACTATATGATCGGACTGGCCTTTAGCAAAGAACTTACACTATGAAACTAGGTGTCATCATGGATCCCATCGCCGGGATCAATATTAAAAAAGACAGTACCTTTGCCATGCTTATGGCGGCGCAACAACGAGGCTGGCAACTATTTTACATGGAACTGACAGACTTGTATCTCAGGGATAGCATCGCTTTTGCCCGCATGCGGCAACTGACGGTGAAAAACAACCCACAGGGTTGGTTCACATTTGAAGCGGACAGGGTCCGTCCTTTAGCCGAACTTGACTGCATCTTGATGCGTAAAGACCCCCCTTTCAACATGGAGTATATCTATTCAACCTATCTATTGGAGTTAGCCGAACGTGCAGGGGTACTGGTGGTGAATAAACCGGCCAGCCTGCGCGACGCCAATGAAAAGCTCTTCGTCAGCCATTTTCCACAGTGTGCACCACCGACACTGGTAACAAGCAACGCACGTCTGATCAAGCAATTTATCGGCGAGCACAGGGATATTATTCTGAAACCACTAGATGGTATGGGCGGCCAATCAGTATTTCGTGTCCGCAAGGATGATGACAACACCAACGTTATTATCGAGTCTCTCACCGATCACGGCAGTCGCTTTGCCATGGCACAACGCTACCTGCCCGAAATTCGGCACGGCGATAAACGTATATTGCTTATCGATGGCGAGCCTGTCGATTATGCCCTGGCACGCATCCCTGCCGACGGCGAAACTCGCGGGAATCTGGCGGCAGGCGGTACTGGCAAGGGTGTCGATTTGAGTGAGCGTGATCGCTGGATTTGTGCACAGGTGGCGCCGATCGTACGGGACATGGGCCTGCTGTTTGTTGGGCTGGATGTAATTGGTGACTATTTGACCGAGATTAACGTTACCAGCCCTACCTGTATCAGGGAACTGGAGGCAATCTATAATATCGATATCGCCGGTAAACTGATCGCTGTTATTGAACAAAAGAGAAAATAAATATTGAGTACCGTACCGTCACAACCACTGATCACTCCGCTGGACCGGATGGGCCTGACGATCTGCCTTGCGATCATCACACATGCCATCATCATCCTGGGCGTTACCTTTACCCAGGAAGACATTTTAATACCACGTTATGACACAATGGACATCATACTTGTCCAACAAAAAGACACATCGCCGGTCGACGATGCAAGATTGCTGGCGCAGGCAAATCTTCAAGGCGGTGGCGAGACAGCGGACGAGGTAACACCCGCCATACCACTACCCCCACCCTTCCCGGATAATCAAGCTGCCGTCACGGCGGCGGTGCCTGTCGAAGCACCGCCGCCGGCACCTGTCAGTAATGCCGGCGTTATAACAAAGCCGGATATTGAGACGAAACAGGCACAAGTGAATGAACAAATCGTCACTGAAACTGAAACGGCAAATGCCAGTATGCCTGAACCAAACAAAAATTTACCGGAACAACTGCAAAAACAAACGGCCAGGAAAATTGAAAAGGCACAGCCCAGCCCAAAACCAAGGCTTACTGCAACCGAACTGCTAAGAAACAGTTTTATAATTGCTTCTCTCAGCGCAGAAATAAAACGCAAACTGGAAGTGAAATCAAAACGTCCCCGAAGAAAATTTATTTCTGCCAGTACCAGGGAATATAAATTTGCTGCCTATATGGAAGCATGGCGCGCCAAGGTTGAACGTGTGGGTAACATTAATTACCCTGACGAAGCGAGGAAACGGAAACTGTCGGGCAGCCTTATTCTTGATGTCGCCCTGAACCCGGATGGCTCAATCAATCAAATTACACTGCGCCGTTCATCCGGACACAAAGTGCTCGATGATGCAGCGGTTCGAATCGTTAATCTTGCCTCGCCCTATGCACCCTTCCCGGAAAATATACGTAAGGATACAGACATTCTGCATATAACAAGAACCTGGCAATTTCTGAATAACAGAGGCTTTAGATAAAAGCACACCTGCAAAACCTGACTACACACCATCCATGCTGATAACCGCTACGAGTTGAACATAAGATGATGATAAGTATATCTAATGACATATTATTTGGATTCACCGAATGGGTGAAGGCGCGCTACTCTATCTCTACTAACGGTAAATGTGCGACCGCCTGATACTGTTGTTCTACTGTTCTCGTTTTGCTACGCCAGAAATGAGGTCGAAATGTCTGAGCCGGTTCTACTACCAGCAACCCTGCTGCGACGACCAAATCACTGCGCACAAAAAAACAATTGATGCCCTTGTTATCACCACCGACAAGCACATAGCCCTTTTTCTGCCCGAGTCTTGTCAATGCGGTGATAGAGGCGCCATGATAATAAGGGTTGCCATGCACTAACATCGCCTGCCGATCCTGATATGGCACAGTAACGGACTGGTTTGGACCAAACGAGGCATTATATTCGATCACAACAATTCTCGGATTTACCACATCCACAGCTTGCCATAACCAGTAATCATAACTATCGATATCTATGGACAAGACATCGGTATTTTTCGGCACCCCTGCCTGTTGCAATAAACCATTGATGTTTTCCGGTGTGGTCATTGCGTTAAGGATCTGAACTCTGTCGCCGGCTTTGCATGCCTGAAAATACTGCTTTGCCTTATCAGTATGATGTTTTGCCCCTTCTATTAAACAGCCGCTCCAGCCAAAATTCAGAATGAGATTTGCACTATTGCATTGACGCCCGTCTTCAGTGCCGACTTCTATAACGAAACGACTTTCTACTCCTGCTCTGGAAAGCAAGTGAAGAATCAGCCCGTCTTCACCATTTTGTGAGAAATAACTGAATTCATAGGCATTGATCGGTGCTTGAAATTCGGGCTTGATAAGTGATGGTTGCTGCGAGAAATAATGCTGGTTTGCTAATCGACCGATAACCTGGTGATCATCGAATAACTGCTGCTGAAAACGCTTGCCAAATACACGCCTGCGCAATGTGTGTTTTAGTCCGGAAAACATGGAACTAGACTCCTGTGCTTGAATAAAAGCGTAACATACAAAATTACCGTCACATATCCTATAGTCTTTTTGCTTGCGGACGATTAACATGAGGGTGTGCAATCAACAAATCTGACAAATCAATTCCTCATCGCCATGCCAGCCATGGCGGATCCGAGCTTTTTCCAGACCGTCACCTATATCTGCGCCCACAATGAAGAAGGTGCAATGGGTATAGTCATCAATCGACCGCTAAACATTGGTCTGGGCGAGATTCTCACGCAGATGGAACTGCAACCACGCGATGATTCCATTGATGGAATGCCCGTCTATCATGGCGGCCCGGTACAGACAGACCGGGGCTTTGTCTTGCATCAAGCTGAATCCAAATGGAATTCATCTATACATGTCAGTGATGAGATCGATGTCACAACTTCACGGGACATACTGCAGTCCATTGCCAATGGAGAAGGTCCGGACGAGTCCTTGGTTGCCCTGGGCTACGCCGGTTGGGGAGCCGGTCAGCTGGAACAGGAAATGATCGATAATGCCTGGCTAAGCAGCCCGGTTAATACCGATATTATCTTCAAAATGCCATCTGACAAACGTTGGCAATCCGCCGCTGCGATTTTAGGGATTAATATAGACAATTTATCCTCCGATATCGGCCACGCGTGATTGTCGGCACTTTGATCTGTTTCGACTATGGCGAGAAGAGGATCGGTGTTGCTGTAGGCCAGACAGTTACTGCCACGGCCACACCTCTTGAAACAATTGCTGTGAAAAAGGGTCGTCCCGACTGGCACAGAATCTCGCTACTCATCAGGCAATGGCAGCCACAAGCACTGATCATCGGCATCCCGGTTGATATGGACGGCTCGAGACAACGTGTCACGCTATTAGCCGAGAAATTTGCACGACAACTTGCAGGCCGTTATAAACTGCCAGTAAACCATGCAGATGAACGCCTGTCTTCCTTCGAGGCGCGTCGGCGCCTGCAAGATATCAGGAATCTGGATCCCGTCGCAGCACAAATAATACTGGAGTCATGGTTTGCAGAGAATATCAAAAAACCAAAGTCTGATGATACAATAGCCGGCCCGGTGTCTAATGTGAATGAACAATGAGCACAAACACAGAAAGTGTTGAGAAACTTGTCGAGGGTATGGCATCTCAGTTAACGACACTCCTCGACACGATGGACTACAAGGACCCTTTGGTTATTGGTATCCACACGGGAGGTATATGGGTTGCAGAGCTGTTAAGCCGATTGTCGGGCATTAAATCGCCTGCCGGACAACTGAATATTGCATTCTATCGGGATGACTTCAGTCGAATAGGCATACACCCAACGGTCGCTCCCTCCAACTTGCCTATTCATGTTGAAGATCGACATATCATTCTGGTCGATGATGTCCTTTTTACTGGACGCACTATCCGGGCAGCCATGAATGAAATCTTTGATTATGGCCGTCCTGCCAGTATCAGTCTGGCGGTATTGGTGGATCGTAGTGGTCGAGAGCTACCTATACAGGCACAGGTGATTGGAAAAACTCTCCCACTAAAAGCCAATGAACATGTTAAACTCCTTGGCCCAGAGCCACTGGCACTGGAAATCAATACTACCGAATGACGGCTGATAACGTTCAACTAGACAAAACAGGGCGCCTGAAGCATTTATTAACGACCGAAGGTCTTGACCGTCGACTTATTCTTGAAATCCTGGATCACGCCGCATCATTTGCCAGTGTTGGTAACCGGGCGGTCAAAAAAATTCCGTTACTGCGTGGCAAGACCATAATCAACCTGTTCTTTGAGCCCAGCACACGCACGCTTACCACTTTTGAACTGGCAGCCAAACGCCTGTCAGCCGATGTACTGAATATCAATGTTTCGACCTCTGCAACCAGCAAGGGTGAGTCGCTGCAGGATACCTTACAAACCCTGGAAGCCATGCACTGCGATATGTTCATTGTGCGCCATCCTAACAGCGGTGCCGCGCATTTTATTGCCAGACAGGTGTCGCCACATGTAAGCGTGATAAATGCCGGTGATGGACGTCATGCACATCCCACTCAAGCCTTGTTGGATATGTACACCATCCGTCAACACAAAGCGGATTTTGCCTGCCTGAGCGTTGCCATAGTCGGTGATGTCATGCACTCGCGTGTGGCGCGTTCGGATATACATGCACTCACTGCTCTGGGCGTAAAAGACATTCGTGTGATTGGCCCCAAAACACTTATCCCGGCTGATATTAACCGCATGGGCGTCAGCGTGTTCAACAACTTGCAACAGGGCATTGAGGATGTCGATGTCGTTATCATGCTGCGACTGCAACGGGAACGCATGCGTAGTGCCTTACTGCCAAGTGAACATGAGTATTTCCACTGCTACGGTCTGACAGAAAACAAGCTACTCGCCGCCAAGGATGATGCCATCGTCATGCACCCCGGTCCTATTAACCGAGGCGTTGAAATCGATTCACACGTTGCCGATGGCAAACGTTCGGTTATTTTACAGCAGGTCAGTCATGGCATCGCCGTGCGCATGGCCGTCATGTCTCTGATCATGGGCACACTGCCGGAAAGCAGTGCGGAGCAAGACTGATGCGTATCCGAATCAACAATGGACACATTATCGATCCGAAAAACAATATTGATAGCAAGGGAGATATCTGTATTGCAGAGGGCAAGATAATATTCTCTCTTGAAAATACTGCAGACTTTTCTGCTGATAAGGAGATTGATGCATCCGGCAAGCTTGTTTGTCCCGGTTTGATTGATCTTTGCGCTCATTTCCGTGAACCGGGTCTTGAATACAAGGCAACCATACTGAGCGAGTCTATAGCGGCTGCCAGTGCCGGAATAACGACGATCTGCTGCCCGCCATTCACACAACCGGTCATTGACACGCCGGCAGTGGTTGAACTCATTAACCAGCGAGCTGAAGCTGTCAATAAGACACGTATCTATTGCCTGGGCGCCTTGACCCACGGGCTGGCAGGTGAACGACTGTCAGAAATGCAAACACTCAAGCAAGCAGGTTGTGTTGGCGTAACGAACGGCTATTTGCCGCTAGCCAATCTAGAAATATTACGCCGTGCAATGGAATATGCTGCCAGTAACGATATCAGGGTGTTCCTGTATCCTGAAGATCATTCGCTGCGTAATAACGGAGTCGCACACGAGGGCCCGGTCAGCACACGCCTGGGACTGCCGCCGATCCCGGAGACCGCTGAGACCGTGGCAGTCTGTCAGGCCCTGTTACTGGTCGAACAGAGCGGTGTTGAGCTGCATTTCTGCCGCCTTTCTGCTGCAAGAAGTATCAGCATGATTGCCAGCGCCAAACAAACAGGCCTGCCGGTGACTGCTGATGTGGCTATCAGCTACCTGTATCTTACCGAGAATGACGTGGATAACTACAACGTTAATTGCCACTTGCAACCGCCACTAAGAACCAGTCAGGACATGCAGGCCTTGCGTAATGGTATCGCTGAGGGTGTCATTGATGTTGTCTGTTCAGATCACCAGCCGCACGATGACGATGCCAAATCCGCCCCTTTTAGTGAGACAGAAGCGGGCGCGTCTACAATTGAACTGTTATTCCCGCTTGTCAACGAGCTGGTGAATAACAACACTATAACGCTAATGGATGCCATCGCGAGTTTAACCATCAAGCCCGCCGGCATCCTGGGGCTTGAACTCGGTTCACTCAGTGTTGGCGCAAATGCCGATGTTGCGATCTTCGATACAAAGCAACAATGGACAGTCGACAAGCACAAACTACTTAGCGCCGGCAAAAACACACCCTTTATTGGCAAAAAATTAACCGGCAAGGCGACCCACACTCTACTGCAAGGCCGGATTGTCTACCAACAAAATTAATAGCAGATCCCGCCCAGGCACCGCACACCGAGTAACGAAAACAATAATGTCCCATCCGCAAACACGTGACACTATTAATATCGAAGATGCCACGATACTCGTTAATGATGCTTGTGCCGGCGATCAATATCTGATGCGATTGCAGGCGCCCCTGACTGCTGCTGAGGCCAAACCCGGCAGCTTCATACATCTTGCCTGTGATGCCTCCTTGCTGATGCGCAGACCGATGTCCATCATGCTCACAGACCCTGCTGCTGGCTGGATTGATATCCTCTACAAGGCCCACGGACAAGGCACGAAACTACTGGCACAACGTCAACCTGGCGAAACCATTAACCTGCTCGGTCCGATAGGAACACCATTTAAACTGCAAGATTATCGAAAGCAGACTTTATTGATCGGTGGTGGCGTTGGTATTCCACCCATGATCTTTCTCGCTGAACACATCAAGAATACCGCCAGGCACATCAGGCCTTTCGTAATCATGGGCTCAGAGGTGCCGTTTCCTTTTACACCCAAACCCTCGCAGCTACTCATTGCCGGCATGCCTGAGGGAACCATTGCCTGCATGCCCTTGCTAGAAGACTGGCACATCCCATGTCGGTTAACCAGCTTGCAAGGTTATGCCGGTTGTTATGAGGGCTATGTCACAGATTTAGCCCGGCACTGGCTTGACAGTCTTGATGAGGCAGCGCGTGCGGAGTTAGAGGTATTTTGCTGCGGGCCAACCGCTATGCTGATCGCTGTAGCCAAGCTGGCGAAGCAATACGATCTGCCCTGTCAGGTGTCCATGGAAGAATACATGGCTTGTGCTGTCAGCGGCTGTGCAGGCTGCGTCGTGCGTGTGGAGACTGACAGCGGACCCGTCATGCAACGTGTCTGCGTCGATGGCCCGGTTTTTGATGCTAACGCCGTTTTTCCGTAAACGGCGATTCTAATGCGGACTGCGCCACTTGATGACGGCATCTACGGCTAGCTGATAGACCTTTCCCTCGAATAAGAACTGTCTGCAGGCGGCAAACGCCGGCAGCGATACGCTTTAGCCGAAGTTGATCTTCGCTTCAAGGTTGGTACGGGAATCGGCATTATTCAAAGCCTCTTCCAGTTCTATACGCCCTTCCTTATATAAATTAAAAAGAGCCATATCAAAAGTCTGCATGCCCTTTTGACCACTTTCTTCCATGGCTACCTTAATTTCATCCACTTCACCTTTAAGAATGAGTTCGGCGATATGTGGTGTATTCATAAGGATTTCTATCGCAGCACAACGCTTGCCATCGACCCCCAGCACCAGCCGCTGCGAGATAATCGCACGAATATTCAAGGACAGATCCATGAACAACTGCTTGTGTGAATCCTGCGGAAAAAGGTTAATAACGCGTTCCAGCGCCTGATTGGAATTATTAGCATGCAAGGTTGATATCGCCAAATGTCCTGTGTTGGCAAGCTCCAGCGCAGCCTCCATGGTCTCACGTTCACGGATCTCACCAATAAAGATGACATCCGGTGCTTCACGTAGCGAGGCCCTCAACGCGTTCCGGTATGACAGTGTATCGACGCCAATTTCACGTTGATTGATAATTGATTTTTTGTTCGTATGACTGAATTCCACCGGGTCTTCAATAGTCAGTATATGTCCTGACATAGTTTCATTGCGATGGTCAACCATCGCCGCCAGGGTTGTCGATTTGCCGGAACCTGTGGCGCCTACCATCAAAATCAAACCACGTTTATAGCTGATTAATTCTTTCAGAATATCCGGCAAGCCCAATTGTTCCAACGTCGGGATGGTACTGGGGATCAATCTCAGCACCATAGCAACTTCGCCACGCTGTCTGAACACATTCACACGAAATCGGGCCGAACCGTCCGGCATGGTAATAGCGAAATCACTCTCGAAGGTATCTTCAAAATGCTTGATCTGATGATCGTTCATAATGCCATAGGCAGCGGCCTTGCTAAGCTCACTGGTTAACACAGTCTTGCCCACAGGTGAGGCCTTGCCCTCCAGTTTTATCTTGACTGGAGAAGCGACTGTAAAAAACAGATCAGAGGCATTTTTTTCGACCATCAGGTTTAAATACGGTTGAATATCCATGCTTGCTCCAGGCCCCCAAGACTATATTTTGATTATCAAGGAAACTCTGATTAAATGATCTTTCATATAATCAGAGTTTCCTTAATGTCATATTGTTTGTAACGTCGTTTAATTATCGCATCATGCCGGATTCTTCTTCGTCTTCATGCAAAGAAAGATGATCGAGACCCCCCAGCTTGTCACCGTCTTTCGCCGCCTTGCCTTCTAGTTTTATCCTGAGACGAAGTTCGTTCATCGAATCGGCATTACGCAGTGCGTCTGCAAAAGTGATTTTGTCTGCCTCATATAAATCAAACAACGCCTGATCAAACGTCTTCATGCCCAACTCATTCGACTTGGCCATCAGCGCCTTGACTTCATGCACTTCACCCTTGAGTATCAAATCGGACATCAACGGAGAGTTAAGCATGATCTCAATGGCGGCCACCCGACCTTTACCATCAACCGTTTTCAACAGACGTTGCGCAATAACTGCCTTGAGGTTGAGCGAAAGATCCATCAATAGTTGTTGCTTACGTTCTTCCGGGAAAAAGTTGATAATACGATCCAGCGCCTGATTCGCGCTATTGGCATGCAGCGTTGCCATGGCAAGGTGACCGGTCTCGGCAAAAGCTATACCGAATTCCATCGTTTCACGATCGCGGATCTCACCCAGCAGAATGACATCCGGGGCCTGACGCAATGTGTTTTTCAGGGCAATCTCCCAGTCGTCTGTATCGACCCCCACCTCGCGCTGCATGATGATGCAGTTTTTATGCGGGTGCACAAACTCAACCGGATCTTCAATCGTTATGATATGACCATAGCTGTTTTCGTTACGGTAATCGATCATGGCCGCAAGTGATGTTGATTTACCCGAGCCTGTCGCCCCGACCATAATAACCAGGCCATTCTTGGTCATCACCGTTTCCTTCAAGACCTCAGGCAATCCTAACTTGTCGAGATTTGGCACTTCTGTTTCTATGGCACGAAGCACCAGACCGCAATGACCCATTTGAATAAATGCATTGGCGCGAAAGCGACCAACACCGACGGGGTTGATGGCAAAATTACACTCCTTGGTCGCTTCATATTCCTTGAGTTGCCTGTCATTCATGATGGCGTAGGTCATCGCCTTGGTATTTTCAGACGTTAACTTGGTCTTGGACACCGGCGTCACCTTGCCATCAACTTTGATCGCTGGAGGAAACCCCTCAGTAACAAACAAGTCGGAACCTTTCTTCTCAACCATTAACTTGAGAAGATCACGCATGAATTTAATCGCTTGTTCTCGTTCCATAGGATTTCTCCTGTTAAAAACCAGCTTTCATCAGAAACTATCTTTATTGACGGCCTTGCTCATGGCCTCAGCACGGTCCACCACTCCTTTTTTCACTAACTGTAGCAGGTTCTGATCGAGGGTCTGCATCCCAAACTGTTGACCGGTTTGAATGGCCGAATACATTTGTGCGATCTTGTTTTCACGGATCAGATTACGGATAGCCGGGGTGCCTATCATGATCTCATGAGCAGCCACACGGCCACCGCCCTTCTTCTTCAGCAATGTTTGTGAAATCACAGCTCGCAGCGATTCCGACAGCATGGCCCGGATCATGTCTTTCTCCGCGGCGGGGAATACATCGACAATACGGTCTATGGTCTTGGCCGCTGAACTGGTGTGCAGGGTGCCAAACACCAGATGTCCGGTCTCAGCAGCAGACAGCGTAAGGCGGATAGTTTCCAGATCGCGCAACTCACCAACCAGGATGACGTCAGGATCTTCACGCAGGGCCGAGCGCAACGCTTCATTGAACCCCAGCGTATCCCGATGGACTTCCCGCTGATTAATGAGACATTTCTTGCTTTCATGCACAAACTCTATCGGATCTTCCACCGTCAAAATATGGCCATATTCAGTTTCATTTTTGTGGTTGACCATTGCTGCCAACGTTGTCGACTTGCCGGATCCCGTTGGACCAGTGACCAGCACCACACCACGCGGGTAATCAGATATATCCTTGAACATTTGTGGTGCATTCAATTGTTCCAGAGAGAGTATTTCTGACGGAATAGTCCGGAAAACTGCTCCGGCGCCACGATTATGGTTAAAGGCGTTGACGCGAAAACGCGCCAGGCCTGGCACCTCGAACGAAAAATCACATTCCATAAATTCCTCGTAACCTTTACGTTGCTTGTCGTTCATGATGTCATAAATCATGTCATGAACTTCTTTGTGATCCAGTGGCGGGACATTGATACGGCGGATATCGCCATCGACACGAATCATGGGGGGTAAGCCGGCAGACAGATGTAGATCTGAAGCACCGTTTTTGACGCTGAAAGCAAGTAATTCACCAATATCCATCAAAAGAATCTCCTATCTGATATGGTCTGACATTGATTAATGTTTTTAGAATAATTTTTACAGCGTTTCAAATATATCGTTATTATGGGGCAGTCAAGATCCCTAATGACCCTTCACTTTGCCAATTGTGGCACTATCGGCACAATGTTACTGGCTTTTTAAAGTATAGACTACTGGAAATCCATGAAAATCATCGCCCGGCAGTTGCAAGCTCTACGTGATCAGATTCATGCCATGGAGCAAAAATATGCGCGACTGCCCGG
>JADFPU010000023.1 GCA_022562175.1 Pseudomonadota bacterium | reverse complement strand
CGAAATGGCCGGACGGAAAATTCCTGGCGGAACAGGGCAGCCGTGACGCATTCGGACATGCTCAACTGGGCGGTGCCGCGCCGGTAGTGGCGAACATTATTAAACAGGCCTTCGGTTATAAATACCACTGGGCGGTGGCGGATTACCTGCAACGCGCTGCACGGCATATCGCATCCGCGACCGATGTGGAACAGGCCTATGCCGTCGGCAAGGCCGCTGTGGAAGCCGCGCTAAGAGGTGAAACAGCGAAGATGATGACCATCGTGCGCAAATCTGATGATCCCTATGTATGGCAAGTGGGTAGTGCAGACTTGTCAGAGGTGGCCAATGTTGAAAAATTTATGCCGCAGGATTTCATCACAGAAGACGGCTTCGGTATTACAGATGCCTGCCGACAGTATCTACTACCTCTAATCGAAGGCGAAGACTACCCACCCTACAAAAACGGCCTGCCCGATTATGTTCAGCTTAAAAATGCACCCGTAGCAAAGAAACTGGAGAAGGAGTTTAAGGTGTAGGAGCCTGTCAACATATGCCTTGGCGATGAAAAATGGCGGAAAAACTGGTTTTTTTGGCTCTGGATAAGTAGAATCTGCCGCAAATTTCTCTATCAGGGGCAGCAATGCCCCTGATTTTTTTTATTATCTCTTATATTTACACACCCTAGGGGGAAAATATGTCGGTATTAACGTTTGCTTTGCTCAGTGGATGTATAGCTATTATTTATGGAATCTTGTCCATACGCTGGATCCTGGCTCAGCCTCGAGGTAATGATCGGATGATCGAGATTGCTGCGGCAATCCAGGAGGGCGCTGCCGCTTATCTCAACCGTCAATACATAGCCATAGGTATTGTTGGCGTTGTTCTTTTTTTCGCCCTTGGCCTCTCGCCAATAGGCTGGTATACGGCCATCGGCTTTTTAATCGGTGCAGTATTGTCCGGTGTAACCGGCTATATCGGCATGAACATCTCGGTACGTTCCAACCTGAGAACAGCCGAGGCAGCCAACAAGGGAATTAATGCAGCCTTGACGGTGGCCTTTCGCGGCGGCGCCGTTACCGGCATGCTGGTGGTCGGATTGGCCCTGATCGGTGTTACCGGTTACTACGCCATTTTGGGTGCTATGGGCCTGGAGATGAATGTCATCCTGCATGCCCTGATTGGCCTGGGTTTCGGTGGTTCTCTGATCTCCATCTTTGCCCGACTGGGTGGTGGCATCTTTACCAAGGGCGCCGATGTCGGTGCTGATCTGGTAGGAAAACTTGAGGCCGGTATTCCCGAAGATGATCCACGCAACCCGGCTGTGATTGCGGACAATGTTGGTGACAACGTCGGCGATTGTGCCGGTATGGCTGCGGACTTGTTTGAAACCTATGCCGTGACCATCATCGCCACTATGTTGCTGGGCAGCTTGCTGGTGCCGGAAGGTGACAGCGCTATTATCTATCCTCTGGCTCTGGGCGCTGTCTCCATCATCGCTTCTGTTATCGGCACCTTTTTTGTGAGAACAGGAGAAAGTGGCAATGTGATGGGTGCGTTATACAAGGGTTTGATTGTCGCGGGTATTCTGTCGGTGATTGCCTTTTATCCGGTTACGAGTTGGGTGCTTGGTGACAGTATCAGTATAGACGGGGAAGATACACTCACAAGATATGTCTACTACACGGCAATCATTGGCCTGGTCCTGACGGCAGCACTGGTCTGGATCACTGAATATTATACAGGTGTCGAGTATGCTCCGGTGAAGCATATTGCTGCGGCGTCTGAAACAGGCCATGCAACCAATATCATTGCCGGACTGGGTGTCTCCATGAAAGCAACCGCCTTGCCGGTGTTAGTGATATGCGCCGCTATCTGGGGCTCCCATCAACTGGCAGGTCTGTACGGTATTGCTATTGCCGCCACTTCCATGCTTTCCATGACCGGGATCATCGTGGCGCTGGATGCCTTTGGCCCGATTACCGATAACGCCGGCGGTATCGCCGAGATGGCGGATCTGGATGAAAAGATTCGCAACATTACCGATCCGCTGGATGCCGTGGGTAACACCACCAAGGCCGTTACCAAGGGTTATGCCATCGGTTCAGCCGCACTGGCAGCGTTAGTTCTGTTCGCCGATTACACTCATGCGCTGGAAAGTGTGGGCAAGGCTGCGGAGTTGTCATGGTATGATCCAATGGTGATTATCGGTCTGTTTATTGGCGGCATGGTGCCTTATCTGTTTGCCTCGATGGCGATGGATGCCGTTGGTCGTGCCGCCGGTTCGGTGGTACTGGAAGTACGGCGTCAATTTAAAGAGATTCCGGGCATCATGGAAGGCACCAGCAAACCGGATTATTCCCGTACTGTTGATTTGTTAACCAAGGCAGCCATCAAGGAAATGATCGTCCCGTCCCTGCTGCCGATCGTGGTCCCTGTCCTGGTTGGGTTGATCCTCGGTCCGGTCGCATTAGGTGGCTTGCTGTTGGGCACAATTATTACCGGTTTGTTTCTTGCCATTTCCATGACTGTTGGTGGCGGCGCCTGGGACAATGCCAAGAAGTACATTGAAGATGGTCATTATGGCGGTAAGGGTAGTGAATCACATAAAGCTTCCATCACGGGTGATACGGTTGGCGATCCTTACAAGGATACGGCAGGTCCTGCGATTAATCCGCTTATCAAGATTATCAACATTGTGGCGTTGTTGATTGTGCCGATGATTTGATCTGACAGGCTTTAGCAATTAAATTAGAGCGCTATATGCACAAGCATATGGCGCTTTTTTTTGAGGAAAGAACCGTATGGATAGTAAAAATAATAGCTTTAATGAAAGATGTTATGAACTATTAAAACTTGTACCCAAGGGTAAAGTAACTACTTACAGGGAAATTGCGAAAGCATTACATACAAACGCATGGCGAGCGGTGGGCAACGCAATGGCAAAGAACAAAAGCTTGTTTGTTATACCTTGCCACAGAGTCGTACGAAGTAATGGATCTCTCGGTCAATACGCATTAGGTGCAGATAAAAAATCTGAGCTACTGATAAAAGAAGGCGTGATAGTAACAAATGGTAGAGTAAAAGACCTTGGCAAGTTCATTCACAGATTTTCCACCTGACAAAAAAATTCATGTAACGAACAGTACGATGACGGCCTGGTAGTTTATAAATCAGCTGGAATACATGATTAAATTAGCTGACAAGATAACAGCGATTAAAACAAACAGACTATACAGCACACGTTTTGTCATGCCCTTTAAGGCTGAGGCAGTGTTAAGGTAACGGCTGGCCTGACAACTCCAGTTTGTACGAGAAGTTTCTATATTCATTTATCATTCCCCCATTCTTAAAATACTGTTTCTCGGAACATTTTTAAGAAATCTTGTTTTTACGCTATTATTTGCACTAAAATTGTGCATATACTGTGCCACGCGTGAAATATATATATATTTCAATTGCTTAGTTAGTGCGAGGATAGAGCAAAGAGACTAAAGTGTAAAGAATACCGACAATAATAGAACTAAAAGTGTGATGCAGTTCACAAAATCTCTGTTTATTAATAAGGACTTAGCACAAATTAAGCGTGAAAGTACAGGGATGTAAAATTATTCGACACTTTCCCCTGTTTTAGACCAAAGATCATATATCGACCGTTTAGCCTGCCCGGACAGACGCCTGCTGCTAATCTTGCTCCTTATCATCCCGGCCAAATAACTGTTCCAGTTTTTGTTTTGTTGCATCGGCTTCTGATGACAGTGCATGGGCCGCAGAAGTTGATTGTATATCAAAAAGCTCATTGAGTTCGGAGCGCGCGGCGCTGATCCTGGATTCATCCTGCAAGGTATAGGCATCCACTGCAGGTTGCAGATAACCGCAAAAGTTCGCATGTCTCTTGTCGCCCACTTGCTCGGCTATTGGTTCACGGCAACTGTTATTGACTGTCGGATCATAAAATTCGCACATACGACAAACATGTAAATCTGATTTACATGATCTACATTTCGATAACCTGGGTAATGGCAAAGGTATATCGGCCAAGCAAGCTCCGCAGTTCCAGCAAGACAATGTATTAGAGGACATAGTGATATGTGCTAGGTTGATTGGTACTCTAGAACAGCAACCTTATTTACCATAGTTCTTGAATTTTTCCAGATTGATCTGCATTTCTTTTTTATCCAGCAAGACCGGTTCGCCCATCTGCGTAGTCAGATAATATTGCCTTGCCAGTTCTTCTACTTGCTGGGCCATCTTGAAAGCTGATTGTATACTATCAGCCAGACAGATCATGCCATGATTAGCCAACAGGCATGCATTTCTATCTCGCAGGGCATGCAGTGCATTTGCGGACAGTTGTTCGGTAGCAAAGGTCGCATATTCAGCACAGCGGATGGAATCCCCTCCTGCAATCGCAACCATGTAGTGAAAGGCAGGGATATCCTGTCGAGTACAGGCGATGGCCGTGGCATAGGGGGAATGCACATGCACGACGGCATTAGCCTCAACCCTGGACAGATAGATATCCCGGTGAAAGCGCCATTCACTGGAAGCTTGCCGCGCCCCGCAAACCACCATGCCGCTTGTATCCATCACGACAAGATCCTCTGGTTTCATATCATCATAGGCCATGCCTGTCGGCGTGATCAGAAACCCGCTATCAACCAGCACACTCAAATTCCCCGATGTGCCCACACTCAGCCCGGTAACATTAAATGCCTGTACAGTTGAAATTATTTCGATGCGTTGTTCTAAATATTGCATGGCTATCTTAATGACAATGCTTTGCCCTGACTCCTGACCGGATTAGACATTA
The DNA here is from genome assembly GCA_022562175.1 of Pseudomonadota bacterium. Lineage (GTDB taxonomy): Bacteria > Pseudomonadota > Gammaproteobacteria > Eutrophobiales > Eutrophobiaceae > B75T3L11. The sequence continues at coordinate 15,024 of JADFPU010000023.1, read as the reverse complement.
AACCGAAACAATATGACATCGCCATCTTGCACGATATAGTCCTTGCCTTCCAGACGCCATTTGCCGGCATCCTTCGCGCCTTGCTCACCCTTGCAGGCGATGTAATCTTCATAGGCAATCACTTCCGCTCGGATAAAGCCGTGTTCAAAATCAGTATGTATCGTGCCGGCTGCAGCCGGCGCGGTATTAGCTGTGCTTATCGTCCAGGCACGAACTTCCTTCGGACCTGCGGTAAAAAATGTTTGTAAGCCAAGTAAATTATAGCCTGCGCGTATAAGCCTGTTTAAACCAGGTTCTACAAGACCGAGATCCGCCAGGAATTGGTATTTGTCGGCTTCGTCGAGTTGCGCAATTTCAGCCTCAATAGCTGCACACACAGGCAGGACTTGCGAGCCTTCTTGCTCAGCCAGTGCCTGCAATTCGGCCAACCATTTATTACCTTTAATCTCCGTCTCTTGCACATTGGCGATATAGAAATTTGGCTTGTCGGTCAGCAGGTGTATATCCTTGATCGCCTCATGTTGCTCGTCATCAAGCCCCATTGAACGAACCGGTTTACCCTCATCTATATGAGCGTATATCTTCTCCAGAAGCGCAAGTTTCCGTGTGGCTTGTTTGTCGCCTGCTCTTGTCAGTTTGATAACTTTTTGCAGGGCACGCTGCAGCGTCTCCAGGTCCGCCAGACAAAGCTCTGTGTTGATCACTTCTATATCTGCAACGGGATCGATCTTACCTGCAACGTGGCTGATATTGTCATCATCGAAACAGCGAACTACCTGTGCTATCGCATGCGTTTCACGAATATGTGCCAGAAACTGGTTGCCCAGGCCTTCCCCTTTGGATGCGCCTTCAACCAGTCCGGCAATATCGACAAATTCCACATGTGCCGGTACTACCTGCTTCGGCTTAACGATCTCGGCCAGTTGCTGCAATCTTGGATCGGGCACAGCCACGACACCAACATTTGGATCGATTGTACAGAATGGATAGTTCTCTGCACCAACCCTGGCATTGGTTAGCGCATTAAATAATGTCGACTTGCCCACGTTTGGCAAGCCAACAATGCCGCATTTAAAACCCATTATTTTTTAGCCATGTTATATGTAAGAATTGAATCTCCCTGTGCTTACGCACAGGGTTTCATTGCGTGATAAAACCCAAGCAGGACAAGGCTGATAGTGCCTTGATGTTAATTATCCGTGTGCAACTCATTCATCGCTTTTTGCAGTTCACCCTCAAAAACCAGTGGCATGACAGCAAGTGCCTTGTCTATTGCTGCATCGATAGCTGCCTGTTCTTGCCGGCCTGCTCTGGCGAGTACATAATCGCTGACCTGCTCGGGGTTGCCCGGGTGGCCCACGCCTATGCGCAGCCGTAGAAAATCACGACTGCCGATACAGTTGATAATATCTCGCAGACCATTATGACCTCCATGACCACCGCCACGTTTCAGGCGGACAACCCCGGGATCGAGATCGATCTCATCGTGTGCGACGAGGATATCTGCAACGCCAAGTTTATAATAGTCGGTCATTGCCTGAACGGCCCGACCGCTTGCATTCATAAATGTTGTTGGCTTCAGCAAGCGGCAATCAACACCGGCGCCATGCAGATGCGTTATTTCACTGAAGAATTTTGCCTCAATGGAAAAACTTTCTGATGAACCAGTAAGCAGCCTGTCTACAAACCAGAACCCGGCATTATGCCGGGTTACTGAGTACTGCGGGCCTGGATTGCCCAGGCCTATTATTAGTTTTATCTGTGATGACAGAGTACTAGCCATCTACCAGGGTAGCTTAGTCAGCGTCACCATCATCGACTGTCGAATCTTCGGCTGGAGCAGCTTCGACCTCGCCGATTGTCTCGACCTCAACCTCTTCCTCTTCAACGACATGGTGGACATGCACAGATACTACCGGCTGCGCTTCATCACCACCGTGTGTCAAGGCATGTATCTCAACGCCTTCAGGCAATTTCAAATTACCAAGATGTACAGTTTCTCCAAGATTTATGTTGAGCAAATCAACATCAATATATTCAGGCAGGTCTTTTGGGAGACATGAAATTTCAATTTCTGTGACGATATGGCTGATGACACCACCACCTTGCTTGACTCCAACACACTCTTTTTCATTGATGAAATGCAATGGCACACGCATAGTCAACTTCTGATTTTCATCGACACGCTGGAAATCAACATGCAGGACTTGTGTTTTAAATGGATGGCGATGCAAATCCTTGAGCACAACTTTTTCAGATTGTTTGCCAACATTCAATGTCAGAATGTGCGAGAAAAAAGCCTCGTGCTCAAGTTTATGTATGAACTCGTTATGTACGAGCGTAATTGAGACTGCGTCCTTATTGGCGCCGTATATAACACCAGGAAATTTTCCGGTTGTACGCAGGCGACGGCTCGCACCTTTGCCTAGGTCTTCACGCAGTTCTGCATTAATTTCAAATTGTTGCATTTGTTACTCCTTACTATTTACTAATCGATAAACATGGAACTGAGTGATTCACTTTCGGCAACCCTGCGGATACTCTCAGCCATCATTGCAGCGATACTCAACTGACGTATTTTATTGCAGGCCAACGCTTCCGAGCGTAACGGAATCGTATCTGTCACAACCAACTCATCCAGGGTTGAATTTTCAATATTCTTTACTGCGTTGCCGGATAATACCGGGTGCGTACAATAAGCAACGACCTTGATCGCGCCAGACTTCTTTAATGCCTCGGCCGCGTTACAAAGTGTCCCGGCAGTATCCACCAAATCATCAATAATGACGCAGGTTCTGTCCGTTACATCACCGATGATATTCATGACTTCTGATTCATTCGGGTTCGGGCGACGTTTATCAATAATAGCCAGATCCGTATCATCCAGACGCTTCGCCAATGCCCTGGCACGTACTACACCGCCTACATCAGGCGAGACAACCATCTGATTCGGGTACTTGTGCTTCCAGACATCCCCCAACAGTACCGGCGATGCATAAACGTTATCCAGCGGCATATCAAAAAACCCCTGTATCTGATCTGCATGCAGATCAACAGTCAAGACCCTGTCTATGCCCACCGAGCCAATCATATTCGCAACCACCTTGGCAGTTATTGGCACTCTGGCAGAACGCGGCCGGCGATCCTGCCTGGCATAACCCATGTAAGGTATCACCGCGGTGATCATGATCGCCGACGCCCGGCGCAGGGCATCTGCAATAACCAATAACTCCATAAGGTTATCGTTGGTCGGTGTGCACAGCGACTGTATGATAAAAATTTCCCTGCCACGAACGTTTTCGGCAATCTCTGTCATCACCTCGCCATCGCTAAAGCGACCCACAGTAATCTTGCCTAATGGCAGATTCAGATAACTGGCAATCTCCAGGGCCAGTTTCGGGTTGGCATTACCGGAAAAGAGCATGACATTTGATAAGGACATCGCTATTTCTCTACCTGTTATAAGTTCTATGACAGCTTGCGGTGATACATATATGGCTGGGGTGCCAGGATTCGAACCTGGGCGTCCGGGGATCAAAACCCCGTGCCTTAACCACTTGGCTACACCCCAATGTCAAAAATTCTGAACACCTGCATTTACTTATTCCTGCCAAGTTTTTACCTTTCAAGATCAAGTTGAACATTAAAATCAGAAGATAAGCAGCATAAAAACCATCTGCTTTTCCCGCTCAACCTTATACACGAGACAGACGTTCAAGCAACGGCGAGGTGTTTCTGCTACGACAGACAAACCCCTGCCACTGCTGTGGAAGCTCCTGTAATATCTGTCTTGCCTCACTGTCCGTACTGAACGCAGCGAATACACACGCACCGGTTCCAGTCATTTTCGCCTGGGCCTTTTTCCCCAACCAATCAAGCAGTTCGGCCACAGCAGGGTGGGCCTTTCTGACCACTGCCTCACAGTCATTTCGACCTCCGTCCCTGAGGAAGTCGCGTATTGTGATTGCAGGCGTTTTGCGTGTCAAATCAGTTGCATTAAAGATCTCAGCCGTCGACACATTTATCCCTGGATGGATCACCAGAAACCACTGCTCCACAGGCTTAATCGGTGTCAATTGCTCCCCCACGCCCTCCGCCCAGGCTGCGTGACCGTGAATAAATACCGGCACATCCGCTCCCAGTGCAAGACCCAGTTCTGCCAGTTCAACGACTGAAAGACCGTCTTCCCATAACGCATTCAATGCAACCAGGGTGGTGGCGGCATTTGAACTGCCTCCGCCCAGACCAGCCCCCATTGGCAAACGTTTATACACCTGGATATCGACCCCCAGTGATTGCCCGGTTCGCTGTTGCAACAGACTTGCTGCGCGTATCACCATGTCATGTTTCAGCTTAATACCGTCATAATTACTGGTACGAGTTATTTTTCCATCATCTCGAAGCTTAAAAACAAGTTCGTCACCGTAATCGAGAAATTGAAATGCCGTCTGCAACAAATGATAACCATCAGGTCTGCGACCGATGATATGCAGGAACAGGTTTAGCTTGGCCGGCGCGGGCCACGACTGCATGGGCCTCGGCAGACCCTTTGTGGGGTGTGCAGGGGAGAGCGCAACACCTGCAGCATTTGTCGATGAAGCGTCACTCATAACGAGGTTTGCCAATGCTTGATCACCAACCTTATTTTCAGATTATTATTCTGCATTATAATCTTTGTCGGTAATTCATATTCACCACTATTGATGTAGTGAGAGTACCTCACTAACCAGCCTGATTGTGACAGTTCCGCTAGCCGGCCCTTCTGATCCAGCAGCAGACCAGCATTTTTTTTGCCGGGCACCGGCAAGCCACGTACCCAATATTTAAGACTCGACGAGGGAATATACCAACCCAGATTATCCCTTAACAGGGTTTCCGCATCATCTGCGTGTACTATGCTGTTATTTGCCGTCTGCATCACGGCGCCGTCCGCATTGCCCGATATCTCGTAATTACCACGACCCAATGGTGTAAATACGCGCAATAAATAATCCTGCTGATCCTGCCGCCAGTGAAATGAGGCAGTCCAGCCCTGTTTTTCCATTTGTATGGCGATGCGCCCCTTGAATTGCCAGCGAGTCAATTCAGCAAGCTTGCCACGGTGTAGCTGCCAGTGCGCCAGCCTGTCAGCTTCGCTGATTGGTTGTTGGGTCGCGCAACCCGTCAGCATGAAAATGATCAGAAATATTGTTCGCAGATTAGAACAGTAAGCTGATCGACTGTCAGTGTGCATATGCTTGCCGAAGGCCTGTAGGACAGGGATCATATCGTATTGCAACAGGAATCTTTCCAGTTTGGGATTGATCGTCCACGATAGACTGTGAATAATAGAAAGCCTGCTGTGGAAAAGCTGATTTTGGCCGGATTTTCCCATAATATTCGTTAAATAGCGGTGCTATTCGCCTCAAATTATGAAAAAAATCTGACTCAAAACAGCTTTCCCACGCTACGGCTTGTACTCTCGGGCAGACTCCTAGCGTTTAAAGCGCTTTATTGTATCAAGAATATGGCTATCTTCAGGCGTCACTTGCAGCGCGGTTTCCCAGATCTCTTTCGCGCCTTTTTTATCTCCAATCACCCACAGCACTTCACCCAGATGTGCGGCGATCTCCGGATCCTGCCGGATGCTCATGGCCCTGCGCAGATAGTCAATGGCTTCTTCGTGTCTGCCCAGCCGGTACAACACCCAGCCCATACTATCCAGGGTAAAGAAATCGTTTGGATTCAGTGACAAGGCATGTTGTATCAGAGCCAGTGCCTCCTGATGACGGTCTGTCCGGTCTGTCAGAGTATAGCCAAGGGCATTCAGTGCCTGTGCATGGTCCGGTTCCCGGTCAATAATCTCTCTCAAGTCTCGCTCGAGAATGTCAATATGTCCCATTTTCTCTGCCAACATTGCCCTTGAATAAAGCAAATCAGCGTTATAACCCGTCTGTAATGCGCCATCGAATACCGCCATGGCCTTATCGTAGTGTTTATTTTCTATCAGCAATTCACCTTCAGCCTGGATCAGGGTTGTTCGTTCCTGTGTGTTATTCGCTGTGACTGTCTTTAGATGATTGCGGGCGGCATCCATGTCCCCTGTTTTTGCCATGAGCAGACCGATCCTGATCTGTGCCTCAAACAAGTTTTCGCCTTTGTTTACGCCTTGGAACCAGGTCATTGCCTTTTCATATTGTTTGCGTTCCTCGGCGATGCGACCCAGGTAATAACTTGCATTATCGGCTTGTATATTCAGGGCAGACAGGCGCTTAAAATAGCTCTCGGATTCATCAAGGCGGTTGTCCTGCAAGTAAAGCAGGCCCAGGGCATATAACACATCTGTATTGTTTGGAGCCGAGACAGTAAGAATTTCAAATTGTCTGCGCGCCTTATCAAAGCGGCTGGTATCGGTCAGCAATCGGGCGTAGGCCATGCGCAGGTTAAAATCATTGTTTGCCCGCTTCGGTAAGGCTTGTTCCAGCCATTTAATAGCGCCATGGACATTTCCCTGACGCTGCAGGATTGAGATATAGTTCATGGCGGCATTGTCGTTATCGGGCGCCATTTCAATCACCCGTTCAAACAACTCTTCTGCACGGTCCAGCTCACCCAGCCTGGCTGCAATATTCGCGAAGGCATACACTGCGTCGGTATCATCCTCATGCATGGCTATCAGCCTTTCCATGACGTTCATCACCAGTTCTTTATCTTTCTCACGACCCAGCAGGTTTACGATCATCCACAGCTTCTGATCCAGCTGGTCGTGGGAATTTTGCAGGATGTTCTGCAGGTGTTGCATGGCTTCATCAATATTCCCCTTGCGCAGGGCCATTACAGCCAATACCTGGTGGGCATCCGGGTTTAGTGGATCCAGTTCCAGCCAGAGCCGGGCGGCTTCAGTCGCTGCCTCGGCATTGCGGGCATATACCGCTATCCTGGTCGCCCGCTCGACTATTTTCGGATCCCGTGTCTGTACAGCCAGATCAAGATAAGTATCGACAGATATATCCAGGCGACCTCGCTGTCCGGCAAATTCGGCGACAAGGATTTTGTAGAGGATTTCTTCGCTAAGCGCTATTTTCGGACGGACCGGCTCAGTCCTGACCGCTGGCTTTTGCTGCGCAGGGCTTGACGATACGGACTGATCTTTTGGCGGCAGTGTGCTACAGGCACCGAGCAATAACATTAACAGCAGACTGGTAGCGCGCACAGTTGTAAAAAACACGGCACTTGCCGATCGATTACAATATAAACAGGTCATAGTAACAGTCATTACGAGAATTAAAACTAGTGGACAGCCCAAAAATGTCGTTTGTTCCTGATAGTCATTGGCTCCAAAAAATATTTCTTTAGCGGAGATTAACTATAAAGACATGTTACCAATATAGATAAATACTGGCAAAGTAATTGCAACAACATGATATATATATGTTTATACTTGTATTCATCAGCATTATTAAACAGAATTTCAACCTTTAATTATTTAATTATAGAAAGCCATGGCCTTGCTTGCATTCGGACTTAACCACACGACTGCCCCACTGGACATCCGCGAAAAGGTGATCTTTGGCAGCGACATCGTGCCGGACGCCCTGCTGGAGTTGACCAGCCAGTGCGGGGTAGAGGAGGCAGTAATCCTCTCAACCTGCAATCGGACCGAGATCTATTGTAGCCTCGATAGCCCGCAACGGCATGATCTGATTGACTGGTTTGCCGATTTTCATGGTTTCAAACAAGCTGAGTTAAAACCATTCCTGTATACCCATCCCGACGCTAATGCGGTGAAACACGTGTTGCGGGTTGCCTGTGGTCTGGACTCGATGGTGCTGGGTGAACCGCAGGTGCTCGGCCAATTGAAGAACGCCTACCAGACAGCGGTCAAGACCGGCAGCATCGGTCGATTATTAAGCCATTTATTTCAACATTCGTTCATGGTTGCCAAGCAGGTACGAAGCAATACTGCGATTGGCAGCCACCCGGTATCCATAGCCTTTGCAGCGGTACGATTGGCACATCAGATCTTCGGTGAGCTGTCATCACAGACTGCCTTGCTAATAGGTGCGGGTGAGACCATCGAGCTGGTCGCCAGGCATCTACATGAAAATGGACTTAAGCGGATGATCGTTGCAAACCGTACATTAGAACGTTCACAGCAACTGGCCTCGGTATTTGCCGGTTATGCAATCACACTCGGCGATATCCCTGAGCACCTTCATGAAGCAGATATCATCATTTCATCGACGGCAAGCCCGTTACCGATCCTTGGCAAAGGCGCGATTGAAACTGCCATTAAACAACGCAAGCACCGGCCGATATTCATAGTCGACATAGCTGTTCCACGTGATATTGAGGCACAGGCAGGTGAACTTGACGACGTCTATCTGTACACCGTCGATGATCTGCAAGAGGTGATTGAAAAAAACATGAGAAATCGCCAGGAAGCGGCGCAACAGGCTTCGGAGATCATCGATGCGCAAGTCCTGCGGTTTATGCAATGGTTAAATTCGCTGGATACCGTGTCAACCATCCGGGCTTTGCGTGAACAAGCCAGCACTATTCAGCAACAAGCCCTGCAGACTGCCAGGCAAAGACTGCAACAGGGCATAGATCCCGAGCAGGTCATGCAAGAGATGTCACGCTCATTAACAAACAAGTTGATCCACGCCCCCAGCTCTCGGCTACGCAATGTTGATAGCCTGAGGAGACAGGATCTACTAAAAGCCACCTGGGAGCTCTTTAACCTCTCCCCCAATATCAAGCCTGCCAGCAAAGATAAATAGTCCTTCAAGGCTACACATTAACTGCAAATGTTTTACCCTGACACTCCTTTGAGTAATAAGATTAAAAAATGAAAGAAAGCCTGCAACACAAGCTGGAAAAAATATCCGAGCGGCAACAGGAGCTGTATGCACTGCTGGCTGATCCGGATGTCATCAATAATCAGAACAAATTCCGTGAGCTCAGCAAGGAAGCGGCAGAGCTGACGCCGGTTGTTAATTGCTTCAACGAATACCAGACTAACCTGACGGCCACGCAGGCTGCACGGGAAATGCTTAAAGACAGTGATAATGATATTCGTGCAATGGCCGCAGAAGAGATGCACCACACAGAACAGCAAAACGAGCGCCTGCAAAACGAGCTGCAGCGACTATTACTACCAAAAGACCCGGCCGATAACAACAATATATTCCTTGAGATACGCGCCGGAACCGGTGGTGAAGAAGCCGCGTTGTTTGCCGCTGATCTAATGCGCATGTATAGCCGTTATGCAGAAATGCGTGGCTGGAAGATCGAAATATTAAATTCCAGCCTGAGTGATTTGCATGGCTTCAGGGAAATAATCATGAAGTTGACAGGCACAGGTGCTTATTCGAGACTGAAGTTTGAATCCGGCGCCCATCGCGTGCAGCGGGTGCCGGATACAGAATCGCAAGGACGTATCCATACTTCAGCATGTACTGTTGCCGTCTTGCCGGAGCTGGATGAAATCAGTGAGATTGAAATCAGCCCGGCAGATTTGCGGGTCGATACCTTTCGTGCCTCCGGCGCCGGTGGCCAACATGTCAACAAAACGGATTCGGCGATCCGTCTTACTCATCTGCCAACCGGTACCGTTGTTGAATGTCAGGACGAGCGCTCACAACACAAGAACCGCGCCCGCGCAATGTCCTTGCTACAGGCAAAGCTGCTAAACGCTGAACGTGAAAAGCAATTGGCGGAGACTGCCGAAAACAGGAGGAACCTTATCGGTTCCGGTGATCGCTCGGAAAGAATCAGGACCTATAACTTCCCGCAAGGTCGTGTTTCAGATCACCGTATTAACCTGACCTTATATAAGCTGGATGAGTTTCTGCAAGGCAACCTGGATATGATCATCGATCCCTTGATCAGTGAATATCAGGCAGATCTGCTCTCGGAAATGTCGGATTCATAACGCAGCAGGATTTTGCAAGTCTCGCCTGAAATGATAGTCGGCACGACAATTAAAGCACTACTGGCCAGTGCGCAACAAGAATTGGCGCAGATTGATACTGCCCGCCTGGATGCCGAAGTATTGCTGGCGGCTGTGTTAATGGCCAGCCGGGAGTCCTTATATGCCTACCCGGAAAAACAGGTTCCGCCACCCCTCATCGCAGACTTTCAATCTCTGATCATGAAAAGAGCCGACGATTTTCCTGTCGCCTACCTCACCGGCAGTAAGGAATTCTGGTCCACTGAGCTTATGGTAAACCAATACACCCTGATCCCCAGGCCGGAGACGGAGAGCCTGGTTGAAACTGTGCTGGATCTGATCGTAGTTGATGCCGACAAACATATCCTTGATTTAGGTACCGGCAGCGGCGCTATCGGTATCGCTGTTGCGAAAGAGCGACGCCTTTGCCACATTATATCGTCCGACATCAGTATCGAGGCACTTGCTGTTGCAGAGGCGAATGCCAACCGACAGCAACTGACAAATATAGAGTTCAAGCAATCAGACTGGTTTTCTGGCCTGCAGGGGGATTACTTCGATTTAATATTATGTAATCCTCCTTATATAGATTCGGAATACGGGGGTTTCATCGATACTGGCATCCGCTTTGAACCGCGTATTGCCCTCGATGGCGGTTATCTGGGCATACAGGCAATCAATACTATCATTCCGGCAGCCTGTAAACATCTGAACACTGATGCATACATGATACTGGAACACGGTTATAATCAGGCTGATGCCGTGCGCCGATCATTAACGGCCAATAAATTTGTCGATGCCCGGACTATTCAGGATTATGCCGGTCTCGACCGAGTAAGCTACGCCCGCTACCCATGACAAAGCCGCCCGCCTGTACATCCAGAATTCGCATTATGCGGTTTGCTCATGCATTAGCTGATGAAAACCGTGAGGCTATAAAAAAACGCCTATCTGCTCTGGAGGGGCTGTCTGATATGAGCTTTGCAGAGAAACAGCTTAGCGTCCATTATCAATTTCCACTATTGAACCTTGAAACCATACTGGCAGTTGTTAATTCAATTGATAATATACCCAGCTACAATTTTTCAAGTCGCATTGGCCATGCTGTCACACTATTCATGGAGCAAAATGAGCAGGATTATTCAGAACATGCATGTGGCTGGCAGCGTTACGTAGAGGATATTTACATTTATTACTTCGATATTCTGCACGGCAATAAATTTGCTGTCCGTAAACAACAATAGCGGAAATATAATTAAAGGGACCCGGCGCCAGGTTTTAGTCACAGCCATTGTGCTGGTTCTGTTGCCTGACTCCTGAACCCTGTTGTCATATACTCACAACCATGAATGACGATCAGTTATTACGCTATAGCCGCCAAATCATGCTGCCTGAGATTGACGTGCAGGGGCAGTTGCGTCTGGCTGATGCGACGGTATTGATACTCGGTGTAGGGGGGCTGGGATCATCGGCCAGTATTTACCTTGTCGCAGCAGGCGTTGGCCATCTCATCCTGGTTGATTTTGATACGGTCGATCTTTCAAACCTGCAACGCCAGATTGTGCACAGGACAAAAGATATAGGGCGCTTGAAGGTTGAATCTGCTCATGACAACCTGTTGGCACTCAATCCCGATACAAGGCTGACGCTTATCGATCATGCACTGGCGGATGATGAATTACGGCAGCAGGCACAAGCTGCTGATGTCGTGATCGATGCCAGTGATAATTTTAAAACACGCTTTGCCGTCAATGAAGCGTGCGTCAAGACAAAGACACCGCTAGTTTCCGGTGCGGCGATTCGCTTCGAGGCACAAATCAGCGTGTTTGATGCCAGCAATGCAGCCTCGCCCTGCTACCGCTGCCTTTATGGCAAAGATGCGACAGTTGATCAGAGCTGCACGGCCAATGGTGTCATGTCCCCCCTGCTGGGGATCGTAGGTAGCGTCCAGGCGACTGAGGCCATGAAATTAATCATGGGTATCGGCACTACCCTGCAGGGTAGACTGTTATTGCTGGATGTGTTGAATATGGAATGGCATAGTGCAAAATTACCCAAAGATCCCTTGTGCCCCGTTTGTGGAAATGCAGGTAACTCAGAGAAGCTTACCGCTAGCACTCAAGCAACAGATGCTTGAACACGCCCTTCAGCATCCACAACTGGAAGCCTGTGGTTTGATTGGCGGAGTTGCCGGGCTTGCTAAAAGCTATTACCCCATCGAGAATATTGCAGACGATCCGGCACACAGATTCCTGATGGAACCGCAACAACAAATAAGCGCCATGCGGAAAATGCGTGATCGGGGTGAAACGTTATCGGGCATCTTTCATTCACACCCCGACACAGCCGCTGAACCCTCAGCCAACGATCTCGAACTGGCCAGCTATCCTGATGTTATTTATTTCATCGCATCTTTAGCCGGCAAAACTCCGGCATTTTATTCATACCACTATGATGGAGTAAGCTTTAATAAAGTTTCGCTTGTATAAAAAAGACCATTCCCGGTAGTTCTCAATCTTTGCGCCTTGGCGAGAATTATTCTTCCTGAAAAACGACCAAATGATCGATCTCAAGACGTATGCCGATGGCCACATTAATAGCATGGTCGTGATGACTCGGAACCAGACTGAGCACTGTTGCGCCACTGTCCAGCCTCAATGTGTAGAGGAAATGCGCACCGCGAAAGGCCTTGTCCAGCACAACTGCCTGCCTGTCGCTTGCATCGTCATGAATGATGTCGTCGGGACGAATGAGTACAGAAACCTTCTCGCCGGCTTTAAAACCATGCGCTTGCCTGCCGTTGATGGATCCCAGTTCGGTCTGAACTTGCCTGGCCCCGCTTACCTGGCCTGGCAGAAACACCCCTTCACCGACAAAATCAGCAACATAGGTACAAACCGGGCGATGATAAAGATTAAATGCGCTGTCCCATTGTAACAAGCAGCCATTCCGGATCACGCCAATCTCATCGGCCATCGCAAAGGCTTCCAGTTGATTATGGCTGACCAGCATCGCAGTGATACGATCCTGTTTAAGAATTGTACGGATCTCAGTGGCGATCTGCTCGCGTAACTCAATATCCATACTGGCAAATGGTTCATCCAGTAACAGAATCTTCGGCCGTGGGGCAATAGCCCTGGCGATAGCCACGCGTTGCTGTTGACCACCTGACAAACGATGCGGATAATCCATCAGAAATGTAGATATCTCCAGCAACTCAGTAAGTTCTTCAACCCTCAAATCCAGCTCTCGCTTGCTTAATTTCCTCAGGCCGAACTCAATATTTTCTTTTACGTTTAAATGGGGAAACAGTGCGAAGTCCTGAAACACCATACCAACGTTGCGCCCCTCAACCGGCACTGATAACTTTGCATTGCTGACGCGACGGTTACTGATCCATAACTCACCTTTTGCAGGCTGCTCAAAACCGGCAATGGTACGGAGCAAGGTTGTCTTGCCGCAACCACTGGGACCGAGCAGACAACCGATGTCGCCTTGTTTGAGTGATAAAGACACAGAATCGATGATCTGGCGTCCTTCGATAGCGACAGAGATATTTTCCAGTTTAAGAGCGTGTGGCATGGCCTGGGCGCGATTGTGAAATAGAGTAACTTAGAATAATAACCGGGATGATACCCACCAGCACGATGGCCAGTGCCGGACAGGCGGCATCAGCCAGAAGTTCTTCATTAGCGAGTTCATAAGTGCGTATCGCCAGCGTATTAAAATTAAACGGTCGTAAAATCAAGGTCGCAGGTAATTCCTTTAACACATCGACAAACACCAGTAATACAGCCGTCAGCAGACTGCCTCGCATCATCGGGATATGTACATTACGCAACAGCCTGCTCGCACTCATACCGAAACAGCGGCCGACTTCATCCATTGACGGTTTTATTTTCGTCAAGCTGGCATCAACCGTATTTAAAGCCAACGGTAAAAAACGCACAAGATAGGCAAACATCAACGCGAACACGGTACCACTCAGGAGCAGGCCGGTATTGATATTAAAATGCGTCTGCATCCAGGCATCAATAGTATTGTCCAGCCAGGCAAACGGCAATAATACACCGACGGCTATCACCGTTCCTGGAAAGGCATAGCCCATACCAACCAGTCTGACTGCCATTTTAGTCAACATGTTATTTTGCAGGCGTTTGCCATAGGCGATAAACAGTGCCAGCACCAGCGCCACCAGCGCCGTGCTTGCGGCCAGCGCGATACTGGACCCAATCAACACAAAAAACGCCTTATCAACAACGTCACTATAAGTCTGCAGCGCCCAGACAGATAATTGTACTGACGGCACAATAAAACCAAACATAACCGGCACTGCGCAGGCGCTGATTGCGAGCACCATCGGCCAGCCGCGCAAACGGAGGTTGGGCAGTGTTCTGTAACGATTACTGGTGTGATGGTAACGCGCCTGCGTCCGTGACCAACTCTCAATTAACACCAGCATCAGGACAAACGACATCAACAACGCCGACAATTGCGCCGCAGCTACACTACTACCAAGACCGAACCAGGTACGAAAAATACCGGTAGTAAAGGTCGAAACACCAAAATACTGTACCGTGCCATAATCCGCCAGCGTCTCCATCAATACCAGGGAAATACCGACCATGATCGCCGGTCTGGCCAAGGGTAATGCAACCTTGAAGAAGGCCCTGTATGGACCACAACCCAGGGTTCGGGAAACCTCCAGCACACAGACAGACTGTACTATAAATGCCGAGCGCGATAGCAGATACACATAAGGATAGAGCACCAGCGACAACATGATGATCGCCCCGCCCAGCGAACGCACTTCAGGAAACCAGTATTCGCCATATTGCCAGCCGAAATAATCACGTAATAACATTTGCAAGGGGCCGCCCACATCCAGCAAGCCCGTATAGGTATAGGCAATAATGTAGGCCGGCATAGCCATAGGCAGTAACAGCGCCCACTCGAGTTGGCGACTGGCCGGGAAGCGGTACATGGTAACGAGCCAGGCCGGGATGATACCTAAAGGCAGCACCAGAAAACCGACCCCAGCCATCAGCAACAATGAGTTGATGATGTAATCAGCTAAAACCGTGTCCAGC
>JADFPU010000022.1 GCA_022562175.1 Pseudomonadota bacterium | reverse complement strand
ACAGGAGGGTATTGGCGATACCATTCGCATATCATTAACGCCGGAGCCGGGCGGCGACAGGGCCAATGAAGTGATTGTCGCTCAGGAGATCCTGCAGACCATGGGCCTGCGATCATTCATGCCACTGGTCATCGCTTGCCCTGGTTGTGGCCGTACTACCAGTACTGTTTTTCAGACACTCGCGAATAGTATCCAGGCCTATGTGCGCAGCCAGATGCCGGTCTGGCGAGAGAAATATGAGGGCGTGGAAGAGATGAACCTGGCGGTGATGGGCTGTGTCGTGAACGGCCCTGGAGAGAGCAAGCATGCTGATATTGGCATCAGTTTGCCGGGTACCGGAGAGACGCCATCCGCCCCGGTATTCATCGATGGCGAGAAAGTCACAACCCTGCGTGGGGATAATATCGCCGAGGAGTTTAAACATATCGTCGATGATTACGTTGAACGGAAATATTTGAGCAGGGCTTCTTAAGCAGTCATCGATTTCAATTTACAGATGATAGAAGGTCTAAAACCATTATTAAGGTCAGCATTTTAAACACAGAGGCACAGAGTACACGGAGTTAGGATAATATTTGTTCTTTATCTCCGTGTACTCTGTGCCTCTGTGTTTAGATTTCAGATTATCTGACAACTCTGGACGATAAATATTCCCTTAAGATTCTACCTATGAATAGTTTATAGAAATACATAAGGTATAGCGCTAATTTTCGATTTAGCCGGAACAATTGTAGAATGGCTGTAAACGTAAATTAAACTCTATTTATAACATAAAAAAATAGCCGCCCAGGAGATGTGCATGTCCAAGCTCAAGACCTATCCAGTGCTGGAGTCTGCAAAATCTCGCGCTCATATAAATAATGAGCAATACGCTGAGATGTATAAAAGATCCATTGAAGATTCGGATGCTTTCTGGGCAGAGCAGGCGGAAAAGTTTGTTAGCTGGTTTAAGAAATGGGACAAGGTTCAGCAAGGGGATTTTCAGGATGCCAATATCAAATGGTTTGAAGGTGCAAAACTGAATGTCGCCTACAACTGCCTGGACAGGCATCTGCAGAGCCGCGGCGATCAGACGGCGATCATCTGGGAAGGTGACGAGCCGGATGTTGACAGGAAAATCACCTATCGTGAATTGCACGAGCAGGTTTGTCGTTTTGCCAATGTTCTGAAACAACGCGGCGTAAAAAAAGGCGACTGTGTGTCGATATATATGCCGATGATCCCCGAGGCAACGGTTGCGATGCTGGCCTGTGCGCGGATCGGTGCAGTGCATTCAGTCGTGTTTGGCGGTTTTTCGCCGGCGGCATTGAAAGACCGCATACTTGATTCCGATTGCAAGGTCGTGATTACTGCTGATGAATCGGTGCGTGGTGGACGCAAGACAGCATTAAAAGCAAATACTGATAAAGCCATCGAACAATGTCCGCATGTACACACGGTAATTGTAGTAGAA
The DNA here is from genome assembly GCA_022562175.1 of Pseudomonadota bacterium. Lineage (GTDB taxonomy): Bacteria > Pseudomonadota > Gammaproteobacteria > Eutrophobiales > Eutrophobiaceae > B75T3L11. The sequence continues at coordinate 18,430 of JADFPU010000022.1, read as the reverse complement.
CATACCGGCGCTGATATCAGCTGGCATGCTGAGCGGGATGTGCGCTATCAAGCGGCTATCGATCAGGCGTCCGTCGATTGTCCGGCGGAGGAAATGGACGCGGAAGATCCATTGTTTATCCTATATACATCGGGCTCCACCGGCAAACCTAAAGGCGTGTTGCATAGCACCGGTGGTTATCTGCTGTATGTCGCCATCACTCACAAATATATTTTTGATTATCACGATGGTGATATCTACTGGTGTGGCGCAGATATCGGTTGGGTCACTGGCCATTCCTATATCGTCTACGGTCCGTTGGCAAATGGCGCTATTAGCCTGATGTTTGAAGGGATGCCGACTTATCCTGATGCAGGCCGATTCTGGCAGGTCATCGACAAGCATCAGGTCAATATATTTTATACTGCGCCGACAGCACTGCGTGCCCTGATGGGGCAGGGCAATGATTATGTCAGGCAGCATAGTCGTAAAAGCCTGCGCCTGCTTGGCACAGTTGGTGAACCGATCAACCCGGAGGCCTGGGAGTGGTATTACCATGTCGTCGGCGATGGACGTTGCCCGATCATGGACACCTGGTGGCAGACGGAAACCGGTGGCATCCTGATCACACCGTTAGCAGGGGCCACGGCCCTGAAACCCGGCTCGGTCAGCCGTCCGTTCTTCGGCATTGAACCGTGTCTGGTCGATGACAAAGGCAATGAACTGGATGGCGCGGTCAGTGGTGCTCTGTGCATAAAACGATCCTGGCCGGGGCAGATGCGGACAATCTATGGCGATCATCAACGCTTTATCGACACCTATTTCAAAACATATCCCGGAAAATATTTCACCGGTGACGGCGCGCGCCGGGACGAAGAGGGGGATTACTGGATCACCGGGCGTATGGATGATGTTATCAATGTTTCCGGCCATCGTATGGGCACTGCCGAAGTGGAAAGCGCTCTGGTATTACACACCGCAGTTGCCGAGGCAGCCGTGGTGGGTTACCCGCATGACATCAAGGGCCAGGGGATCTATGCCTATGTGACATTGATGTCGGCGACAGAACCGACCGAGGATCTGCGCAAGGAACTGGTGCAGCATGTACGCCAGGAGATAGGTGCCTTCGCCAGTCCCGATGTCATCCAATGGGCGCCTGGTCTGCCGAAGACACGCTCAGGCAAGATCATGCGGCGTATCCTGCGTAAGGTCGCTGCCAACGAACTCGACAACCTTGGTGATACCAGCACCCTGGCAGATCCCGGCGTGGTTGAGCATTTGGTTGAGAACAGGGCGAACAAGTAACTATTATCCACTTGAGTTGTGTCAAAGGATATAGTCAATATGTGTATAAATCAGTAGCATAGTTCAGTTATGAATCGTTACTGTTTCAGAGGGCAAAAAAAAAGTACACATCCGTGTGTATAAGGGGGATCAAGTGTATACAGAGGGGGAGGCGTATACACTTGTTCAGAAAAGCGCGTGGTTTTATTAATTCCAGCTTTGCAAGCGGATCTTCCAGTGTCCGTCGGGCTGGCGTTGCAGGACGTTAGTCATGGTGCCGTCAATTAGCGTGGTATTACCATCAGCGGTGGTGAGGGTGGCTTCCCAGAGTGCTAATTGATAGGCAATATCACCTTCAATAAGGACATCAATCGTATCGATTCTGTACTCACCCATACCGATGTTCCGCAGCTCATTCCAGTAAGATGTAATGGCTGCCTGGTAAGACAGGATTTCACTGCTAGGCGGTATCACCACTGCATCGTGGGTGTACATGTCGAACAAGGTTGAGATCTGCCCGGCATTGAAGATCTTGGTCCAATTCGAATCAATTGCTGTGATGGCAGAAGATTCATTGATATCGGCAGAAACACCGCTAATAAGAACAGTAGTGAGTAACAGTGCAGAGATTGGTTTTAATATGTTCATGGTTAATTACCAGTATGTTAGTTAAGTTTATCCCGGCAACTATGCAGGGCAGCCCTAAAGATTTGTTTGAGGCTCAACTATAGAGAGCTATTGATTTGTTTACAATGTCTCATTTATTGATATATTGTTTCCTTACAGAAAACAATAAGGAGGCTGTATGGACAAGTTAACCAGCATGAAGGTATTTCATGCCGTCGCCAGGCTTGGCAGTTTTTCAGCGGCCGCGACAGAACTGGCTATCTCGCGTGCGATGGCGTCCAAGCATATCAAGACGCTGGAAAATGATCTCGGCGTCAGTCTTTTTAACAGGACCACCCGGCACCTGAGCCTGACTGAGGTGGGCACGACCTATCAGGAACGGGTCGGCAGCATAATTTCCGAGATCGACGAGGCCGAACTGGCCATTACCCAATTGAATACTGAGCCTCGGGGCAACTTGAAAATTATGGCGCAGCAGTCGTTTGGAGCATTTCACTTATCGCGCATCATCACGCAATACAAAAAAAGATATCCGGACGTATCGATCGATATGACCTTGACTGAAAGCCTCCCTGACCTGGCAGAGTATGGTATTGATTTAGCTATCCATGTCGGACAGTTGCCAGACTCCAGCCTTGTTGCCCGCAAACTCACCTCTACGCGTCTGGTGGTTTGCGCCAGCCCGGAATACCTGGCAGAAAACGGTATCCCGAACATACCTGCAGACCTGGTCAAGCATAATTGTCTGATTTACAAACCACGCTCGCCGTTGCGGGAATGGGGCTTCATTGTCAACGGCGCTGATTACCGACAAAAAGTATCGGGTGGGGTTCAATCAAATGTCGGGGATGCGTTGCGGGTGGTCGCTATCAAAGACTATGGTTTGGTCCAGTTACCCAACTACATGATCGGACTGGATATAAAAGCTGGGCGGCTTCAGGCCGTATTAGAAGAATTTGAACCCCCTGAACGGCCTATTTATGCGATCTATAATCAGCGAAGATACCTGTCGGCGAAGATCCGCACGTTTGTTGATTTCATCTATGAAATGTTTCAACCCGTACCTTACTGGGATGAATGGACAGAACAGAAGTAAAGGGCTTATATTTTAAGTACCCTCTATGTGTAGTCAAAGTCCGACATGACGTTATTAATACCTAATACCCCGTCCGCTTGCGGTAGGGATATTTATTCAGAACCCTCATTGGTAATAAGCCGGATGATCTCTTCCGGCGTCGCGATAGCACGAATTCCATTCCTGGAGTCGGCTGCCTTGATGACCATGCATCTTTTCTCAAACCCTACCACCGCCTCGGTTCCATCAGTGTGCATGATTTTATGTCTGACCAGGAAAGTCTTTCCTGACCAGCCTTCAACCCAACTGTGCAGTACAAGTTCGTCGCCTAATTTACTCGTACTCTTGTAGGTCGAGCCGGTTTCAAGCAATGGCATGCCGAAAATTTCAAATTTATCCTGCAGCACGGCATAGGATAGGCCGTTGGCTTTAAACAAGCGCTCGGTGCCCTGATCAAACCAGCTATAAAAATGTGGATAATATACTACCCTAGCGGCATCGCAGTGTGCCCACTCAACGGTATAGTCTGAAATATGTACTTTCATTGAATATGTCTTTTCCGAGTTTTAAAAAAGAATCGTTAACCAGCCTGATGGCGCTGCTGCCATACAGATCAAATTTGCCACTATCATGTCGTGTGCTGAAATAGTCATGCGCGACTGCTCAGTAAAGCTTGGGTAAATTAACGGATAATGGCTATTACAGCATAATCAAGACACTGGACAAAACACAACAATAAGTTATCAGAGTAACTAAAAATGCAAGAACTGACTGTTTATTGATTATATTGATGTCATTCAGAAAGACACGCGTTGTTTTAACCCGAGTCAGCAGTGAATCCATAACAAGATCAAGGCCGGCGATCTCAAGATCCAGCAGATGGATGTGCAAACTTAATTGTTCCGTCAAACCAATATGAATGCTGATGCCGGACAATCACATCAAAGAGCGGCGGTTATCTACCCCCCAGCGCCTCGATCACCCGGTCGCTTGATGTTTTCTTTTCCTCAAACTCCTTGTTCTTTTTTGCAGACTCCTGGAACCATTCTTTAACATCGTGCATAAAATTAGCGGGTGAATCTTCGCTTGGTGGCTTATCAAGTTTTGCCTGCAATATTTCCCGTGTTGTTAGAATATTTTTTGAATCGGGTGAAAGCCGGTTTGCATTTCCCAGATAATTTTCGGCCTTTTCAAATTCATTTGATTCAATAGCACGATTGGCAAGCTGAACATATTTGTCGGCGATTGCCTGAATGCCACGGTCGGCGTGTTCATTATATTTATCAAGTGTCAGTATTGCCTGATATTTTTCATAAGCATTATTTCCTTCAGGTCTTGTCAGCCGCAATGCCTTGATATCTGCCGTAGCCAGTGTCAATAATTGTTCAATCCGCTCTGTCTTGTCTGGTTCAGTCTTCTGTATCACTTCTGTTAGCGGCTTTGTTGCAACAGGCTGTTGTTGTTGTGTCTGTGCCAGGACGGTTGTTTGTTCAATGGTAACGGGTTCAATTTCTTCATTGTCGAATAATATACTGATTAAAAAAACAATGATGGCTACTGTCGCAAAACCAACAGTGGCTATCTTGTGTCGGGCAAGTATCAGGATAAATTTTTCTGAAGGGGGTAAAGGGTCAGCCGCAGGGGGCTGTGTCGCGGTTTTATCTGCAGTTGTCTCTGCTATATTTATTTCATCTGAATCGTCAGACAATTTAACTGTAGTTTTGTAAGTTTGTTCCAGTTTTACAGTCGCTGCGTCGACTGTATTAGCTTTAACCATCGGCGCCTGCATTGTTTTGATATCTTCTTGCTTGATAACGAATTCATTTCTCCATTCAGCAATGCTTTGCGGACGATCCCGGGCGTTGAAAGCCAATGCATGATCGATTGCTGCAAGAAATTCATCGGAATACAAACCGTGAACCAGGCGGGAAGCTTCGATGAAGTCATCTTTTATGGACTGGGCAATCTTTTCACCGCGGTCAATTGCTGAATCAGGCATCTTGCCTGTTATTACCCTGTACAGGGTTGCGCCCAGACCATAGATATCTGTCCAGGGACCTTGCCGATCACTCTTGCTGGTATATTGTTCAATCGGTGCGTAACCGGGCGTAATAAAACTGGTGAGTGTTTGTGGGGCATCTCTGCCACGGGTTTGTCGGGCTGATCCAAAGTCCAGTAATACCGGGTTGCCGTCTTCGCGGATAAAGATATTTCCCGGTTTGATGTCTCGATGAATAAACCCTTTCGCATGCATTTCCTCCAGACCACTCATCAGGGGCAGTAGAATTCTGATTGATTCAGCCTCGCTCAATGTTTTTTTGATTTTCAAAATCTGCTGCAGACTCTCACCGAGCTCATAATTCATAACCATATAGGCGCTATTATTTGCTTCGAAAACATTGAATACGCGAACCAGATTAGCGTGCTCAAACTTGGTTAAGGTGCGTGCTTCAGTAATGAATCGTTGCAGTCCCCACTTGAAATCATCTTGTTGCTCAGCCGAGAGGGGTTGAATGGACTGATCACTGTCTCGCATGGCGAGTTGGTTGGGCATGTATTCCTTAATCGCGACCGAACGATCCAGGTTGATGTCATGGGCAAGATAAGTAATGCCGAATGCACCCTGACCCAGGACACTTTTGATCCGGTACCAATGCAGTTCATAATCGGGCTGCAGGGCATTTCGGTGTACATTTTCAGTCATTGTATTTGCTGTCCTTCAGATAGATCCGAAGTAATAGATAGAACTTACTCTATAACATTATTTTATAAAGATCAGTTGAGAATGTAAGGCCGGCTCCTTTTAGTATGTGCCTGTATCGGCGTGCTATGTTCATGACCATGAATTTGTTTGATTAATTTGATTTAAATCAATTATCTGTCGATGCGCAGTTGGTTTTCCCTGTATTGCCATAAAAATAACAAACACGGCTACGCAGCTTGCAAGCCTGACACAGTATTTTGGATGCGGTGGGTTTGGGACATTATTGAGGTGTGAATCACATGCTGTTAACAGCATGTGATTATGCTGGTTGCCGCAGGAAAATAACAATATGGCCAGGATTATCGGAGGCATCAGCACATCACATATTCCCACAATTGGTAACGCGATTTATCGGTATTCAGTCTTCAAGGTATTAGATTTTCCTGTTATTTTGGCTACAGCAAGGCCCGTTGCTCTGGACAAGTTCCAGAAAGCAATGTAGAAAGCCTTATCTAGCCCCTATGCTATAGAGATAAACCTGAATGTTGGGAACAGTAAAGAGAATAGCAATGCAGCAGACTGCCATACCCGCCACATTGATGCGTGGCGGTACATCTAAAGGTGCATTTTTTCTTGCAACTGATTTGCCTTTGGATAAAGACACTCGTGATCAGGTGCTACTGGCCGCGTTGGGCTCACCGGATGTGCGTCAGATAAATGGTATTGGTGGGGCCGATCCGTTGACCAGTAAAGTCGCGATCATCAGTCTGTCGGAGCTGGGCGGTGTCGATGTAGATTTCCTGTTTGCGCAGGTATCGGTTGACAAGGCGCTGGTCGATACCACGCCAAATTGTGGCAATATGCTGGCCGGTGTCGGCCCGTTTGCCATAGAGCAGGGACTTGTCAAAGCGTCTGATCCGGAAACAGTTGTACGTATCCATACCGTCAATACTGGCATGGTCGCTGAGGCGACGATCCAGACAGCCGGTGGAGTTGTTAATTACGACGGTGATGCGCGGATTGATGGTGTGCCAGGTACTGCAGCTCCGATTACGATCAATTTTCTCGACATTGCCGGATCGGTCTGTGATTCTTTGTTACCAACCGGGCATAGTGTCGATATCATTGATGGCATTGAAGTTACATGCGTAGACAATGGCATGCCTGTGGTGGTGCTCACGGCGGCATCGGTTGGGCGCAGTGGTTATGAATCACGCGACGAACTGAATGCGGATGATGCTCTGAAGGCCCGGCTGGAGGTGATCCGCTTGCTTGCCGGGAAACTCATGGGTCTGGGTGATGTGAGCGATAAGGTTGTGCCGAAGATGACGCTGGTCGCGCCACCAAGACAGGGCGGCGCAATTTGCACCCGGACTTTTATCCCGCATGTCTGTCATGCCTCAATAGGCGTTTTAGGTGCAGTGTCTGCAGCGACAGCCTGTATCCTGCCGGGAACGCCAGGCAACAAGTTGGCGCAACTGCCGGAGGGCTCGCCAATGCGTATCACGGTCGAGCATCCCAGTGGTGAATTTACTATCGAACTGGATACCGATCTTTCTACGCCGATACCTGTAGTCCGGCGTGCGGCATTGTTGCGTACTGCACGCAAGCTGTTCAGCGGTGAAGTCTATGTTCCGGCAGAAGTGTGGGATGGTGTCCGGAATTAGAATTCCTCCTGCTGTATTCCTCAGGGATATAACTTCAACAAGATGTGTATGTCATTTGATAAGGCAGAGAACCGTGAAGAGTTTTCAAAGGATAATGTAAATTTACATCAACTTAATGATTTCAGAAGCCGGAGGCATGCATGGATCTACAGTTAAGTGGTAAAAAAGCCATTGTTACCGGGGCAACCAAAGGTATTGGACTACGTATCGCACGGCAATTGGCCGATGAAGGTGTTGATCTGGGGATTTGCTCACGCACTGCGGCGGATGTTGAAAAAACCGTGTCAGCGTTGCAACAGAAAGGCGTTAATGTGGTGGGGGATGCTGTCGATGTGATGGATGGCAATGCTTATACGGCCTGGCTTGATTCCGCGGCAGAACGTCTGGGAGGTCTGGATATCTTTGTCTCCAATGTCACCGGCGGGCCTATCACGCCGGGTGAAGAGGGTTGGCGCATGGGCTTTGAGGGCGACATCCTCGGGGCAGTGCGTGGTTGTGAGACGTTATTACCCTATTTGCGACAGTCTGATGCCGGCTCAATCGTACTGATCGCCAGCATCTCCGGAGTGATGGCGAAAGTACTGTCGGCGCCGGGCATCTATGCCTATGGTGCCTGCAAGGCGGCATTGATAGCCTATGGCGCCCAGATCAGTAAGGACCTGGCTAAAGAAGGTATTCGGGTCAACAGCGTGTCTCCGGGGCCGATCATTTTCGAAGGCGGCGCCTGGGAGCACATCAAGCAGCAGGCGCCACAAGCCTACCAGGATGCGCTGGATCAATGCGTGATAGGGCGTCTGGGTAAGCCGGAGGAGATAGCAACGGCAGTGGTGTTTCTGGCAAGCCCGGTGTCCGGTTTCACGGTCGGTCAAAATCTGCATGTCGATGGCGGCTACATGCAGCATATCGCCTATTAAAATGGCAAGCCTGGTTACGATTGATAGTCGCCGTTTTCAGCAGCTCATCAATATAATAATGTAACCCGTGGCGAAAATTGTCATGGTTTGATCGGTGTCAGAGTAAAATTCACCCACTCTTCATAGGTCTACCTGCCTTTTTTATTCTCAATCTCACCGATAATGCCATAATTATCAATCGCTTCTTTAGCCTGTCAATCATCGGGCCGTTGATGTCCGCATTGCCAGCAGGCAGTAAATTGTCCTTCTATTTCTTCACCACAGTCACAATGCCAGGGGCTGGAACTGTGTTGCGCAGGTGATAACACGGAAGTGACAATCTTCGTTGCGCGCTCATAATCCTGGTCATTGCTAACCCAAGTCTCCGGCCAGCATTCATGTGGTGGTAATTCACCTATGGCACTGGACAGGATCTGGTTTTTAAGCAGACACGGTATACCTTCAGCCTCCAGGATACTTTTAATGTGTCCTGCCATCATGCTGTCTTCAGAACTGTATACTCGTTTCATACTGCAGGATCGTCCTCGGCGTGATGGGTGTTATGAAGGGTTTGTCAGTCTTTCGGAAATGATCGTGTCATGGTTGTCATTTTAAAGCACGCAAAAATTCAATTTCGTATTTCTCGGATAAGTTACTAGAATACGTCTTTTTGCCAGTTTAACTCGCTGCAATATAAAGCTTGGATAAATAATTGTCATCAATGAATTTTCTCACTCACAGGCAATCAATAGATTGCAGTCCGACACAGTAGGAAAAAATAAATAAATGTCTGCTAAAACTGATTTTCAAAAATTAAAGGCGTTCATCAGCAGCCAGATTATCGGCCAACAGGTCCTGGTGAACAGATTGTTGATAGCATTACTGGCAGACGGTCATCTGCTGGTGGAGGGGGCTCCCGGCCTAGCCAAAACGCGTGCGATCAAGGTACTTGGCGAAGCGATTGAGTGTGATTTCCACCGTGTGCAATTTACCCCGGATTTATTACCGGCTGATCTTACCGGCACAGAGATTTATCGGCCACAGGATGGATCATTCAGATTTCAACAAGGGCCGCTGTTCCATAATCTGGTGCTGGCGGATGAGATCAATCGCGCCCCAGCGAAAGTGCAATCCGCATTGTTAGAGGCGATGGGTGAACGGCAGATTACGGTGGGTAGAGAGACTTATCAATTACCCAGGTTATTTCTGGTGATGGCAACCCAGAACCCCATTGAGCAGGAAGGCACTTATCCGTTACCCGAGGCCCAATTAGATCGTTTCCTGATGCATGTACAGGTCACTTATCCTGAAACACATGAAGAACAAGCCATTCTTAAACTGGTTCGTGCTGAAGCCCGCCAGAATCCTTCACGAACTGATAATTTTACGCCGATCAGCCAGCAGTCCATCTTTACAGCACGGGACGAAGTGCTCGATATCTATATGTCGGAGAATCTGGAGCAATATCTTATTCAACTCGTGCTGGCTACCAGAAATCCAGGTGCTTATGGCGATGATATGGCGCAGTGGTTGCAATATGGAGGAAGTCCACGGGCCACCATCACGCTTGATCGGTGTGCGCGTGCGCATGCCTGGTTAAATGACAGAGATTACGTTACGCCGGAGGACATCCAGTCCGTTGCTTACGATATATTACGTCATCGTCTTATCCTCAATTACGAGGCGGAGGCAGAAGGCATAACGGCAGATAAAGTAATCGCGGAATTGATTGCACGCATAGCCGTGCCCTAGGTGTCTGTCCGATATGAATCAAACTGTAGCAAACACGTTTAACGAATCTGTTCATATCAGCGTGCCGCTACTGGTGCGTTTAAACCAGTTTGTATCAGGCTTGTCACTGCGTTCGACAAGAATCCTTGCCCGTCAGACCGGCGATTATCTATCACCGTTTAAAGGTCGGGGTATGGAGTTTGATGAATCCCGTTTATATCAACCGGGTGACGATACACGTAATATAGATTGGCGTGTAACGGCCCGCACAGGCAAGACACATACAAAATTATTCCGTGAAGAAAGAGAACAACCTGTATTCGTCTGGGTCGATCTGCGTGCACCCATGTTTTTTGCGACCAAAGGTCGTTACAAATCGGTCATTGCAGCACACCTTGCCAGTCTACTCGCCTGGAGTGCCATCAGACAGGGTGATCGTATTGGTGGTGTCATTTTTTCTGAACATATACATCATGAGCTAAAGCCACACCGGGGGAAATCGGGGGTGTTGAGGTTGATTAATCAGCTGGTCCATCATCCTGCGTGGCAAACTGGGAAATTACCCGGGCTTGATGAGGATGCGGGTGCCAGGGCCTTGATGAGATTACGAAGGGTTGCCCGGCCGGGCAGTATGATTTTTTTGTTAAGCGATTTCCGTAATCTTGATGAAACAGCCATATCGCAAATTGTCAGGCTTGGCAGACACAATGAAATTGTCATGATCTTTATCTATGATCAACTTGAATCGACTTTGCCCTCAGCGGGGCAGTATCGTGTCAGTGATGGCAATGAAGAAGTATTGCTGGATACCTTTGATAAACAACGAGTAGCTAAATATAAGCAGCGGTTTCTTCAGCATAAGCAACATCTGCAACAGCTGGCACATAGAAACAGACTGCATTTTATAACGTGCTCCACAGAAGATGCTCCCCTTGTTGTGTTGCAAGCGGGTCTCGGTGCCTGATCGTGTCATGACCGATCCCCTGCAACTGCCACTCAGAGATATTCATATGCCGCCAGCCATATCCTGGTGGCCGCCGGCAGCAGGCTGGTGGGGGCTCGCTTGCCTGCTGTTAAGTATCATTCTTTTATCATGCTGGTGGATTCGGCGCCGACAACTGCTGAAGCTTTCCGCTGTAAATCTTGCCAAACAAGAATTGCTCAGAATACGTGAACAGTATTCAACACATCAAGATCAACAGTGGTTACTACGCGAGTTATCGGTATTGTTACGAAGACTTAGTATTAGCGAATATCCGCGTTTACAAAGTGCCAGCCTGACCGGAGATGAATGGTTGCAATTTCTCGATAAACCCATGCAGGGAAGCCCGTTCAAGACAGGTGTGGGAAGGGTGTTGCTCGATGCGCCTTATCGGCCACAAGTAGAATTTCAGGAGATCGGGCCGCTGTTTACATTGTGTGAAGACTGGATCGATGCTGTCAAACAAAATCAAACGGTAGTGGCCCAATGATTAGTTTTGAATGGCCATGGTTATTTGTATTGTTGCCATTACCCTGGCTGGTTAGAAGGTTTATGCAAGTGGCCGTTACCAGTAAGGAAGCTGCCTTGCGTGTGCCGTATCTTGAGGATTTCACTGAAAGTGAATCGACTGTTAAGCATCATGTGCAACGCTGGCCATTGTGGCTTGCAGTTGTTGCATGGTTATTTTTGTTGATGGCAAGTATGCGACCGGAGTGGTTAGGAGAACTGGTCGAGATACCTGTCAGTGGACGTGAATTGATGCTGGCTGTAGACCTGTCGGCCAGTATGCAAGAACAGGATTTTGTCCTGCAAGGCCGCAGGGTGGACAGGCTGGTCGCGACGAAATGGGTGGCGGGTGATTTTATTGAACGCCGTATTGGTGATCGCATTGGTCTGATTTTGTTCGGCGAGCGGGCTTATCTGCAGGTGCCGTTGACGTTCGACAGGAAAACAGTGCGGACATTATTAGATGAGTCCTTTATTGGTCTGGCGGGCAAAGCCACAGCGATAGGCGATGCTATCGGTCTTGCTGTCAAGCGCTTACGTGAACGTGATGCAACCAATCGTGTATTGATATTGTTGACCGATGGCGCCAACACAGCGGGTGCGGTGCAGCCTCTGGAAGCTGCGGATTTGGCAGCAAGAGAGGGGCTGAAGATCTATACCATTGGCGTGGGCGCTGAAGAGATGCTGACACGCAGTATCTTTGGCATGCGTAAGGTGAACCCATCGACTGATCTGGATGAGAAGACTTTAATAGCAATCGCTGAAAAAACCGGCGGTCAGTATTTCCGCGCACGTGATACTCAGGAGCTGAACAAAATCTACCGGATACTGGATGAACTGGAACCTGTCGAAGGCGATGCCTACCGTTTTCGTCCGAAAAAGGCACTCTATTACTGGCCGTTATCGTTTGCCTTTATGATCGCTGCATTACTGATGGCATTAAAATTTTTCAGGCGGATCTGGTAATGGTTTCACTCGAGCAATTTCATTTCCTGCGACCATTGTGGCTAATAGTCTTATTGCCGTTGGTGATCCTGATCTGGATGATGATTAAACGCAAAATCGGTAGCCGCAGTTGGGAGTCCTTTTGTGACGTGGCACTGTTACCCTATGTGTTAATAAACAAGGGTACAAAGTCGAGACGTACGCCAATAATCCTGACAAGTCTTATTGGATTGCTGACAGTGATTGCTTTAGCAGGACCTGTCTGGGAAAAATTACCGCAACCTGTATTCAGCCGTCAAAGTTCACTGGTGATTGCTCTCGATTTATCCCTTTCAATGGATGCTGATGATATTACTCCAAGCCGTCTTGCAAGAGCTCGATTCAAGATCGCGGATATTCTTGAAAAGAATAAAGAAGCACAGACAGCGTTACTGGTTTATGCAGGTGATGCCTTTACGGTGACACCGTTGACAGATGATAGTGCGACTATTCTGTCTCAACTAAAGGCATTGAGTACAGACATCATGCCAGTACAAGGTAACCGGACGGATATTGCCCTGGTCAAGGCAGTACAGTTGTTGAAACAGGCTGGCCTGAAAAGTGGCAATGTTCTGTTAATGACCGATGAGATTGATGTTGAACAAACCAGGGCAGAGGCGATCTCCTTGCAACAGCAAGGTTATCGTTTGTTTGTGCTGGGCATAGGAACTGATCATGGTGTGCCGGTGCCATTGGCTGATGGCAGTTTTCTCAAAGATAGTAAAGGCAAAATAGTTGTGCCTGTTTTACATGAGAAACCCATGCAGTCAATTGCAAAGTCGGGCGGCGGTCGTTATCTGAGGATGACCATTGATGATCGAGATATCGATAGCTTACAGACAATATTTTCCAGTACTGGCATCGATGGTGAGATAGAAACTACTGAACTGCAAACGGATGTATGGTACGAACAAGGCCCCTGGTTATTGATTTTTCTGCTGCCTTTAACGGCGTTGCTATTCCGCAGAGGCTATCTCGTTATATTAATTTTCCTGTTACCATTTCCGCAGAAAGCCCAGGCATATGACTGGAATAATCTCTGGTTAACAGCAGATCAACGCGCAAAACAGGTGCTCGATTACGGCGATCACAAGCAGGCAGCAGCAATATTCAAAAACCCGCAATGGAAAGCGGCGGCGCATTATCAGGCAGGCGAGTTTGATGCGGCTGTTGAATCACTGGCAACCGTTGAGAATATTGAGGGCCTTTATAACAAAGCCAACGCGCTGGCCAGGTCAGGGCGTTATCAGCAAGCGATAGATGTTTATAAAAATGTGCTTGAGAAGAAAAGCGATCATGGGGATGCGTTATATAACAAGAAGTTGCTGGAAGATGAGTTGGAGAAACAACAGCAACAGCAAGATAATCAGCAATCAGATAAAAAACAGGACAATCAGGATCAACAGGATAAACAGCAGCAAGGTCAACAACAGCAATCACAGGGCGGTAATAACAGCGATCAAGAATCTTCAGATCAACAACAGTCCGGAGATATGAATAAAGATCAGGAACAGCAACAGTCGTCTTCAGACGAGCAGCAGGCACAACAGGACAAACAGCAACAACAGCAGGCTGAGCAACAGGCGGCCGAACATAAATCAGAGCAGGATGAAAAACGAAAACCCGGGCAACAACAGATGGCCAGTTCTGAGATAACGCAAACTGATGAAGAGCAGCAGGCTACCGAGCAGTGGTTACGCAGGATTCCGGATGATCCTTCTGCATTGCTACGGCGTAAATTTCTTTATCAATACGAGCAACGTGCTGCTAATAAGAAATCTAAATTCAAGAAGTGGTGACACATGATTTGTATCAGGCATTCAATTAATTATTCTCTTTACATATTCGTTTTGCTTTTCTGCATGACTGTTCATGCAGCACAAATTAGCGTGATGACGGATATTGATCCTGTGTCAATTGACAGATCATTTCAGATTATTTTTGAGAGTAGTGGATCGGTAGATGATGAGCCTGATTTCTCTCCACTCGATGTGGATTTCCAGGTGCTGTCAAGCAGTACCAGCAGTAATATGAGTATTATTAATAGCAGGGTTTCCCGTACTAAACGATGGCAGCTAACAGTGCTTGCTCGTCGCACCGGTAGATTAACTATTCCATCCATCCGTTTTGGCCGCGACAAGAGTGATCGAACTACCATCAGAGTCGTTAACACTACGGCAAATAAAAACTTAAAGAATAATAATCGGGATATCTTTATTGAAATACAGGCAAGCCCCCAAAAGGCATATGTTCAATCCCAGATTAAGTACAAGATAAGGCTGTTTCGCGCCATTGCAACATCCAATGCAAGTCTAAGCGATCCGGTCATTACCGGAGCAAACGCAGTGATAGAACGTCTCGGTGAGGACAGCAGTTACGAAACAACAAGAATGGGTAAACGTTTTGCTGTGATCGAACGTGTTTATGCAATCTATCCGCAGACAAGTGGCCGCATGACGATTGAGCCCGTGAGATTTCAGGCACAGTCATCAAGGGGTTCATTTTTTACATTTGACCCGTTTGGGCCGCAAGCAAAGATGATCGTGATTCAATCGGAGCCGGTGAAACTGGATATATTACCTGTGCCTGATGCATTTACTGGAAACCATTGGTTGCCTGCACAAAAACTGCAACTAAAAGAACAGTGGTCAGAAAATCCTCCTGAATTTATTGTTGGTGAACCTGTCACAAGAACCTTGTCACTCACGGCGGTCGGTTTGACAGCCAGTCAGTTGCCGGAACTGCCGGAATGGACAACCTCAGGTTTCAGGCAGTATCCTGATCAGCCCTCGTTAACAAACAGTAAAACGGCTTTAGGTGTTACAGGCAAGCGTATCGAAAAAATTGCAATGATAGCCAATCAGGCGGGTAATTATGTGTTGCCGGAAATCCGCATTCCCTGGTGGAATACCGCGACAGACAGCCTGGAATACGCCATCATACCGGCAAGAAAGATCCTCGTGACATTACCACTGTCAGGTTCAGATCAGCACGGAGCCGTAATTGCTCCTGCGCCAGCAGATGTCATTTATGTTGAAAAGGCTGCCGGGCAAATACAGTCTTCCGAGGATACAATAGTCATTGTTGATACGCTTGGCCAGCCGGAACCACGTTATTGGCAATGGCTCAGTCTGGGCTTGGCACTGGGTTGGTTTGTCAGCATAATTGTATGGTGGCTGTCGCGCCGGCATCCAGGAAAGGACATGGATGAAAACGATAATACAGACTCGATCAAACTCGCTTTGACAGACTTGAAACAGGCGTGCAGTGTTAATAATACTGCTGATGCCAAGGACATACTGTTGCGATGGGGTAAAATCGTTTGGGCAGAGTCACCACCAGCCAGTATCGGTGATATAGGCAACCGTTGTCGTGCAGAACTGGCAAGCGAGATACATTTGTTAAATAATGTCCTTTATAATCGCAACCAGGGTTCCTGGCAAGGTGAACAATTCTGGCAGGTCTTCATGGATGAACAAAAGCATAAAGGCAAAAAGCATGAGAAAAAATCAGGCAAGCTTGAGCCGCTGTATAGACTATAAATAATTCCTGACAGCTGATTTTATTCCTGGATGAACACTAGATAATTAGCGAATGGCTCAAACGTGCTAAAGCAGACGTTTAATTTCCGAAAAACGGATAAGAATTTTCTTTCAATAGGCTGATAGATAGGATTTATACTGGTATGTCAACACGCGGAAACGGTAACTCTAAAGAGCGATTTCGTCTATATTTAATCAAGCCGTCCCATTATGACGATGACGGTTATATTATCCAGTGGTACTGGACGGATATACCTTCCAATACCATGGCAGTCCTGCATGGCGTTGCGTTGGATTGCATAGAACAACGGGTTCTCGGTGACGAGGTGGAAATCCATATCACCGCCCTTGACGAATGCAACACCCGCATCCGCCCCGAGAAGATTATTGCTGAAATCAAGCAAAGCGGGAATAAAAGCCTGATTGCCCTGGTCGGTGTGCAGAGCAATCAATTTCCACGCGCAATAGATATTGCCAGACCATTTCGCGCGGCCGGGATCCCGGTATGTGTTGGTGGTTTTCACACCAGTGGTAGCCTGGCAATGCTACCCCAAACACCACCAGAGATTCAGGAAGCATGGGATCTGGGTATATCTATCTTTGCTGGTGAGGTAGAGGGGCATTTTCACACAGTGCTGAGCGATGCCTACCATGGCGAACTCAGGCCGCTCTACGATGTTATGTCTAATTTGCCAAACCTGGAAAACGTATGCCTTCCCAATATGCCGAAGAGCCTGATAGGCAAAAGTATGTCAGCCAGAGGTAGCTTCGACGCCGGGCGCGGCTGTCCGTTTCAGTGTAGTTTCTGCACAATTATCAATGTTCAGGGCAGGCGGTCGCGACACCGGACAGCTGACGATATTGAGGAGATCCTGCGCCAACATCACGCTCGTGGTGTAAAGAAGTTTTTTATCACCGATGATAATTTCGCCCGTAATAGTAACTGGGAGGCGATCTTTGACCGTATCATTGAATTGCGTAACAACGAAGGTTTAAAGTTCAATTTTTTCATTCAGGTTGACACCCTCTGTCACAAAATTACAAACTTTATTGAAAAAGCGGGCGCCGCCGGTGTCGATCGTGTTTTTATTGGCCTCGAAAACATCAATCCCGATAATTTAATTGCGGCTAATAAGAAACAGAACCGGATTTCCGAATATCGGACCATGCTGCAGGCATGGAAATCCATCGGTGTCATTACATCATGCGGTTACATCATCGGTTTTCCTCACGACACACGCGAGCGGGTACTTCGTGATATCGAAATCATTAAGCGTGAGCTTCCCATGGATCTGATCGCGTTTTTCTGCCTGACGCCGCTGCCCGGTTCGGAAGATCACAAAGTGCTGGATGCCAGGAATGTGCCGATGGATCCGGACATGAATAACTATGATACGGAACATGTCACGACAGCTCACCCGTTGATGTCAAAGGACGAATTTATGGAAACTTATCGCCAGGCCTGGCACGCCTTCTATACGCCAAAGCACGTCGGAACGATTCTAAAGCGTGCTGTGGCCTGCGGAGTCAAGCCACACTTGATGATGAGAAAGATGTTGTTCTACTACGGTTGTCAGGCGATCGAGAATATCCATCCATTCCAGGGCGGTCTGTTACGGCGAAAGTATCGAAAGGACAGGCGGCAGGATCGGTCATTAGAAAACCCACTGGTGTTTTACGGAAAACATGCTTGGGAAACATTCGTGAAGTGTTGCCGATTTGCCCTTATGATGGGCCGATATCAGTGGATCCTCCGCTGTGTTGAAAGGGAGTTGCGGGAGAAAACCTATACCGACTTGGCCCTGACACCGGTGAACGATGATGATATCCACACGCTGGAGATATTCACCGTGAATAAGGCGGCTTCCGCTCAGGCACAAAATTAACGGCAAACATCTCCACTATCCAAGCAACGAAATCAGGTTGTCGTCAAAGATAAGTTGATGAATACATTTGCCACTATAATTTGCTGAAAACACTACCTATCCCATGATTCTATTAATTGCTCCATAATGAATATCCATCACTAATTCCATGTCCGCCGCATCCGATAAAGACCAGGCCCTCCAGTATATTGAGTCGCATAATGTGATAAGTATTGCGACTTTTGGGCCAGAGAGCCCCTGGAACACTGCAGTATTCTATGTCAGTGCAGGTTTCGAACTTTTTTTTGTTTCCTCCCCTGACAGCCGTCACTGTCAAAATTTTTCACGTAACGCTAATATCGCTGTGACCATCCATGAAGACTACTTTGAATGGCAAACCATAAAGGGAATACAAATGGATGGAACGGCAGAACCTGTGTCAGATGATCAACGACAGTACGTAATTAAACAATATAAGAATAAGTTCTCCTTTCTTAAGGATCAAAATCATACACCTGCGGATATTATCGATGCACTGGAGAAAGGCTCCTAGTATCGCATATTACCACGCAAAGTATTTTATATTGATA
>JADFPU010000192.1 GCA_022562175.1 Pseudomonadota bacterium | reverse complement strand
ACTAAGGGCTTCATACCCTTCATCAGGTTCATCGATACTATTTTTATGAAGTATATCTGCTAAATTAGCTATGTCATGAACTTTGCATACAGCTTTATTTATTTCTTCATTTTTGGGTATCATGATTATTCCTTCTCTGTCTGTGCCTTCTGTTTAGTAGTTATTGATGCAGGACTTTCATCAGAATGAAGAACTTTCAGAGCGTCTTCAATAAGATCACTAATTGCCCACAATACGTTATTAACATGGACTGGAACGGCAATTGGGGACAGACCACGGTTTCCTGAGAAAATAACCGTCCTGGTTTTGGCGCGAAGGAGACGTTCAACCCCAAACCTAGAGGTAAATTTATTGTTTAAGCATGGAGTCTTATACGCTCAACCCAGTGCCCACTTTTATCCTTCCGGGCGCGCCATCTTTTCCCATGTTGAAGAAATTTTATTCGTCTGCAATCGACCCGATATAGATACTCCGTTCCGCCTTTCATGATGATAGACATAGCTGGCAGGTAGCTGTCAGTGAGGGCGCGCCGGGGCTGGTGGACGGGAGCTAATTCGAAGAAGTGATCTCAATGTCTGTATAGGGAAAGCATAAACTTTTACCCTTAAACTGTAAGGCCTTGTCTGACAGCTGCAATATATGTCAAATTGTGTTTGTTAATTCAGCAAGCAGCCCATCATTGTCTTGTGTCAGAGCTGAAATCCTGACCTTCTTGATGTCGTTTTCTACGGACAGTTCGTCAGTCAAAGGTAATTGCACCCGTAGGAAATTTGTCGTATAGCCACTGGCAATATCTTTGCCGGCGGTATAAGTACCTTCGAATAGAACCGGGAATTCCTTGTTAATTTGTTTTTGCAGAAATTCTGTTCTGATTTTGTTAGCCAGCAAGTGCAGTTGTTGGCAACGTGCTTTTTTAATCGCCGCAGAAACCTGTTCGTCCATGTCTGCGGCCCTGGTGCCAGAACGTGGTGAATACGGGAAAATATGAATATGTGAGAAGCCTATTTCTTCAATAAAGTCCAGACTCTTTTGCCATTCATATTCCGATTCACCAGGAAATCCGACAATAATATCTGTCGTCACATTGAAATCGTCGACTTCACTGCGTGCCTTCATGACGAGTTGTTTGAAGTCATTTGTTTTACAACGTCTCGCCATACGCTTGAGAATTGCATCGCTGCCACTTTGCAGGGGTAGATGTATGTGCGGCATTAATCTCGGGTTTTCAAACAAATCGTAGAAATTATCCGGCAGATCCCATGGCTCTATCGAGGCGAGTCTTAGTCTGGGGATATCGGTATCAAGCAATATAGTATTAATCAGTGAATACAGATCACTGCCAATATCACTACCATAGCCACCGACATGTACCCCGGTCAGAACTACTTCCTTTATTCCCTGATCATGCAGTTTATTAATTTGCGTTGTGATATCTCTGAGTTTTATGCTGCGCTCTGCACCGCGGGCTACGGTAACAATACAAAACGTGCAGCGATAGCGACAACCATCCTGTATCTTGATAAATGCCCGGTTACGTCCCCGTTTGAACAACGCGGCTTCCTCCGGCTCTGTTGCAATACCCGGCATGGCTTCCAGTGCAAGCTCCTGATTGACACGTTCAACCAGCTTGTCCTTGTCATGGTTGGCAACAAGCATATCAATAGCCGGGATGTCTTTTTCAAGTTCCGGGTTAAGGCTGGCATAACAGCCACTTACAACGAGCTTTGCTTTGGGGTTATTGCGGTGCGAGCGTCGAATAAGTTGCCTTGATTTTTTGACAGCTTCGTTGGTGACGGCGCAAGTGTTAATGACTATCAAATCAGCATTATCAGGCTGTTCAGTGAGATTGTGTCCTTGTGACTGAAAATCGGCTGCCCAGTTTTCAATTTCTGCTTCATTCAGCCGGCAACCCAGGGCCTTTAAATGTATCTGCATGCCTGATATGAATGGGGTAGATTTATTAAATGAATTAAATGGAGTCCTTACAGATTCTGGCCAAAGGTTGTCACGGGTTTCCGATGTTGTTTTTTCACATCTATATTAGAGGCCGTGGTGTGAAATGGCAGGATAAGATCGATCAATATCTGCGCTGTTTCATTTAGTAATATATCGACAGGTTCTGCTTCTTCAATGTTATCTGCTGCTTCGGTACCGTCATCTTCCGGTAAAGGTGACAGTCCCTGTGCAAGTCTGAACTCATTTTGTAACGTCCGCTTGGCGTGCTTTAATTTTTCACGTTCGATTTTTCGCTCGCTGGCAAGCAGAGAAACTGTTTTTCTGGAACTGGCTTCGTTTTCCAGTGCCTGTTTCTTAAGTAAAAGCTGGAATAGTTTATCGGACATGATCCGTTTTTCGTGCAATTCTTTTACTACACGAAAACTGTCAATCGGTGCGCTGGCCTTCATATATCTGGCTGGCTTGACCTCGTCCCAGGGCAGCGCGTTATCCAGAGATCGTTCACCGTGTTTTTCTTTATCATAGACAGTCGGAAAAATAATATCCGGTATTACCCCTTTATGCTGATTACTTCCACCACTGATCCGGAAAAATTGTGCGATAGTTGTCTTCAGGCGTCCATGATCTTCATCGGAATCCCGAATAAAGCGGTTGATATTAACAATGTTTTGTACAGTTCCCTTGCCAAAAGTCGGCTCTCCGATAATGATCCCACGCCGGTAATCTTGAATGGCGCCTGCGTATATTTCCGAGGCGGAAGCACTATTTCGATCAACAAGGACAGCAAGTGGACCACCATACACAATGCCTGGATCGGGATCGTTGTTGATTTCAATCTTTCCGGAAGAGTCTTTCGTCTGTACGATGGGGCCTGTGCCAATAAACAAACCAGTAAATTCCAGCGCTTCTGACAGTGAACCACCACCATTACCACGCAAATCGACAATGATGCCGTCCACCTTGTCGTGTTCCAGATCTTTAAGCAATTTGCGGACATCACGGCTTGTGCTTTTGTAGTTCTTTTCACCTCTGGCCTGCGCAGCAAAATCGCTATAAAAGGTTGCTACATCAATAACGCCGACACGACCACCCGATCTGGGCAGGTCAATGATGGACTTTTGTGCGGCCTGCTCTTCAAGTTTGATCTTATCGCGGGTGATGGAAATGATCCTGCTGGGACCTTCAGCTCCGGTACCTTTCGGTAGAATTTCCAGCCTGACTACGCTTCCTTTAGGACCCCGGATCAGATCGACCACATCATCCAGGCGCCAGCCAATGACGTCGACAATCTCGCCATCCTTTTTCTGGCCGACTCCAATTATTTTATCCTCTGCCTTTAACGCCCCACCCATCTCGGCAGGGCCGCCGGTAATAACTTTCTGTACCTGGGTGTAATCACTCTCGCCCCTGAGTACTGCACCGATTCCTTCCAGCGACAGGCTCATACTGATATCAAAATTTTCGGAAGTACGCGGGGAAAAATAGGAAGTATGTGGCTCTATTGCAGTGGTGTACGCATTAATAAAGGTTTGGAAAACATCATTAGCGTCCAACTGGAAGGTACTGGTTCGTATACGTGTATAGCGTTTCGTCAGGGTTTCTCTAATCTCATGCTGTTCCTTGCCTGACAATTTTAAATTCAGATAGTCATTTTTGACACGTTTGCGCCAGATTTCGTTCAGACTATTGGTGTCTTCTAACCATGATGTGTCACGGCGATCGAAGCGGAATTCTTCATCGACAGTAAAGTCGAAATCACTTTTTAATATCTCTATTGCATATAGTGATCGCTCAGCGACGCGTTGGCGATAGCGCCTGAAGATCTCAAATGCCGGATCCAACTCGGCTTCTGACAATGCTTCATCAAGCTCAAAGCGATATTTTTCAAACTGGTTTATATCTTCCTGTGTGAAGAAGCTGCGGTTTTGATCGAGATTGTCCAGATAGTTGTCAAGTATTTCGCTGGAAAGATCATTATCGAGGATCTTTTTCTTATAGTGATAGGTCTGGATGATGTGGATAATTACGGGGGTTGCTTGCTTATGCCTGGAATCTGCTACCAGTTCGGAAACAGGCACAGACGGTATCTTCGCCCAGACGGCGGAACAGGCCAGTAAACCTGCCAGAAATAAATACAATAATGTCTTTTTCATAAAAAACTGCCCTTTTAACTGGGGTATGGTCGGGGCGAGAGATCCAGCTGCCGAGTTGATCGGATCAAAACCCGTCTCTATTAGACAAAAACTATCCCTGCCTTATTCGCTCACCAGTGTATTTCGGAGCCAGACAGAGCAAAATACTTTCCGGCCGCGAGTAATAGTAGGAATTTTACAGCAATATTCAGACCTCGGACAGACTCCTAGCTGGTAGCATCAGCGTCGGCGAGAAACCGCTCAATTTCATCGGCCTTATCCTTATCACCGCCCAGAAAACCGGGGGCCTGCCGGTAATATTTCATTAAGTCCTTGAGTGCACTGACATTATCCCTGTCCAGTTTAACCGCTTTTTCCAGTGATGAATGTGTTTTACGGGCCAACGATAATGCCTTAAACCAGTTGGAATTTTCAGCCAGCTTTCCATAGCATTTAGCCAGCAAGTGATGATAATCGGATTCCTCCGGGGCCAGGCTAACTGCTTGTTTAATTGGGGTTAAGGCATGTTCATAGTCATTCATATCATACAAGGCCTGGGCCTGGTTAAATAATAAGTCAGCATCAGGCTCTGCTGCACCCGCCGCGCATCCGGTGAGCAATGCAGCCACAAGCACCAACTGCCGTAAACAGAATAGATCTGTTAAATGCTTCACGATGTTGCCCCTTTGATACTCACTCTCATTGTATTGGGTTTCTGCGCCTGTCCTGACGGTTAGTTGTGGGTTTTAGAACAATTAACCCGGCTTTTGTTTCAAAGTGTTAAAAAAAAACGACAAATTTCATGATTTCCCTGCATGTTAGACCAGACAGTAGTCGGTTTGCTGTTATTTGTCACCTTTCAGGGGAGCGCACGTAGGGCTTTGATGGCAGTTAAATATCAGGCCTTATAGCGGGCTTTTGAGAAGGGCAGCGGGTTAATCCTGACCATTCCCCGTGTGGCTTCCATCGGGGGCAGGCGACAGCCGATGAGCCGGTTAATTAATGGCGATCAATTCAATATCAAATATCAATGCCGAATTAGCCTGGATATCAGACCCGGCAGCCTGTTGTCCGTAAGCC
>JADFPU010000191.1 GCA_022562175.1 Pseudomonadota bacterium | reverse complement strand
GGGCATAAACTCCAGCAGGAATGACCGCCATGGACCTCGGTACCCCCTTGTGGGGTGTGGCGGAAATGCAATATGATTGTAGGAACAATCATTGCCCAGTCAGATAAAGTCCGCTTACAGCGGTGCATTATTTTACTGGATGCTGGAACAAGCATGCCCCGTACTTGATACGGGGTCCAGCATGACGGTGCTAATACCCCGGCCGCTTGCGGCGGGGATTTTTATTACTTTCGTATAAACAATAACAAATAATTATAGCAATAGAGTTACTGTAAATGGCGCAACGGGATTATTACGAAATATTAGGTGTCTCGCGCAATGCGACTGAGGCCGAGGTTAAAAAATCTTATCGCCGACTGGCGATGAAATATCATCCTGATCGTAATCCTGACGATGCACGGGCGGAAGATAATTTTAAAGAAGCCAAGCAGGCGTATGACATTTTGTCTGATGAACGCAAGCGTGCCGCTTATGATCAGTTCGGTCATGCTGGTGTTGATTCCAGTGCAGCAGGTAGTGGATCCGGCGCAGGTGGGTTTGGCGATGTTTTCGACAGTGTATTCGGAGATATATTTGGTAGTAGCTCACGTGGCGGTGAACGTGTTTACCGCGGCGCTGATCTGCGCTATGACCTGGATTTAAATCTCGAAGATGCTGTTGCCGGCACAACTATCAAGATACGTGTCCCCAAACTGGTGCGTTGTAAGGACTGTAGGGGTTCAGGTGCAAAAAAGGGCACCTCTCCGATTACCTGCCAATCGTGTAACGGCATGGGACAAGTCAGAATGCAGCAAGGTTTTTTTTCAGTTCAGCAGACATGCCCGCAGTGCAGGGGCGCCGGCAAAATTATCAATGAGCCATGTGCCCCTTGTGGTGGGCAAGGGCGGCTCAGGGATAGCAAGACAATCTCGGTAAAGGTGCCTGCAGGGGTCGATACTGGCGATCGTATTCGTTTATCCGGTGAGGGAGAGGCTGGCGAAACTGGTGGCCCGGCCGGTGATCTTTTCGTCCATGTGATTGTAAAGGATCATCGGCTCTTCAAGCGGGACGGTACGGATTTGTATTGTGATGCACCGATCAGCTTCGTTACTGCAACGCTTGGCGGTGAAATGGAAATCCCAACACTGGATGGCCGCGTTAAACTCAAGATCCCGCCAGAAACACAGAGTGGCAAGATGTTCCGCTTGCGTGGTAAAGGCGTGGTTTCGGTAAGGGCCTCTACAAAGGGCGATCTGCTTTGCCGGGTAATAGTTGAAACGCCTGTTAATCTCAACAAAAAACAGAAGGAACTTCTCAGTGATTTTGAGAATTCGCTGGATGACGATGGCAGACAACATAGTCCTAAATCTACCTCGTGGCTGGATGGGGTGAAACAGTTTTTTGACAATATGACGCATTAAAACGTGGCCCGCTGCCCGGATTTTGTGATGTGCTGATCAAGGGCCGGCGGCAACATGGGTGGGGAACAAGAAAATGATAAAAATAGCTGTTTGTGGTGCAGCGGGCCGCATGGGCAAGACCATCCTTGAAATCTGTCGTGACACGGAGGATGTTTCCATCGGTGCGGCGATAGAGCATAAGGACTCAGTGATGCTTGGTATGGATGCCGGTGAGGTAGCAGGTATCGGTAAACAGGGCGTATCCATTTCAGATAATATATCTTCTGTTGCAGATCAGTTCGACGTGATTATCGATTTTACTTTGGCAGATGCTGTCGCACAGAACGTTGAGGATTGTCGTGTTGCAGGCAAGCGGATGATAATCGGCACGACAGGGTTAAATGAGGAGCAAAAAAATATCATTCGATCTGCGAGCAAGGAGATAGCAATCGTCTTTGCACCAAATTTGAGTATTGGTGTGAATTTGTGTTTTAAATTGATTGAACTTGCTGCGCAGATTATCGGTGACAGCGCTGATATCGAGATAATTGAGGCGCATCATAACCGGAAAATTGATGCGCCATCCGGTACCGCGTTGCGTATGGGTGAAATAATTGCAGATGTCCTCGATCGGGATCTGAAACAATGCGCAGTATATGGAAGGCAAGGACAGACAGGCGTACGCAATGAGAAAACCATCGGTTTTGAAACTATTCGTGCCGGCGATATCGTCGGTGAACATACCGTGATGTTTGCCTCTGCTGGCGAACGTGTCGAGATAGTCCATAAGGCGTCTAGTCGCAAGACCTTTGCCTCAGGTGCAGTTCGTGCTGCTAAATGGATAATGTCTAAACAGACTGGTTTGTTCGATATGCAAGATGTATTGGGGTTGCGTCATATTTAACATGTAAGCTGAACTATATACAAAATGAACAGCGATCCTAGACAGTCCGGCAATAGCTCTTCAGCCTCTACTCAAACGCACATGTTTGAAGTATATGAAAGTAAGCGAAAATACCCACGCATTATTATTGATACACCTGTATTTATAAAAAAGTCAAAAGGTGAGCTTATCAGTGCAATCGTACATGATATCTCATTAGATGGGCTGCAGATTCGATGTGATCGTGAAACTGCACAAAAACTGCATCCCAGCGGCATATATATAAAAGAAAGTAAAAGACCCAAAGTAGATGTCAGCTTTTCTCTCTCTCTGGATGGAGTTAATGAGACAGTAAGTGTTAATTGTCAAATCTATTATCTTGCGGTCGCTTCGGATGATGAAATAGCCTTCGGCATGGTGTTCAGTAAATTTAAAACTGGCAATGCGAGTCTGGTTGATCGATTCATTATGGAATCCATTATGCCGGTCGATGATAAAGTGCGGTCATTTCTTGAAAAACCCAGAACACAACGCGAAATCTCCAAACACATGGAAATGCAAGGTACGGAGGTGGTTGAGATACTTGACCGGCTCAGGATAAAAGGTGACGTCATATCATACGGCAGTGATTCCGGCTTCAGGCATTTAAAACTTTCGTCGTCACTCGAATTAATATTTAACAAACTTGCGAAAATTGAAAAGCGAATATCCAGGCTTGAAAAAAGCCTGAAAAAGGCTTGATTTATACAGCTGGCCCCGGAATTTATTCGCTGCAATTATTCATACTGACAGATATGATATTTTAAATACTAATTATGCTTTGACCTATGAAACACATCCCTGCAATAAAATCGGTCATGACACCGTTCCCCTATTCTGTTGATATCGATGCACCTATTGCACAAGCACGGGCTTTTATGCAGGAATATAAAATAAGGCACTTGCCTGTGACAGACAAGCAGAAGCTGATTGGTGTTATTTCTGATCGTGATATCAAGCTCTATCTGGGACCTGACCTCGACTATCCCGAAGAGAGAGATGCTAAAGTCAGGGATGTGTACCTTGATAAACCTTATATCGTTGATCTGAACGAACGTCTTGATCGGGTGCTTAAAAATATGGCAGAGAAACACATAGGCTCTGTGCTGGTCACCAGAAATGGCAAACTTTCAGGTGTCTTCACCAGTACGGATGCCTGTAAAAGCTATGCCAAACACTTGCGGGATCAATTCAATCCCACAGGAGGCGATGAGGCGGCCTGAAGTTGGTGTTGTAGATGTAGTAGCGGAATATCCAGTATTTTCCCCTGGTCCGGGCGATTGGCAGGAACTAAACGCGGTTTTTTATCACTGATCTACAAACAAGCCTGAAAATTACTGACTGCTTTTACCAGATATTCGTGTTTATATGTTTGTAGTTTCTGCAGTAATATCTAAAATAGTAGATAAATCGTTGTAATTCATACGGATCTGAATATTTACGGCTTTGGTTTGGGTTTAGTCACTGACATCGGATCTGGAAAAATATGGGATTGGATTTTACTTCATTAATAGCGGAAGCCAATGCTGGTGAGGTGGATGTACAGTTGCAGTTAGCTGAGCTGTATGAAAACGGTATCGGCGTGCCTGTCGACCGTGGACAGGCAGCTTCCTGGTATAAAATAGCTGCTGAGCAGGGCTCGGCCAAGGCGCAATCGCATCTTGGTCAATTGTATATCCGTGGTATCGGTGTGCCTAAAGATCATGTCGAGGCGGTTGCCTGGTTGCAAAAGGCGGCTGACAAGGGCGATCCGGTCGCGCAGGCAAATCTCGCCTGGTGCTACCAGGAAGGACTGGGTGTTGACAGGGACTACCAGCGTTCTTTGCAGTTATATCAAGAGGCATCTGAACAGGGCCATGCCGGGGCACGTTATAACCTCGGTTATATGCATGCGAACGGGATCGGGACGGCTAAGGACGCAGCCGAAGCAGTGAAATGGTATACCCTGGCTGCCGAGCTGGGTCATAGCAAGGCGCAACTCAATGTCGGCATGATGCACGCGCAGGGTATTGGTACGGAGATGGATCTGACGGCTGCTGCAAAATGGTATAGCAAGGGCGCTTTGAATGGTTATGCAAAGGCGCAATATAACCTGGCTTTGATGTATTCCGCTGGCAGCGGCGTAAATCAGAATGATGATGAGGCTTTTAACTTGCATAAAAAAGCTGCAGACCAGGGCTATTACAAGGCCCAGTTTAATCTGGGCTTATTCTACTTGTATGGATTAGGCGCCGAGCAGGATTACAAAAAGGCCTTTGATATGTTTTACAAGTCAGCAGCTCAGGACTATCCGAAGGCACATTATCAAATGGCAAAACTGTATGCGCAAGGGTCCGGGGTTGAGACTAACGAGATTGAATCGGCCAAGTGCTACCAGTGGGCTGCTGAGCGTGGCTATGTCAAGGCACAGTACAGACTTGGACGTCTATACATGCAAGGTCAAGGGGTGCAACGAGATGAAGCCATTGCTTGCAAATGGTTTGAAAAATCCGCCATGCAGGGATACGTCAAGGCCCAGTATTATTTGGGAGTTTGCCATGCAAAAGGTATTAGTGTCAGCAAGGATTATCTCACCGCCTATGCCTGGCTGCTACTTGCAGCGGAGTCGGGAAATAATGACATGAACGAGTTGTTGGATAGCGTGGCGCAAAAGTTGGGGGATGAAGATAAAATAGAAGCGATCAGGCTTTCAAATGAGTGGCGTTCGGTATATCAATAGCCGTCTACAATACCGGTGAGTCGATAAAGATGGCTTCCACCAGCTGTTGTTCAGGCTCAATATCAGGCTGGGTCAATTGTACCAGTACGTTGTAATACTTTCTGATATTAGCGACGACTTTTACTGGCTCAGTACCCCGATCATAGCAGTGTACAGTTTGT
>JADFPU010000190.1 GCA_022562175.1 Pseudomonadota bacterium | reverse complement strand
GCAAAAATATGCGAGACTGCCCGGCTCGGTTCACCTGCTCGCTGTCAGTAAAGCCCGCTCGGTTGAAGAGATACTGGCAACTATCGGCTGCAATCAGCATGATTTTGGCGAAAACTATCTGCAAGAAGCACTGGCGAAGATCACTGCTCTGCGTGATGCTACACTCACCTGGCACTTCATTGGCACGATCCAATCCAATAAAACCAGGATTATTGCAGAGAATTTTGCCTGGATTCACTCCGTCGACAGGATAAAAATAGCGCAACGCCTGAATGACATGCGACCTGACAATTTACCCGAATTGAACATCTGTATACAGGTCAATATCAGTGCTGAAGCCAGCAAGTCAGGGATACGACCGCAGCAATGCAGGGAATTTGCCAATAGCATTAAAATAATGCCACGGCTTCGCCTGCGCGGCCTAATGACCATGCCCAGGGCCAGCGATAATTTTGACGAACAACGTCAGGCATTTCGGGCACTACGTCATTGCCATGAGCAACTGAATGCTGAGGGTCATCGTCTCGATACTCTTTCCATGGGCACAACCAGCGATATCGAGGCAGCGATTGCAGAAGGCGCCACGATCGTCAGGATCGGCACCGCTGTCTTTGGCCCCAGGGATAGGTAGAGATGTCAGGAGTCAGGAAAAGACAGGCTCCTGCATTGAAATTTCAGGTATACGTTATTTTGCCTTTGCCTGCTACGCTTCACGAGATACGATTCGCTGGTAATAGCACTACCTACTGCTGGTCAATTATTGCTAAACTGCGACGAAATCGTTTTTATTTAAGGCAACTATATGAAAAATAACAGAATATGCTTTATTGGCTGTGGCAATATGGGCCGTAGTCTCATTGGCGGATTGATCGCAAACGGCTATATGCCAAAAAATATCTGTGGGGCTGATCCAGCCAAAGAGCAGCGGCAGAAACTTCGTGCGCTGTTCGATATTGAAGTGTTCCAGCAAAATATTGATGCCATTAAAAATGCTGATATGATTGTTCTGGCCGTCAAGCCACAGTTGATGGAAGCGACGGTAAAGGGCATTGCGGCAGAGTTTGATCCCGCCAGACCGCTAATTATATCCATTGCAGCGGGTATCCGCCTGTCAGCTATCTCCGCTTGGTTGCAGCAAGATTTAGCCATCGTGCGGGTGATGCCTAATACACCTGCATTGATTCAGGCCGGCGCTACTGCACTTTATGCCAACGACAAGACCAACACAGCACAGCGGGAATCCGCAGAGATGATCATGCGCTCTGTCGGGCTTACTGTATGGCTGGATGACGAATCGTTGATGGATGTTGTGACCGCCCTGTCCGGCAGTGGCCCAGCCTACTTTTTCCTGTTGATGGAGATCATGGAAAAAGCCGCAGTAAAAATGGGCCTGGGCCAGAAACAAGCCCGGTTATTGACGCTGGAAACGGCCTTCGGAGCAGCGAAAATGGCAATAGAAAGCGAATCGGATGCGGCCACGCTCAGACGCCAGGTGACTTCCCCAGGTGGCACCACTGAGCAGGCGTTAAATGTACTTACCGAGGCCAATATCGAGACATTATTCCATGCTGCCCTGACGGCAGCAAAACAGAGATCGATTGAACTGGCCGATACCTTTGGAGGCAAAAAATGACCGGCTCACCACTGTCAGATGCAGGCATCTTTCTTGTTAACACTGTATTTGGCCTGTACATACTGTTAGTCGCCCTGCGTTTTTTATTGCAATGTGTACGGGCTGATTTCTATAACCCCATTTCACAATTCCTGATAACATTCACAAACCCGCCGTTACGCATTTTGCGTCGTTTCATCCCTGGCTTTGCCGGCATTGACTGGCCATCACTGCTGCTAATGCTGGCATTGCAGTCGCTTGAACTGGTTATCACCGGCCTGCTCGGTCCCGGCCAGATCCCGGCACTGCCTGGCTTGCTGGTACTCAGTATTGCTGCCTTACTGAAATTGTTTATTTATATCTTTTTCTTCGCCATCTTCATCCGGATCATCATTAGCTGGGTAAACCCTGGCGCGTATAACCCGATGACCGTGATCCTGCATCGCCTGACGGATCCCTTGTTACTCCCGGCACGCAGGCTGATCCCGCCAATAAGCGGCCTGGATCTGTCGCCCATGGTCGTCATTATTGCGCTACAGCTTATGATCATCCTGTTCATCAAACCCTTAACATATTTGGGTTATTCTCTCTCGGGATACTTATTCTAATGAGGACCAGGTCAAACTGGTTAAGCTGGTGAGATCAAACCGCTTGCGTGTACACATCAAATCACTACCTGTTGTTGGCAAACGATTACTGAACAGTTACTCCGTAAAGGGAATATCGTACTCGATAATGAGCGGCGCATGATCGGAGAACCGTTGCCTTTTAAAAATATCCACACTTTTTAGCTTGGTCTTCAAGCCGGGTGTAATAACCTGGTAATCGATACGCCAACCTACATTCTTGGCCCAGGCCTGACCGCGATTTGACCACCAGGTGTATTGATCCGGCTGCTGATTTAATACACGAAAGGCATCAACCATCCCCAGCGAACCGAACACATCATCCATCCAGGCGCGCTCTTCGGGCAGGAAGCCGGAATTTTTCTGATTGCCGCGCCAGTTTTTGAGATCAATCTGCTTGTGAGCGATGTTCCAGTCGCCACAAACAATAAACTCGCGCCGCATCCTGCGCATCTGCTGCAATACAGGCATAAAACGATCCATAAAATCAAACTTGATCTGTTGCCGCTGTTGTGACGATGAACCCGAAGGCAGATAGATGCTTATCAGACTGAGCTTGTCAAAATCCGCTTGCAGAAACCGCCCTTCGGTATCCGCATGTTTCCAGCCTAAACAGTTATGTATCTTGTCAGGTTTGCGGCGTGTATATATCGCCACACCGCTATAACCTCTTTTCTCGGCATCGTTGAAATAGGCATAGTAACCTTTCGGTGACAGCATCTCCTCATTTAACTGATCAATCTGCGCCCTGGTCTCCTGAACGCAGATCACCTCTGCTTTTTGCCCCTGCATCCATTCAAAGAAACCCTTTTTATGCGCTGAACGGATACCATTCAGATTTACCGAGATGACTTTCATTTATTAATTATCCAAACATAAACGCATTATCATAACAAATATAAGTCAAACATAAGCAGCGTGAGGCGAGATGTAATTTTTTACTTTTAGCTGCCCCTGACTTCTGAAACTTCATCCACACATTTCATACTTTCTTCTTCACGCTTCACGCATAACGGGATACGATACGATCATGCAAGATTACCAACAACAATTCATAAAGTTTGCAATCGAAAAGAATGTGCTGTGCTTCGGCAAATTCACCCTCAAGTCCGGACGCATCAGCCCATACTTTTTTAACAGTGCCTTGTTCAATGACGGCGATAGTCTGTATAAACTCGGCGCATTCTATGCGCAGGCCATTCAGGCATCCGCCATAGAATTCGATATGTTATTTGGGCCTGCATACAAAGGCATTCCCCTTGCGTGCGCCGTGGCGATAGCACTGCACCAGGAGCATCAGCGTAACCTGCCTTATTGTTTTAATCGAAAAGAAGAAAAACATCACGGAGAAGGCGGGCTCACATTAGGCGCCCCGCTTGCAGGACAGGTGTTAATTATTGATGATGTCATCTCTGCTGGCACATCAGTCAACCTGTCTGTTGACATTATTCACACAGCCGGCGCTACTGCCAGCGGTGTGGTTATCGCACTGGACCGACAGGAAGTAGGGCAAGGTGAATATTCCGCTGTACAGGAGGTGCAACAACGCCATGGATTGAAAGTCATAAGTATTATCGGTCTAAGCGATCTTGTGAAATACCTGCAGCAGCAGCCGGGCATGTCTGACCATCTGCGCAGGATCCGGGCTTATCGTAGTAAATATGGCGTTAACAACTGATTTTTTGACTTCGGCACTAAATATGCAGTGGTTTTGGAGACTATAATCTTGATAATCAAAATAAACGAATTTGAAGAATATCGTTAAACGGACCGGGAGGCACCATGAAAAGAACAACTGGCCTGGTAATTTTTACCACTATAAACATATTACTGCTCACCAGCTTCAGCGTGTCTGTTCAGGCACGCATCAAGTGCTGGACGAATAACGAAGGCATTCGTGAATGCGGCACATCCGTGCCGCCGGAGTACGCCCAGAAAAGCCACCAGGAAATAACTAAGCACGGCACCGTGGCTAAAGAGAAGGAGAGGACAAAGACCCTGGAAGAAATCGCCGAGCAAGAGCGCCTGGCAGCCATTGCTGCCGAGAAACAAAAAGCCGTGGACGAGCAAGCCAAACATGACAGAATCTTGCTGGACACCTTCACGACTGTGGATGATATCGAGATGTCCCGCGACGGGAAAATTGGCGTTATCGAGTCCGCAATCACACTCAGCAAGAAACGCAATGAAAAGATCCAGCAAGACCTGGATAACCGCATACAGGCAGCGGCCAAAGCGGAACGCAGCGGCAAAACGCCGGATGAGGACTTAATCAAGGATATCGAAGACTTGCGCAGACAGATTAAAAACAACGAAGTATTTATAACGGAGAAACATCGGGCACAAGAGGCGGTCAGACAGGCATCCAATGCAGATATAGTACGCTTTGACAGGCTAAAAGCAGCAAGGAAATAACACTTTGAGCGTACAGGTTTATTTAAACCTCAAAATCCTGGCTTGAGTGACAAGGTACCTCTTTGAGATCAGGCATCAAAAATAAGGGACACAAACGATGACAGGACAAGCACGGATTGTAATAGCAGAGTCAACTGGCGCCAAGCCATCACTTACCGATCTCACCTTAAAAAAGGACGCGCTTTACCCCTTAAATATCACTGCTGTCCCGTTAGCATCTTTCGTCATGCCGGAAAGACGACGCCTGTTATTAATTTTCATGTCTCGAACCTTGATACAATACGTATAATCAATGACATCAATGCGTTTAGCTTCCAGTAATTATTATTAACGGGACAGCAGTGCTTAAATATCCAATCTGTGCGCCCTTGGACGCAAATATATAAAAAAATCAAGCAGCCCTTCAAAGGACTGCTTAACACCTGGTTATACGTGGGTAAATATCTGACATGGCACAACAACTAAGAAAAACATATCAACTCAAGATTACATTGATGGGAACAAAGCCGCCCATCTGGCGAAGAGTATTAGTTTCCGATTCAACGC
>JADFPU010000021.1 GCA_022562175.1 Pseudomonadota bacterium | reverse complement strand
GCATGTTGGAAGGCGAGCAGTTAATGCAGGAATTTCTTCACCTCATTGCCAGTGAGCCGGATATCAGCCGTGTACCCATTATGATCGACTCATCCAAATTGTCGGTTATTGAAACCGGCCTGCGCTGTATCCAGGGCAAAGGCGTGGTGAATTCCATCAGCCTTAAGGAAGGCGAGGAAAAGTTTATAACAGCTGCAAGGTTAATTCGTCGTTATGGCGCGGCCGTAGTCGTGATGGCCTTCGACGAACAGGGTCAGGCCGATTCGACTGAACGCCGCTTTCAGGTTTGTAAAAGATGTTATGACATCCTGGTAAACCAGCTTGGCTTCCCGGCGGAAGACATTATCTTCGATCCGAATATCCTGACTGTGGCCACCGGTATGGCAGAGCATAATAACTATGCCGTATCGTTTTTTGAAACGACCCGGCTGATTAAGGAACATCTGCCTCATGCACTGGTCAGTGGTGGCCTGAGCAACGTGTCGTTCTCCTTTCGCGGAAATAACCCGGTACGTGAGGCCATGCATACCGCCTTTCTCTATCACGGCATTCGAAGTGGCATGGACATGGGTATAGTCAATGCCGGTCAACTCGGCATCTATGACGATATCCCCGCAGACCTTTTGCAACGGGTCGAAGATGTATTATTGAACCGCCGTGAAGATGCTACCGATCGACTGATAGAATTTGCCGTGACAGTAGTGCCCGATGCCGAAAAGGCACAGACAGATGTACTCGAATGGCGCCAGCAAGATGTACAGAAACGCCTGAGTTATGCACTGGTAAAAGGTATCAGTGACTTTATCGAGGAAGACACAGAACTGGCACGACAACAATATGATCGCGCCCTGCATGTGATCGAAAGACCGCTGATGGACGGCATGAACACCGTTGGCGATCTGTTTGGCTCTGGCAAGATGTTTCTGCCACAAGTCGTCAAAAGTGCACGCGTTATGAAAAAGGCAGTGGCTTATCTGCTGCCCTTTATCGAAGCTGAAAAAAATGACAGCTCAGCCCGGAGCAGTGGCAAGATCGTCATGGCCACTGTAAAAGGTGATGTGCATGATATCGGCAAGAACATCGTTGCTGTCGTCCTGCAGTGTAACAACTTTGAGATAATCGACCTCGGCGTGATGGTCTCTGCACAAAAAATACTGGATTGTGCACGAGAACAACAGGCAGACATTATCGGCTTAAGTGGCCTGATCACCCCATCGCTGGATGAGATGGTACACGTCGCCAGTGAAATGCAACGCCAGGGTTTTAAAATACCATTGATGATAGGGGGTGCGACTACCTCCCGTACACATACTGCTGTTAAGATTGATCAGCAATATGAGCAAGTAGTTGTGCATGTGAAAGATGCTTCCCGTGCGGTCGGTGTTTCACGAAAGTTGATCAGCGATGAATTAAAACCCGAGTTTATTAAGGATGTTCAAAAGGAATACGACACCGTACGTGAACGGCATGCAGGAAAACAGTCGCGTATCCAGTGGTTGACGTTAAAACAGGCACAAGCGAACCGGGCAAATATCGATTGGCACCATTACACAGCAGCCCCCCCAAAGCAACCCGGCATACATGTCTTTGAAGACTATCCACTGGAAGATCTCAGGGACTACATAGACTGGACACCTTTCTTTGTCGCCTGGGAACTCGCCGGGAAATTTCCACGCATATTAAAAGATGAGGTCGTGGGTGAGGAAGCCACTAAATTGTATGACGATGCCCGGCAGATGCTGGATAAAATCATCAAGCAAAAATGGTTCACAGCAAGAGGTGTGGCAGGATTGTTTCCGGCAAATTCTATCGGACACGATGATATCGAAGTCTATACCAATGAGAATCGTAACGGTATTCTGGCTGAACTACACAGCTTGCGACAGCAAACAAAAAAACCACCCGGACATGCAAATTATGCGCTGGCAGATTTTATCGCCCCTAAAGAACTTGGCGTGAAAGATTACATTGGCGCCTTTGCCGTCGCCACAGGATTCGGCATGCAGCCGATGATTGAACAGTTCGAAAAAGATCATGATGATTACAGTGCCATCATGTTAAAGGCATTGGCGGACAGACTCGCCGAAGCATTTGCAGAATGTCTGCATGAACGGATCAGAAAAGAATACTGGGGCTATGCTGCAGCCGAAACATTGCCCAAAGAATCACTTGCCGCAGAGCAATACCAGGGTATCCGACCTGCCCCTGGTTATCCTGCCTGCCCGGATCATACTGAGAAATCTATCTTGTGGGATCTGTTAGATGTTGAAAAAAATGCAGGTATCACTTTAACTGAAAGCTATGCCATGTTGCCCGCAGCCGCCGTCAGTGGCTGGTATTTCTCACACCCTGAAGCCCGCTACTTTGGTCTTGGCAAAATTCATCGTGACCAGATAAAGGACTATGCCCACCGCAAGGGCATGGACATACACAAGATAGAAAGGTGGTTATCTCCGAATCTGGGCTATGACCCGGATGAGATAAATTGAGCAACATATTCAAGCAAATTAACGGCCTGTCACTCGGCTCTTGCCTCAGATCCGATAAGGCCGGCCAGTAACCGCAAACAGATATGCCTTGATCTGGTGGTACAGGTAGTTCTGCCCAAAATATTTCTACAGATGATATCATGACAGCCGATAGCTGAATAACAACCAGGCAAGACTATCGGGCGCATTTTACCGTGCCAGTTAAATACCCCCTGATTTTGTCCTGATTATTCGTTTACTACGCTAGCTAGGAGTCATGTTGTGATGACATTTATGCAGCTCCTGAAAGTCCTGTTCAAGCACGGACTAGGTGAATTACCGGTGTTTTATTCACGGGTAAACGGTATTTATCTGGGTAATATGGTTTATGAAAAAGGCCATATTCTGTTCAAAGACAGAGGCATTCTGTCCGATATCAATCAGGCGCATAACACAATTTTCTGTGACAAAAATATCCTCGGCATGGTCTGCTACAGGGAAATGCTTGAGTGGAAAAGTATCACCTATTATGGCGTGAGCTATTGTGAAAACACCGTGATTGAGTCAGACCTTCACGATTTACTTGCATCCATCAAAAACAAGCAAGGTGATCGACTGCTGGATTTTGTTGGCAGCTTCTATCGCGCGTATCAATTATTACTCGATCATGATTTTTTGCCGGTAATATTACTGCAACAGGTTTTTACCGTTGATGGCAAACCTGGCCTTGCGATCGGTGATCTACATTCAATCTCCGCGCTCCAGCATGTTCACCAGGAGGTGCGGCAGATCCTGAGAGAGGCCATAGGCAACCGGCTGACCCTCAAACCTGATGAAATATTGACTTCCCCTTATCAGAAAAACCAAAACCAGCCACCCGCTTTATCATCCAGTTCAGCTTGACAGCCTTTTAATTGTTGACTGTAGCCTGCCGCCTGATTCTGTACCTTTATGGCCACTTTTTGCAACCAGGCTTTTTTCTTCCAGCTACCACGCCTGAATCCACCACGGCCTTCATGGTAGGCCAGATATTGGTTATAAGCATCCCATTTGGATATACCTAATTGGCGCTGGGTCTCGTGGGTATACCAACCTATGAAATCAATGGCGTCTGCAAAATCATCGCGATCTGCACCATTATTGCCTGTCGCTCGTCGATAATCTTGCCAGGCCGGGTCCTGTGCCTGCGCATAACCGTAGGCAGAAGAATCTCTCGGCAATGGAATTATCCCCAGAAACCAATCCCTGTCCGGCCTTGCATCATCCACGAAACGTGATTCCTGATACATGAATGCCATCATCACCCAGATGGGTGTGCCCCAACGCTTATTGGCGTCGATTGCATCTTCATACCAGTCTATTTCCCCGCGAAATATGGAACACAAATTATTGACACTGGCAGGCTTGTAATTGCTGCAATTGCCCAGCAGCAACACAGCAAATATGATAAACAAGTATCTCCCCACTAAGGGATAGCTGGCGAAAAATTTCATTCCTCTACGCTTGAAAATAAATGCAATCTTAAAATACCTGAATTTATTAAGTAGCAAAATACATTATGCATGATCAAGACTTAATCACCCAAATTATCGAAGCAAAGAAAATTTCCGCAGAACTGAACCGCCTGCCGGGTAATAATTTCTTACCTCGACTGCGTCTGTATCAGCAACGCACCGACAATACGGATGCGACTTAATGGACGCCTGATCGCTAACATCGTTGTCATTGCTGGAAGCATTATGCCGAAAGCTGAACAACCTGCTTAAAAAGTGGTGGGGATAGCGGGGTTGTCCGGGTAAAACATGCCTGCGTAAAAGACACCAATTCCGGCAAGGCCAACTGAATCAGGGACTGATATACTCAGCAGGTATCAGGGCGAGTATCTTAATAAAGATGCAGATTTACCTGTCATTTACCAGCGAGAGGTCTTGCAGGCAACCATTAACCGGATGGTATGGTGAAAATGAAACTAAATATCCCATGGCGTGAACAAGTTGTGGCACTGGATCGTATTACTGACACAGGCAATTACGAATGGTTAATGTAAATAGC
Source organism: Pseudomonadota bacterium (assembly GCA_022562175.1). Lineage (GTDB taxonomy): Bacteria > Pseudomonadota > Gammaproteobacteria > Eutrophobiales > Eutrophobiaceae > B75T3L11. The sequence goes on along the minus strand of JADFPU010000021.1, from coordinate 15,526 downwards.
AGTCACACTATGACCGTTTGAGGAGCAAATACTAAATGGGCGGAAAACACCACTGTAACAATCGGTTTCTTAAGCGCAACTCACGATTTGCCGTGTTTATGGCGAGCATGCTGTTCGGCGCTACAGTGGTGTTGGCGGCGCAGATCTGTACTACAGCCTCCATCGGCCCGAATGAATTCAAGGGCATCTCCGGCAGCAGTGATACGAACGTGATTGCGGTGGGAAAGTCGGGAGAAATTCAGCAGTTTAACGGTACGACCTGGAATGCGATGACAAGCCCGACGACCCAGAACCTGGAGGATGTGGAAGTTGCCGATGCTAGCACGGCGTTTGCGGTAGGCAAGGCGGGAACCATCCTGCAGTGGAACGGAACGGCCTGGTCAACACATACCGGGGTAACCGGCAACAATCTGCAGGGGGTGTGGGCAGCGTCGGCCACGGAAGCGTATGTGGTGGGCAAGGACGGGACGCTTTTTGCCTATAACGGCACGATGTGGACAAATCAGAGTGCAGCAGCCGCTGTCGGGGCGCAGGATCTGGAAGATGCCTGGGGGGATGCAAATTCGTTTTATGCGCTGGGCAAGAACGGGACGCTGTATCAATTCAACCGCGGAACTTCGACTTGGAGTGCGCCGGATACGCTGTGTGCGGCGGCGGGTACCAAATTCAAGGATCTATGGGGGGATGGGGCCGGTAACATTTATTTTGCCAGTGATAATGGGGTTTACCTGAACAACGGCACAAGCTGCACGCTGGTGGCGGCGTCGACCGAGAAACTGGAAGGCATCTATGGTTCCACCACGACGGGCGAAATCTATGCCGTGGGCAAGAAGGGCGTAGTGATGTTTTTTGATGGCGCTAGCTGGACTGAGACCACCGAGGGAACCGAGGACCTTAAGGATGCGTGGGTGTCGTCAGCGGGGAATGCCTATTTCACCGGTAAGGGGGGGCAGATGCTCAATTGTAGTAAAAGCCGTCTGGCCCATCATTTCTTGATAGGCCACGATGGCGCCGGTATCAACTGTGTTGCCGAACCGATTACGCTAACTGCGCAGGATGCAAGCAATACTGCCGTAATTGCTTATACCGGCAGCATTACGCTGGATACCCAGACTGGCAAAGGGACCTGGACGCTGACCTCCGGTAACGGCACTTTCACGGATGCCACACTCAATGATGGTTTGGCCACCTACACATATGATGTCGCCGATAATGGCGTGGCTATGTTTAATCTTGACTATCAGGAAGGCAGCTCTCCCATCAATATTCTGATCACGGACGGTACCGCAACAGATGATAACAGTGACGGTTTACTTGGTTTTTCGCCGAGTGGTTTCACCGTGACAGCTAACGTCTTGACCAATCCACCACCCAGCCCTATCAACGATCCCATCGCAAATCAGACCGCCGGCGCCAATTTTGCCATACATCTCACCGCCTTCGGCCAGACGCCGACCGATCCGGTGTGCGGTGTCATCGAGAACTACATGGGGACAAAGACACTCAAGTTCTGGTCCAGTTACAATGAGCCGGTGACCGGAACCGTACAGGTGAGCATCGATGTCAATCCCATTGCCACTGTTGAGGGTTCAGCCACAGGTCAGAATGTGATTTTCAGTAATGGTCAGGCGCAAGTAACGGCCAAGTACAAAGACGTAGGCCGGATCCGGATTAATATGAAAGACGATACGGTAACGGAGCCAGTGGGAGGTATTCATGGGACCAGTAATCTGTTTGTAGTCAGGCCTGACCACTTTGATCTGACTGGCATCCAGCGCACCAGTGACAACTCTCCCAATCCGGCGGCGGTTAATGCGGCCGGTCCGGTGTTTATGGCGGCAGGTGATGATTTTTCAGTTACCGTCACGGTCCGCGATGCCGAGGGTAGCGCGACACCGAATTATGGCCTGGAGAGTGCTGCGGAGGGCGTATTACTGACACCGGCCATTGTCGCGGCGGGCGGCGCCAACAACCCCGCTATCCAGTCCACCACCGGATTTGCCACTTTTACCAATGGGGTGGCAACTGCGACGGACTTCAGTTGGGGCGAGGTGGGGATCATCACCCTGACACCCGGCATTGGCGATGGAGATTATCTGGGCGCAGGCGATGTCACTGGTACGGCCAGCGGCAATGTCGGCCGTTTTATACCGTTTGACTTTGATGTGAGCTTGAATACGCCACAGTTTGCTACGGCCTGCGGCACATTCAGTTATGTGGGCCAGTCATTCACCTATGCGACAGCGCCGGTGATCACGGTGTCGGCACGGAACAAGATGGCGGCAACGACGCAAAACTACACCGGAGCTTTCTGGAAGATCACCGATGCGGTATTGGCGGCTTCGGGTAACAAGATCTATGCGACGACGGCGGGTATTCTGGATCTGGGGCTTGTTCCCACGCCGGATCCGGTGATTGCCGATGGCGGCAACGGCACGGGAACACTTTCCTTCAACGACGGTGGCGGGATTGCGTTCATGCGCGGCGCTTCACAGGCGCCATTCGATGCCGAGATCAGCCTGAGTCTGAATGTTGTTGACGGGGATAGTGTGTTTTATGGTGACGGAGCTGGAACGAGCCTTAATCCGGCCATATTCGGGGATGCCTCGGCGGGCAACGGCATGAGTTTTGATAATGGCAAACAACAGCGTTGGGGGCGTGTGGCGATTACCAGCGCCACCGGCTCAGAGCTGTTGCCGGTAAACGTGCCATTGACTAGCGAATATTTTGATGGGACTTCATTCGTGGCTAACAATGCAGATAATTGCACGGCGATGACACTGGTAAGTGGTGTGTTACTCAGCAACCCGGACACAGCTGGCGGGGTACAGCAGCCGGGTAACACGGCCATGACCATCCTCCCCGGCGGCAGCACCAGCATCACTTCGGCTAACCCGAGTTTCATTTCCGGGGCATCACAGCTGGTTTTCAGTGCGCCTGGGGCGGGGAATACCGGCTTCGTGGATATCGAAATTGACCTGACCAGCGCCAGCCTGGACTGGTTGTTGTTTGATTGGGACGGAGACGGTAACCATGACAATCACCCCGCCGGCCGGGCCACCTTTGGCATCTTTAGTGGTTCGAGGGAGATAATCTATATCCGCGAGCCCTGGTAGTAAATGCTGCCTGTCTTCTCTGATAGCTAATCAACCTGTCTTTTCCTTTGCGTGCTTTGCGTCTTAGCGAGAGCAACATCCCGCCGAAGATTCCTATATCTGTAAGGTCGCTTGCAGCCATGTTGATATGTCTGCAATTTCATCCATACACACACTATGCTCCATTGAATAGGTCTTGTAGTTTGCCTGATAACCCTTCTCTATCAGCAGATCATAACTCTGTTGGCCCAGGGACTCCGGCACAACAGGATCCGCTGTGCCGTGAAATATCTGGATCGGCAATTCATCGTTTGCGGGGTTGTAGACAATGGATTGAGACGTCGCAAAGTAGCTGGACAAACCCAATAAACCGGCCAGTGGTTTTGGATAAGTCAGTGCTGACTGATAGCCGACAGCGCCACCCTGGGAAAAACCAGCGATGATAATACGGCGACTATCAATACCACGCTCAATTTCCCTGTCGATGAGCTTGCTAATGGCATCCGCTGAGTTTAATAATTGTTGCTCATCATGCTTAAGTTCAATGTTCATTTCAAGGATGTCATACCAGGCAGGCATCACCATTCCACCGTTAATGGTGACAGGCATCGATGGTGCATGGGGAAAAATAAACCGGATGGCGGCACTGGCCGGCAAATTCAGTTCAGGTACGACGGCTTCAAAATCGTGACCATCAGCGCCTAGACCGTGCAACCAGATAACAGCAGCATCAGCAGTGGATTTAGGCTCTATCTCAACACAGGCTAAATAGGACATAGGAAAAATTTTATGGAATTGAACGAAATATTATACAGTTTCAAGCAAGCCAGCGTGAATAATAGTTCTGCTCTGACATGAGCAAACAATATAAAGAGTCCGTTACCTTGAAAGTCTGCGGGATAAAGATTTCAATGTTGCGATACGCTCCGACCCGGAAGGGTGAGTGGACAGGAAAGGCATTGCTCTGGATCGGGATTGTTTATGCACAGCCTCTTGCAAGCGTACTGCACCATAGACCTCATAGCCTGCTTCAACCGACCAGATCGCGCCAAGATAATCTGCTTCCCGTTCATCATCACGGCTATATTTTGTATCAATCGCAGTAAACGAAAGGTTGGATATTGTTTGAGCTGCCGGCACACCTAAAACACTTAAGGCAACGCCCCCTAATATTTTCATCAGGCCAACTGAATAAGTTCGTGATTTTTTGGCCTCGCCATGCTTGAGACGGATATGCGCCAGTTCATGTCCAATCAGCGCCGCTGCCACATGCACGTCCATACCGATGATATCCAGCATGGCAAAGTTGATGCCAATGATATTCTGGTTGCCGTCTCCCTTACCGGCGAAGGCATTTGGCTGATTTCCGTCAACGATGATGAGTTCGGTCTGAGTTTCAGAAACCTGTTCAATACTGTTTTTGACCGCGTAGAGATAACGCATCTGGCTGGTGTCGAGCGTCTTGAGAAGCTTGCCTCGCCTGTCTCGTAACTCTACTCGTCCTGCACTGCTCGCTGCCAGCTCTTTAATATTCCAGGAATAGGAAAACGGCGCGCCAAGTGCATATTGAGATATGACAAAGACCAGTAGAGCAATAACACCTTTCATGCATGTGAAAGAAGAACGCACACTATCTCCTGAAGTGGTGACAAGGGTCTAGACTCATAGTATAAACTGTCTCGCCTACAGTTTGAATGGTCTCCATTATAATTCCCGCTGCCCATCCGCGACTATTCATATAGAATAGTCGCCCACATAATTCATCAACCGGATAAACGATCGGATAATCACTGCCAATGGCACAATATGTATATACCATGAATGGGGTCGGTAAGATTGTGCCGCCCAAACGTCAAATCCTGAAAAATATTTACCTGTCTTTTTTCCCGGGCGCAAAAATCGGTGTACTCGGTCTAAATGGCTCCGGCAAATCAACACTGTTGAAAATCATGGCTGGCATTGACACTGATATTATTGGTGAAGCGCGGCCTATGCCGGATATCAAGGTCGGTTACCTGTCACAGGAGCCGCAACTGGATGCCGAAAAAGATGTGCGCGGCAATGTAGAAGACGGTCTGCGTGAACCACTCGATGCACAAATGGAACTGGATGCGGTCTATGCGGCTTATGCGGAAGAAGATGCCGATTTCGATGCCCTCGCCAGCAAGCAAGAGCGACTCGAAAATATCCTGCAGGCCTGGAATATGGAAAACATTGAAAACACCCTGGAGCGTGCTGCAGATGCATTACGCCTGCCGCCATGGGATTCTCCAGTAGAGCAACTTTCCGGTGGTGAAAAAAGACGCGTGGCATTGTGCCGGTTACTGCTGTCCCGCCCTGACATGTTATTGCTGGATGAACCAACCAATCATCTTGATGCAGAGTCTGTATTCTGGCTTGAGCGCTTCCTCGCAGATTTCAAGGGTACCGTGGTGGCTGTTACACATGACCGCTATTTCCTCGATAACGTTGCCGGCTGGATCCTGGAACTGGATCGTGGCGAAGGCATTCCTTTTGAAGGTAATTATTCAGACTGGCTCAATAACAAAGAGCAAAGACTTGCGCAGGAAGAACACGCTGATTCAGCCCGGCATAAGGCTATCAAGCATGAACTGGAATGGGTACGCAGTAATCCCAAAGGCCGCCATGCGAAAAGCAAGGCACGTCTGACACGATTCGAAGAAATGAATTCACAGGAATTTCAAAAACGTAGCGAGACCAATGAAATTTATATTCCACCTGGCCCAAGGCTCGGTGATTTGGTCATAGAATTTGATAAGGTCAGCAAACGCTTTGGTGAGAATATCTTGTTTGAAGATCTGAGCTTTAGTGTGCCCAAGGCAGCTATAGTCGGTATTATTGGTGGCAATGGTGCAGGCAAGTCCACTCTGTTCAGGATCATTACAGGTTCAGAACAGGCAGACAGCGGCAACATACGTAGCGGTGAAAGTGTAAAAATCGCATTTGTTGAACAAAGCAGGGAAGATCTTGAAGACGAAAAAACTGTCTGGGAAGCCCTGTCAGACGGACTGGATACTCTCACCATTGGTAATTATGAGATCAGTTCTCGTGCCTATGCAGGGCGTTTTAATTTCAAAGGCACCGATCAACAAAAACACGTGGGCGACCTGTCCGGTGGTGAACGTGGGCGCCTGCATCTCGCCATTACCCTGAAGCAAGGTGCGAATGTTCTGTTGCTGGATGAACCCTCGAATGATCTGGATGTAGAGACATTACGTGCATTAGAAGAGGCTATCCTGGCCTTTCCGGGTTGTATAATGGTCATTTCCCATGACCGTTGGTTTCTGGATCGAATCGCCACACACATACTTTCCTTTGAAGATGACGGTACTGTTGTGTTTTACGAAGGTAATTTTAGCGAATACCACAAAGACCTGTTAAATCGTAAAGGCAAAGATGCACAACCACACCGCATAAAATATAAACGACTCAGCAATTAAAGGAGCCTCTGAACACGCCTATGCAGGACATATCAGAGCAGATAAACAAACCATCCAATGTTGGTTTGATGAACTCCGTCAATTTCATACTGTCAGAAAGGTATATTTCCGGATTTAAGCGTATAAAATATGAATATGAAAAAAGCGATGAGCATAACAAGCAGCCTAATCAGCGCCGGATTTATTGCCTATATGTCGCTGCTATCAGCTGAGCCTGCTGGACGGAATGACACGACTGAATTAACAGCGCATGGCGTTAAATATGGGTCTGAAACACCAGCGGACTTTGTCATGCCTGCTGATGATGTGCTGAAAAATAAACTGACTGCCCTGCAGTATAAGGTCACCCAAAAAGATGGTACGGAACGCCCGTTCCAAAATGAGTATTGGGATAATAAACGTGACGGTATTTATGTTGATATTGTGTCGGGTGAACCACTGTTCAGTTCAACCCACAAGTTCAAATCCGGCACAGGCTGGCCAAGTTTCACAAAACCCATTGTTGATGACGCACTCATCACCCGCAAAGACCGTTATTTGTTCAGAGTAAGAACAGAACTCCGCAGCCGTCTAGCGGATTCACATCTTGGCCATGTCTTTGATGACGGCCCTGCCCCAACAGGACTGCGTTACTGTATTAATTCAGCATCGTTACGTTTCATCCCAAAAGATCTACTTGCGGCAGAGGGTTATAGTCAATTTACGTCTTTGTTTAAATAAGAGGTACGTCAGTTTGTATGTGGGTGGAGTTTGCCTTGAGTAGAGAACTAAATGATGCAAGCAGATTTTCATTGTATGGTAGGCCTGAAACCCGGAAGGGATTTTCTGGAGTGCTTATCTCGCTAAGACGCAAAGCTCGCAAAGGGAAAAAGGTTAATGATGGAAGTAGTCGAATAATTTCTTAGCGTGCTTTGCGTCTTAGCGAGAGCAATTATAATGATCCTGGGATGCCCATACAACTGCGGGGGACGAAAATGACAAAGCGGGCTCGTTTATAGCAGCGGCAACTCATCTGCATTGAGGCATAGCGTCTGCCGAAATCCCCTGTTCCCTGCAAACCTGTTTGATTATCCTGAATGCGACAAAGCCAGCTATAATATTGCCACAGGCAGCACCACAGAAAAGCCCGGTCACTCCCCAGATTTCCGCACCGATATAGGCCAGCGGTAAATATAGAACAGCCAGTCTGATTATTGTAATAAACAAGGCCGTACGTGGACGTTGCAGTACATTTAAAGACACCATGACAAGAATTACGACACCGTGTGCGCCGTAGGTCAATGGCAGAATCAGCAAGAAGGTTTTGATAACATCAATGACTTCTTTATTATCACTGAAGCTCGCTGCAATGAATGACGAACAGAATAACAACAGGATAAAGACAGCCGTTTGAAAAACAACAGTAAAGCGCAGACAACTCATCAGGGCTTGATAAACTCTGTCTTTCCTGTCTGCCCCTATATTCTGACCGATGAACATCGGTAATGTAGAGGATAATGCAAACACGCCAATCAGGCTCAGCGATTCTATCCTTGAGCCGACCCCAAGTCCTGCAACGGCCTCTGATCCGAACCGGGCAATCATGACCATCATGATAGTCGCGGCGAACGGTGTCATCATATTTGCAAACATTGCCGGCACACCGATAGTCATTAACTCACGCAAATCCGCAATAAAACAGGCTGGCTCAGGTCTGACAAAGACCAGCATCTTCTCTCGAAAAGCCAATGTATAAAAAGACCCGATCCATGTCAGCAGTGCTGCAACCACTGTCGCCAACGCTGCGCCTCGCATGCCAAGTTCGGGAAACGGGCCAATGCCGAAAATGAAAAAAGGATCCAACAGCATATTAAGCAGAGAAAGTATCGCTGAAAATATTGCAGAAGCCTTTACATTACCGATCGCGCGAAAGGCATTATTGGCTATAACGATAAGCATGATCATTGGTACGCCAAACATCAGGATTTTCATATAACCGCTTATGAATGGCATTACCTCATCATTGGCACCCATTGCCCTAAACAAGGGTCCAATGAGCTGGTAACCCAAAGCCGAGATTATTACAGCGAATATGGCGGAAAATATCTGCGTATTAGTAATAAACCGTGCTGCTTGCTCATGTTTGTGAGCACCTATCAGTCTCGAGGTAATTGAACCAAGAGCCATGCCGATACCCACTGCCATACTGATAAATATCATGTAAACCGGTATCGCAAAACTGATGGCTGCCAACTGGGTGGTCCCCAGCATACTGATAAAAAAGGTGTCAACTATCCCCAGTAACAATAAGGACACGATACCAAAGATCATGGGTATCGTTAGCCTTGTTAACAACGGGTTAATCGGATCTTTGATTATCGCCTGTGTGCGATGAGCTACTTTTACTTTAATCGTTTAATCCTTGCTGCTTGCGTCGATAGTATTACTAATATTTTATCATCAAATACTTGTCACTGGCGCATGAAATATTCTTGCCTGCTCTGCAACCTTTGCCGGATCTTCAATCGGCAACGAACATTTATCCAGATTACAGATATACATTACCGGCTGCTTACGCTCAGGATATCGACCCGGCTTTTCATAATGCAGTAGTTTCCTGGACTCATAAACAGAGCGACCCGCCTCAAATAAAGCTTGCGCACGCGGGTCATTACTATTACCGACGACCAATAACTCATAGTCAATAACAACAAGCTGTCATACATTATTGTCCTGTCAGGGTCTTTTTTAGAACTGATTCATTCACAATCTGCACGAGCATCTCTACACGTTCGCGTGGATTATCATTTTTATCCCGTTTTTGAGAAACAATTTCGTCAACCACCTCCATGCCCTTGATGACTCTAGCGAAGACGGTATACTTTTTATCAAGGAACCTCGAGTTCTTCACCACGATAAAGAACTGTGAGCCGGCGCTATCCGGATCGCCAGCACGCGCCATTGATACCGTGCCCCTCACATGCGGTTGATTATTGAATTCTGCCGCTATTGTATAACCTGGCCCACCCGATCCGTAGCTGGATTTATCCTTGCCCCTGGTATTCGGGTCACCCCCCTGAACCATAAACCCCGGGATGACACGATGAAATATTGTGCCATCATAAAAACCGGAGCTGGCAAGTTTAATAAAGTTTTTCACATGATTAGGCGCCACATAAGGCAACAATTGCATCTCTATATTGCCGTATTGTGTCTCTATCACAACATGCGCTTGCTTATCCGCAGCCTTGACTACAGGGCTTAAGGTAAACAGCAATAAATATATCAATAGATACGTTCTCGGCATTGTATATCTCATGACTGGCTCTCCATTGTTTTATATTTGAAAAATATACATCAATACAGGTATATAAATCACCCCTATAAGAATAGATATAGACAATACACTGGCAGCAAATTCCGTATTCAATTTCGCCAGGGAAGAAAAGGTCAGCGCATTAAAGCCGACGGGGGCTGCCGAGCAAAGGGCTACAACAGCAAATGTCGTACCTTGAAACCCCAACGATTTAGCAATAAAAAGTCCAATAATCAGACCTGCAAACATCCTGATTGAAATTGTTACCGCAACAAGTCCCACACCTTTTATTCTTGGAGAGAAGAAAATACCCAATGCGATGAGAATCAACGGACTGGTCATTTGCCCCAATGGTTCCAGAAAACCTTCCGCAACACGAGGCATGGGTATTGAAAAAACGCTGAGTATTACCGCAGTAACAATAGCCCAAAGCAATGGAGTTTTTAAAACCTTCATTATCAGCGTTTTCGTGGCATGCTTTGCATGACCATATCTAAATGCCAGTGCGTAAGTAAAAGTAGCAGTCATAACAGAATTACCAAAGTCGAGTAAAACGATATCCACAAAGCCTTCATCACCATACCCGATCAGAACAAATGGGTAGATAAAGACATTATTAATAATCATCGTACTGATTAACATGGAACCCAGTGTTTTTTTATCCAGGTTCATGAATCTTGTCACCAGCAGTGTAATTGACATGCAACCGATGTTGATAGCGATATTAACAAATGGCAGCAATAACCTTTCCAGATCCAGTGGTACTTGCGATAATTTCAATAAAATCAATGCTGGCAGGCTGATGAAAAAAATAAACTTCAGCAGGAAAACAGCATGCGCCGTTCCAGCAAATTGCAGGCGTCTGAGAAGCATACCGAGTGAAAAAAACAAGAAGACCGGGATCAAATTGATGAATGTTGTTTGCATATTACTTATTATTTTTTTATAACAGTACGCTGGTTTTACATGACTGTTCTTGTCTACAGCACCAGTGCGAAAATTAAGGAGGCAGTATTTAAGAAGGGGTTTTAAGGTCAGGCGTTAAATTGCGGTTTTTAAGCATTTCTTCAATTCTCTATCTTCATCCAACGCCTGCTTTAACTTTCGTGTCTGATGGGTTACCCCGCTAATATGACGAATACCTAACTACTATAGCCCGCATATTGCACGAGTACGCTGAAAATCGGGCCGAAACATAAATTTGGCAATGATTTCAGCGTTTTCGGCAAAAGTGCAGTTTGTACCAAGCCCATCGCTTGGCGAACCCTCAAGCTTACGCTGAAAAATATGTTCCACACATTTTCAACCACTTATATCTATATAAGTGTCTATGCGCTTGCGACACTTATGATTCCATTCACATCACCCATGTAAGGCATCTTGTATGTTATCATGAGTTAACTCACATACTGTACTTCAATAATCCGGAATATCTTACGAAATCCCCTCTTCTTTACGCGCCAGTCAAATTAAAATCTTGTTGTGATATCATCCTTTTCTTTTTTTGGTGACCTCTATGAGTAATAAAGCGAATCATGAAGCCTACTGGCGAGCCAATATTAAATTGGTTTTTATTTGTCTTGCCGTTTGGTTTTTGGTGTCATTTGGCTTTGGAATCTTGTTGGTGGAACAGCTCAACACTATCAAGATTGCCGGCTTCAAACTTGGATTCTGGTTTGCGCAACAAGGCTCCATTTACACTTTTCTTATTATAATATTCTATTACGTTAAGCAGATGAACAAGCTGGACAAAAAATATAAAGTTAACGATTAGGAGAAAAAGTTATGGACTTGAAAAACTTAACTTTTCTTTTTGTCGGTTTATCTTTTGTCGTTTACATTGCTATCGCTATCAAAGCCAAAGCCAATACCACAGGCGAGTTTTATATCGCAGGCGGCGGGGTTCATCCGGTTTTCAACGGCATGGCTACTGCCGCGGATTGGATGTCAGCGGCTTCTTTTATTTCCATGGCAGGATTGATTGCTTTTTTAGGATATGACGCATCGGTCTATTTGATGGGCTGGACTGGCGGCTACGTACTCCTGGCGACGTTGCTGGCCCCGTATCTACGTAAATATGGCAAATTTACCGTGCCCGAATTTATCGGTGAAAGGTATTATTCAAGAACCGCCCGAATTGTCGCGGTGCTTTGTTTGATTCTTATTTCGTTTACTTACATCGCCGGACAAATGCGCGGTGTTGGTATTGTTTTCTCGCGTTTTCTTGAAGTCGATATTAACACCGGATTATTTATTGGCATGGGCGTGGTTTTTATTTACGCGGTGTTGGGGGGAATGAAAGGCATTACTTACACCCAGGTAGCGCAATATTGTGTTTTGATTTTTGCCTACACTGTGCCTGCGGTATTTATTTCACTGCAATTGACTGGTAATCCCATTCCTCAACTAGGTTTTGGTAGCACGCTTGTCGGCGAATCAACTTATATGCTCGACAAACTCGATCAAGTGGTCATTGATTTAGGATTTACTGCGTATACCGAGAGTAGCCAAAGCACCATCAATTTATTCTTTTTAACCATGGCATTGATGGCGGGCACGGCCGGATTACCCCATGTAATTGTGCGTTTTTTTACTGTGCCTAAAGTATCTGACGCGCGTAAATCGGCTGGTTATGCCTTGTTATTTATCGCGCTACTTTATACCGCCGCACCCGCGGTTGGCGCAATGGCGCGTTTTAATTTGATAAATACGATTAATGGTGATGACGCAACCGGTGTTGAATACACCAACATCCCATCCTGGTTTAAAAACTGGGAAAACTCCGGGCTGCTGGCATGGTATGACCATAATGGTGATGGCAAGATTCAATACGCCAATGGCAATCCGTTAGCCGATAAAAAACCATTGTTTGCAGCAGAAAGGGGCCAATACGGCGAGAGAATCGTTACTAATCCTGGACCAGGCGAAGCCGTTAACGGCGCCCCATTTGCCAATGAGCTTTATGTTGACAGGGATATTATGGTGCTGGCAAACCCGGAAATAGCTGGTTTGCCTAATTGGGTGATCGCTTTGATTGCTGCCGGTGCTATTGCCGCTGCGCTATCCACTGCTGCAGGATTATTGTTAGTGATCTCGTCTTCAATTTCACATGATTTACTCAAGGGGACTTTCGCGCCGAATATTTCTGAAAAACAGGAACTGATGTATGGCCGCATTGCCATTACCGTAGCCATTGTCATTGCCGGGTATTTAGGTGCAAACCCGCCAGGATGGGTCGCCGAGACCGTCGCCATGGCTTTTGGACTCGCTGCTGCTTCTTTGTTCCCGGTTATTTTATTAGGGATTTTTAGTAAACGAGTTAATCGAAAAGGCGCTATCGCAGGCATGTTAAGCGGGTTGATATTTACCCTTTGTTATATCATTTATTTTAAAGGCGTATTTATTGAACCCATGGCCGCAAACATCGAAGAGAATTGGTTGTTTGGTATCACGCCACAAGCTATTGGCGGTTTAGGCATGATAATTAATTTTATTGTTGCTTTAAGCGTGAGTTATCTTTCCGAAGAGCCACCGCTTCATGTGCAAGAGATGGTGGCAAGATTACGAATTCCCATAGAGGTAGAGTAAGCAACAGCCTATTAGTGTTTAAATAAATATGACCGAAATAAAATAATTATACCCATGGTCATCTGTCGTGTTGAAAAGTGCATCAATGGCAGAAACCTGGGTGAACTGACGTTTGCTGTCCCTACTAAAAGCCGATAAGTCGTTCGACATACGGTGACTGCCAGGGTGATCGCGTTGCAGTAAGTATTTCTTCAATACCAAGACTTTTCACCCGTTTACGGAATCGCTTACCATAAATACAGTCCCGATCACGTAGCAAGTAACGGGGTAACGGATCATATATTTGGCGACGGTCGCGTCCGAGACTTGGATCCCGAGCATCTGCAATTGACCCTGTATGCGAGGCGCGCCCCAGCCTATGTTATTTCGGGACATCGTCCGGATAAGCTCGCGTATTTCGGGATCGATGGATGGACGCCCCCTCGCCGGCAATGAGATCTCCACGTCCAATACAACCGGAAACCCTGCCGATGCCAACGGATTAGCGTGTCTGTCTTGAAGATTGCCAGCGTCTGTAGGCAAGCGGGCCAGAGACGGTAAAGCCTACCCAAAAAATGCGCTCGCTTTAACGGAAACGGAACCGTTTGCCATCGCGGCTGGTAACCATCGCTAGCTGCTGGCGCAGCGCAAGCATCTCGAGTTGGAGCGAAGCACGGCTTCGCAGGAGGTCCACCAGGGTGATGAGCAGCGGGATAAATAAGGCTCTCATCCAGGGAACGCTAACTGTACGAAGTCAGAAAAGTCGAGGAAATTAATGAGTACAAGGTTTTTAGTAGAGATATGTGTCCATTTCTCCTGAGCCTAACGCGTCTGCAATGAGAGCTCTCCGGGTTGCACTGGCGATGAATAGTGCCGTTAGATCATCATAAACAACTCTGCGCTGGCACCTGCCTTGAACATGAGGAAGAGTCCCACGCTCAACGTCACTATGGCTGCGAAGCTGCGCAGTGCTCTAGCCAATTCGGCTGAACGCAGGTGTGAACGATGCAATTGGACGGAAATTATCGCTGTAAGCAGTGTCATGCCCAGCGTGGATCCTATACCAAACATGATGACATAGACTATACCGAGCGCCTTTGAACTAATTGTCTGCAGCACGAGCAGAATCAACGCGGCGGAGCCGGCGCTGCCGTGCATAAGCCCCACGAGCAGAGCACGGCCGAAATAGCCTTTATAATGACGATGCGCGTGACGCTTGGGGGCATGAGCAGTATTCTCCATATGCACATGAACGTGGTTGTGTACCGCCTCAGTACTGTGTTGATGCTCGTGAGTATGCACCTCGACTTTCGCCAGACGGCGGAACAGATCCAGCGCCAGGATTACCAGCATGACCGCGACGAGAAACTCCATCAGCCAGGCGAACTCATCTCCGATTTGCAGGTTGAGCGTCATAACCGCCAGGGCCACTATCATCAGCATGGCGGCGTGCCCAAGACCCCAGATAAGTCCGTAAACAATCGAGTGCAGCCGCGAACTGTTATCGACTGCGATAAAGGTGATCATTGCCGCGATATGATCGATGTCCATTGCGTGCCATAAGCCGATCAGGACACCGAGGAGGAGGATGTCAATCATCACGCCTCCTCCTGCCGTCCGTGGGATTTACCGTCGTGTTGTCTCACGAGTTCAGACACCGTTTGACGGCTGATGGGATCTCGGACAAGTCGCGTACAGGCGCGACGATGCCGTTCCCTACGGACGCCATTTTTGCACAGAGATCGTGATCGCCTCCCGGCAGTTCAATGACATGCAATTGCCGGAATTCCCGAACAAGTGGCAGCGGATCGTGCCCCGTATTCAACCAGCCGTCGGAGACCAGGATCCCGATACGGTGACACGCGCCGCTTTTCCTAATTTCGGAAATTCCGGACTTCAGACCCTTGGCAACATCAGTGCAGCCAGCGGGCCTTATATCCAGAATGTCCTGCAGTATCCTTTCATGGACCTTGCGCTGCCCGAGGGGGCGAATCACCCGCGCCTGGTCCGAGAACCCCGTGACCGCGAATTGATCCTCCGGGCGCAGGTTTAGCAGCAGGACAGCCGCTACCAACGCCGCTGCCGCTGATTTCGACCCGCGCATCGAC
>JADFPU010000189.1 GCA_022562175.1 Pseudomonadota bacterium | reverse complement strand
CGCGTGCTGTTAATGTGGTTCGTTTGTCATCAATCATTTTCAATCCAATAAAAATCGTGGATAAGACTTTACGCGTCCTGACGGTATTGGCTTGATATTGCCAATGTTGTTCTGTCAATTCAGTCGCCTTCCCCATCAGCCAGGCCACCATCAAGGCCAGTGAAGCAATTAATAACATGACTTGTAAGCGTTCGACTTGATAGGTGAGATGCAATTCCAGAGACAAACCAAAACGGGTACTCTTTAAGTCGCGGAAGGATTCTTCTATTTGCATACGCAAGGTATAAAGTGCAACGACTTTTTTGGCGAGTTTAGAACAGGGTGCTAATGATGTGGCTAATAACCAGGGCTCTTTTCCTTGTGCTTCAGCACGGCGACTCCGTGTAGCCTTTGAACGTTTCCCTAAGCGATTTTTATGGACGCGTCCTTTGGGTTTGCCCTTATACAGCACGAGTTGGCAGGCAATGGGATTGTACTCGGCCATGTGTGCAGCGCCTAAGGCTTTCGGTATCGTGGTGGCGTTATCATACAGGGCTTTACAGGGAAACCAACTCTCATCATCCGCTGCTAATTGAACAAAGGTACGGTTCCTGACGCGACCTATCCAATCCCAACCAAACGACTCGACAAGTTTGAACCAGGGCACGCGAAAGCCCGCATCGGAAACAATGATGGGGCGGCAATCCGCTGCTAACATCGCTTTAAATTTTTTCAGAAAATTCAGGTGGCTCTTTGGCTTTTCTTTGCTCTTCACCGTATGCACTTCCTCATACAAGGTGAAGGAACGGCCATCCACAGCAAGTGCAGCACGCAATAAAAAATGACGCTTGCAGTCGTCCATGTCTGACCAATCGACAATGATGATGGGGCGTTTGCGACTGCCGATAAGCCGCTGCACGAACTTAGCATAGATGGCTTCTCGTTCGGCATGACAATGCGTATTCGATAACAATCGGTCGGCCCGTTTGATACAGTATTTTGGTTTCACCAGGCTATCGATGGAACGACCTAAATCCGTCACCGTCAATCGCGTGCCGGATAGCGCCGCCATCACAATGGCTTCAAGCGATAGTCGTCGCATCTTATGCATCATTGAACAGGTATCGTTGAGTAATTTGTGACATACTTGTTTGGCCTGCATGGTGTTGTCTCCTCTGATCGTATTTTTGAAAACTATTTGATCAGATCAATAAACACCGTGCAGGTTCCCTGCGTTTATTTATTTTTTATGCTGTTGTTTTTGATCGATATTTTAATGAAATTAAAGGGGATACCTCAGGGCCGGTCCCCATTTCGTCCTGGCAAATTACAACAATAAAATGCGATGTGATTGAAGAATTTGCTCTGCACTGTCGTATAGTTATTTTTGGCTCTAGATTGACTTTTCCCCAGATTATTATTTTTTCTACAAAGTACACCAGACCACATTAATCGGCTAGTAAATATCCAAAATTCCATACTTTCGACAACGATGTTTTAACAGTTGTTAAAACATCGTTATAAAAAATGATCAATCAATCGCAAATACCTTACATCGCACGAAAATGTCGCCGCTTGGGTCTGAATACTGGATCAAACAAAAATAATTATTTGCCTCTGCATAAGTATTTCTGTTTAATACAAACGAACATCTATAATCCAGGCTGGTTGATAAATCAGGAACGGTTTTAAAACTACAATGCCTCTATTTTCCCTTGCCATGCGTGTCATCGCAATATTTATAACGACCCTGGTGATTGTGATTGGTCATGGCACGTTAATGATAAGCCTGCCGCTGGCCATGCAGGCCAATTCTATATCCACCAGCAGTATAGGTGGTGTGATGGCCGGATATTCCGTAGGTCTGTTACTGGGGGGCATTTTCAGTCAGCGGATTTTTGCAAGGCTGGGTTACTTTCGTACCTATGTGTTGATGCTTGCCCTGATCTTGATTTGTGTTGGCTTTCATGGAATGACCGGCGACGTATTCATTACCTTCCTGCTCAGGGTCGTATACGGGATCGCAATAATAGCCATTTTCATCATGCTTGAAAGCTGGCTGAATAGTTTGAGCGATGCATTAAACCGGGGAAAGATTTTTTCCATCTATCAGATTTGCTACGGAATCGGTTATGCGATATCACCGGTGCTTTATCAGTTTGGCAGCAGTTTCGACTACAGCATATATTTCATTATTGTAGTGATCATGGCCATCGGTGTTCTGCCTCTGACTATAAGCCGCTTGCCTGCCCCGGAACTTCCGGAAAAGATCGAAAGAAAATCGATCTTCAGTGTCTGGAAACTATCGCCTGAGATATTCACTAGCGTATTCTTTTCGGGCCTTATTTTTACCTCTACGGTAACCCTCACGGCCCTGTATGCGGTTAACCGCTTTCAGGAAGGCTGGCTATTGACATTAATCCTGTCCAGTTATGCAATCGGTTCGTTGCTAATGCAGTTTCCGATTGGATGGTTGGCCGACAGGTACAACAAAACTCTTATTTCCCTGGTCTTGATGCTGTTAGGTATTCTGGCGAATGGCGCTATCTTTTTCAGTCATCAAATAGTTTTCGCCGACGCATTGATAACCATTGCCTTTATGATTGCCGGTGGGGCGGCGGCTTGCATGTATCCATTGTCCATCACCCATATCTACGATTATATCGATGCTGAAAATTCCATCAGCTGGATTGCCGCCATTGGGGTGATATACAGTATTGGCAGTCTGATTGGCCCGTTAGCAATGGGTTTTATGATGGATGCAGGTGGCCTGATCATGTTTCCAGCATCCCTCGTCGGTGCACATCTGCTGGTATTGCTCGTTGTGTTGTTCATGAACAGGCCAAGGCATAGAGAAGAGACCACACCTAATTACCAGGTTGGGGTCCAACAGGCCACGTTGGCGACCCTGCCTGTGGGTAGCAAAATTGTATCAGGTGGTGAGGACACCAGTTCGATCATTGATCCGACAATAAAGATCCTGGTAGCCGCACTAAAGCAAAATGTTCAGGAACCGGATAAGATACTTGGCATTATGCTCGAGGACGGTACATATACTGCTGGCGATCTTGCAGTCAATATCGTCTATTATTGTGGCGAACAAGCCAGTGAGTTGTTGGATTGTCTGCTGGATATCGCACCCGACATGCGCATCAATATCACCCGCAATCTGCTCGACCGTCTAGTGGATGAAGAAGGCAGATTGACCATGTTTATTACACGTGCCTTGTTACTTAATGCATCAGCAGAAGAGCACCGGGAGATCCGCGAGCTGATTTTATCCCATCAGGCCACAGTGAAGGAGAAGATGGCCTGAATGAAAATCTATGTTCCTCACAGATCTGCGAACGTGGCGCTAGCCCGCATTTCTAACCAGGTGATGAGATGGCCTCTCTCGACTCCTGTCTTCGAGGCATAAGTACATCCATGTACACAATCGCGCAGCAATTTGTTTTCACAAGGCATTTTACGAAGGACGACTCCAGGGACCTCGGTACCCCCTTGTGGGGTCGTCCTGCGTCCCTGCAGTCGTGTTTGCCATGGACCACATCGTCGGTCGCATCAAAATCCAAGATCAGTTTCTTCGGCGCACGTTTGAATGAGCTAATGAATTGTTCTACTAATATTTCATGAAGCTTCCAAGCGGCTTCTCTATCGGCCCGGTTCTCCCACCGGCATAAGGTCGCGCTACTGGCCAACACTGCATCCCGTTCCACGGCTGTCTGTATGGCCAGGTCTTCTCGCAAGTGTTGATGATCATTCAGATCTTCATAGCCTGGCGCCAGACCATACAGCCGTTGCTTCAAGATACTCAATCCATCATGCACACAACTCGCCTGGCGGCGCGGATCATTCAGTGCCCGGGCCACGGCTTCGCTTAATCCCAGCTTCTGATCAACCTGACGTAACAGCAACACGCCGCCATCGGAGGTGATGGCGCCGCCCTGGAAGTTGGCTTCGACTTGACGCCGTTTTAGGGGTGGAAAATCAAATGAATCTTGGGTACAGTTTGTGACGGGCAAAACTCCTTCGTTATTGGTTTAACTAACTGAATTATAACGTATTATAGGAGTTTTGTCTTTTTGTTTGTGCAATATACGGGCTAGTTGCCTAACTAGGTCTGCGGGTAATTTTGGTAGCAGTAGGATGTGGTTGGCTTTTGACATAGTTGTTTATCACCCATTAAAACCAAGTCCTTAGGACGTGGAAGAGGATCGAGGCTCTGGTCTTAAGAATCTATTCATGTGCCCTAACTGATGTTGTTCGCTATAACACAGCAAGGAGTAATGTACACTGAAAATATTTAGTAAATTATCACCTGTTCTGTGGACGACGACAACACGGAAAAAAACGTCATGACGTTTTTTCTGTTGTGCTGTGGATGCTATTTCGCAGTGGCATATGAATAACATAACAAGAACACAATTCTATAGATATATTTATGCACATGAAATTATCCGAACAACATAGTGAACGTCCCGCAGGATCCGACAACAAATCCAGCGCCGAGATTTCTTGGCTTACCCTGGGACTCAGCGGGGGGTTTTTTATCGCCTTCGTTATCGTCGCTCTTGTAGACATCGACTTTTTGTCCTATCAAGTAGGTATCGCTTATGCCATATCGACCAAGCTTTTCGGCGTCTACTGGCAAGTGTTGTTGCTGGCTACGTTTACGATCAGCCTATACGTCGCGCTGTCCCGTTCCGGCGAGGCCCGAGTAGGCAATCTCGACGAACCGGAAATGAGCACGTTCAAGTGGGTCAGCATCATTTTGTGTACGGGGTTGGCCGCCGGCGGCGTCTTTTTTGCGGCGGCGGAACCCATGGCACATTTCTTATCACCGCCCCCCTTGTACGGTGTCGAGGCGGCGAGCGCAGCGGCAGTCTATCCGGCGCTGGCACAGAGTTATATGCATTGGGGTTTCCTGGCTTGGTCAATATATGGAAGTCTGACCACAATAATATTCATACATCTGCATTACGTAGAAGGGCTGCCACTAAAACCGAGTAGCTTGCTCTATCCTATCTTCGGCGACAGGGTAATTAACAGTTGGTTCGGCAGTGTCGTCGATGCCGCCTGTGTGATCGCCGTGGTCGCGGGCACGGTGGGACCGATTGGGTTTCTTGGTCTTCAGCTTAGCTTTGGCCTGTCCGAGCTGTTCGGCACGGCAGATACCTACAGCACGCAGTTTATGATTATTCTGTTCTTGATTGGCGTGTATACGGTATCCACTGTAACGGGAATTCATCGCGGCATTCAAATGTTGAGCACCTTCA
>JADFPU010000188.1 GCA_022562175.1 Pseudomonadota bacterium | reverse complement strand
ACAACCAAAATATTGTATATTGAAAGGGCAAGAATGAAAATTCAAAGGCGATTTGTCCGGCTGGCTCATTGAGAATGGTGGCGCCGGTTTTATAGGCAAGAAAAAAGAGTGGCGGGATGGTGAGCGGATTACTTACCCAGACAAACACGATTGATAAAGGTAAGTTAAGCCTGAAATAAATCGCGAAAAGGGCGGCGATCAGCATTTGACCGGGTATTGGCATGAATGCGACAAACAGGCCTGTGGCGACACCACCTGCTGCAGAGCGCCGCGTCAAATGAAAAATGTTCGGATCGTGAAGTATATCTCCGAGAGGCTGTAGATGCTTGTGTTGCCGGATTTCATGATGCTCCGGCAGTACCCGTTTAAAAAACCGTCTTAATCCCATATCGATGAATAATTCCAAGCCAATATAAAAAGCGCGCTATTATAACTGGAGCGTGTTGTGTTTTGCAGCAAGTTTTACAATATAACGAACCATGCTGGCTGATGTGTTGTAAGTAAATTGAAGCGTGTAAAAGGAACTTATAAAAATGCGTACAGGAAGTATACTTTTTTTGATCGGGGCGGTGAGCCTGATTCATCTGCCCGGACTGCCCTCTCTGGCGTTGCTATCACTCCTCCCGCTGTGCTTGTTATTGATATTCACGGGCCATCGCCTGCGCTGGTTGGCCTGCTTCCTGTGTGGATTTCTATGGACATTATTGCATGCCGGTAGCCTTGTTGGCGACAGATTGGATGCGCAAATTGAGGGGCTGCCGCTGGTTATAGAGGGCAGGGTCGTTGCATTGCCGGAACAAGGAAAATCCTTCAGGCGCTTTGAATTTGTCATTGAAGAACTGGTCGATGCGCAAGGCAACAGTTGGGACAGTCCGGGAAAGGTGAGATTGAGCTGGTATAGAAGCGATCAGGTATTATTGCCCGGCGAGACCTGGCGCCTGCATGTTAAATTGAAACGACCGTTCGGGTTTATGAATCCTGGTGGCTTTGATTATGAGGCATGGTTATTTCAAAAGCGCATCAAAGCAACAGGTTATGTGCTCAAGACAGGCGAGAATATTCGTTTGCAGGCAGCAACAGGTTCCTATATTCATCGTTTGCGGTTCGAGCTACGACACAGGCTCGACACTATATTGAATGGAATACCTGTGTCCGGATTGATTGCCGGTCTGGCGCTGGGTGATCGTAGTGCTATCAGTGCAGAACAGTGGCGGGTCTTGACCCGTACCGGCACGAATCATCTATTGGCGATATCCGGTCTGCATATCGGTTTTATTGCCGGCCTGGTGTTTTTTATCAGTCGCTGGTTATGGCCGTTTGCCGGTATTTTTTTGCATGGTATCGCCGCGCCAAGACTGGCAGCACTAAATGCAATGATGGCCGCTTTGGTCTATGCGGCACTGGCGGGTTTCGCGATCCCGACGCAGCGTGCCTTGATTATGCTGGGGGTAGTCCTGGGTTTGTCGTTTTGCTATCGACGTACCTCAGTATCACACACAATCACATTGGCGCTGTTATTAATACTGATAATTGACCCTTTAGCGGTTATGTCTGTGGGCTTTTGGTTATCTTTCTCCGCGGTAATCGTGCTTGTCTATGGGATGGCATTCAGGGTCGATGTTAACAGTCTGTGGTGGCGCTGGGGCCGTGCACAGTTATTGGTTGCGTTGGGATTATTACCGTTACTGGTGCTCTGGTTTCAGCAAGTGCCATTGTTGAGTATTCTTGCTAATTGCGTGGCCGTGCCCTGGGTAAGCCTGTTGACTGTGCCGCTGGTGTTAGGCGGCAGTATCTTATTGTTCATTAATGAAGCAGCCGGGCGGCTCATGCTTGAATTGGGCAGCGATTCACTCGCGCTGCTGTGGGGTTTTCTTGAGATTCTGGCCGATATGAAGTTCACTGTGCTGCCTGTAGCCAGCCCCTCATTAGTTGCCTTCATGGCCGCAATAGTGGCTGTGGCGATATTGCTCATGCCAGCAGGGCTGCCGGCTCGCTGGCTGGGTGGTATCTGGTTGTTGCCTCTACTGTTTGCGCCTGCAGAGCTTCCCGAAAAAGGCTATTTTCGCCTGCTACTGCTGGACGTCGGTCAGGGTCTGGCGGCAGTGGTGCAGACGCGTAATCATGTCATGCTCTACGACACTGGTCCGAAATACAGCGAGCGCTTCAATGCCGGCAGTGGCGTGATTCTGCCATATTTACGCCATAGCGGTATAGGCAAGATATCGATACTCGTGCAAGGGCATGGGGATAATGACCATATCGGCGGCCTGCTGGATGTGCTGGACGGGGTGGCCGTTGAAAAAGTGTTATCGAGTGTGCCTGAACGTATTACACATCCCGACGTGCTTGCCTGTGAAGACGGCCAATCATGGTATTGGGATGGCGTTTTGTTCGAGATATTACACCCGGATAAGGCAAGCGGGTTGCGCGACAATAACCGCTCCTGTGTGGTTCGTATCAGCCAGGGCCGCTATTCTGCCTTGCTGACTGGTGATATTGAACGACTGGCAGAGCAGCGGCTGGTCGCTGCATATGCTGAAAAACTTGCCTCAACCGTACTTGTCGCCCCGCATCACGGCAGCAAAACCTCATCATCCGCGGCGTTTATCGATGCCGTTTCACCTGATTTTGTCCTGTTTCCGGTGGGTTACCGTAATCGCTTTAACTTCCCGAAACAGGATATAATTGACCGCTACAGGAAACGCAATATAACCATGCTCGATACAGTCAATTCAGGAGCCATTGAAATGCAGTGGCATAAATCCGGGTTGACGATTATCAATTATCGTAAAGCATTACATCGATTTTGGCATCGGCAGCTTGCGGATCCCTACCAGTAATAGCGTCTCAATAAAGACCTATAATCCGGTAATTCAGAAAATGTCAGGGGGGTAGTGTGTGCTAGAGTTAATCAAGGCCGGCGGTTTACTGATGTGGCCAATTCTTCTTTGTTCAATAATATCACTTGCCATCACAGTCGAGCGATTCTGGTCGTTGCAGACAAAACGGATCACGCCCAGGAACCTGGTGGCAAAAGTCTGGCAGTGGCAGAAAGTCGGACATCTGGACGCCCGGCGTATCCATGATCTACGCCTAGGTTCGCCGCTTGGACGCTTGCTTGCCGCGGGTCTGGCGAACATGCAACATGAGCGCGAAGTAATGAAGGAGAGTATCGAGGAGGTGGGGCGTCATGTTACGCATGAGCTTGAAAGATTTTTGAATACCTTGGGCACCATTGCGTCCATCACTCCACTATTGGGCCTGCTGGGCACAGTCATAGGCATGATTAAGGTCTTTGCTGTCATTACCACCCAGGGTATCGGTGATCCGGCCGTCCTGTCTGAAGGGATCTCGGAGGCGTTGATCACCACTGCAGCAGGCCTGACTATCGCCATTCCCACTTTAATATCCTATCGTTACTTTCGTGGACGAGTAGATGAGTTAGTGATCAGTATGGAGCAGGAATCCCTGAAAATGGTAGAAGTGATACACGGAGAGAGAGAGCACGATAGCGTGCATAGAGTACCTGGCGAATGAACCTGCGGCGGTCACGCAAAGATAATGTTGACCTGGATATCACACCGCTGATCGATGTGGTGTTCCTGCTACTGATATTTTTCATGGTTTCCACAACCTTTGAACGTGAATCTGAAATCAACATTACCCTGCCGGAGGCGAGTGAAGAATATACCGAGACCGAACCGGAGGCGGTATATATAGATGTCGATGTACAGGGTCGTGTCTACATCAATGACCAGGCTCTTGTTAATTCACAAGTTAGTACAATCCGTGAAGCCATCATGAATGCAATGATGGATTTGAAAGATCCTAACGTAATAATCAGAGCAGATGCACAGGCAACCCATCAATTGGTTGTTAAAGTGATGGACGCTGCACGTCAGGCGGGGCTCGTCAGGATTACCTTTGCGACACAGAGGATTGAAGAATAGTTGTGCGCACTGGATTCTTTATGAAATACACGTTATCTCCCGAACTTATAGAAGATACCTGGTACGGTAAAAATATTTTATCGCTGCTGCTGATTCCTGTTAGCTGGCTGTATAAAACATTCATGATGTTGCGCAGACTGGCCTATATTTCAGGCATCTTGCCGGTGCAACAAGTGTCTGTGCCGGTAATAGTCGTTGGCAATATCACTGTCGGTGGTGCCGGCAAGACGCCTCTTATTATCTGGTTGGCAGAATTTTTGAAGTCGCAGGGACTGCAACCTGGAGTGATCAGCAGAGGTTACGGTGGAACAGTAAAACAATGGCCGCAACAGGTACGACCGGACAGTAATCCTTTTATTGTGGGTGATGAGCCAGTGCTTATTGCCCAGAGAACACAATGTCCGGTTGCGATTTCCCCGCAACGCTATGATGCAGCAAAGGCCTTGACAGAGCATACAGATTGCGACGTGCTGCTCTGTGATGATGGCTTGCAACATTATTCACTTTACCGTGACATGGAACTGGTCGTGATTGACGGTATCCGCCGGTTCGGCAATGGCCGCTGTCTACCAGCCGGGCCATTACGAGAGCCAGCAACGAGACTCAGGCGTGTGGATATGCTGATCTGCAATGGTTGGGGTGGCAAGAATGAACACCCTATGGAATATGTAACATTAAATCCCAGGTCCCTGAACAATGATGACAAACAGAAAGATATTGAGTTATTCAAAGATCAGACTGTCCACGCTGTTGCTGGTATAGGTAATCCCGAACGGTTCTTTTCCTATCTGCGGGGCAAAAAAATCAACATCATCAAGCACGTGTTTCCGGATCATCACCCATATAAGGCGGAAGATCTGCAATTTATGGATAGCCTGCCAGTGGTGATGACTGAAAAAGATGCAGTAAAATGCCGGAGCTTCGCTGATGACAGGTGCTGGTATTTGCCGATAGAGGCAAGAATGACCAGTGCATTTCAACACAGGTTTACAATATTACTGAAGGACATCATGAATGGATAAAAAACTTTTAGATATATTAGCTTGTCCGGTGACGAAGGGGCCGTTGATTTACGATAAAGACAGGCAGGAATTGATATCCATATCTGCCCGGCTGGCCTACCCGATAAGGGATGACATACCGATTATGCTGGAAAATGAGGCCAGGACGCTTAGCGGTGATGAGATAGAGCAATATAAAAAGTGAGTTTTAACTACCAGGTTATTATTCCTGCGCGTTATGCCTCGACCCGGCTTCCTGGAAACGCTTTCCATGGGTCTCAGCACTGACTCCGGCAGTTTCACCCACCTTTATCCCTGCCTT
>JADFPU010000187.1:918-5299 GCA_022562175.1 Pseudomonadota bacterium | reverse complement strand
GAGCCTTGGATCACAGATCATCAAAACACCATAATCCTGTCTGTCCCTGATTAACCTGCCTATCCCCTGTTTCAGAGTGAGCACTGCTTCCGGCAACTGATATTCCATAAACGGATTCCTGCCCTGCTCTTGCAGTTTTTTCATGCGTGCCTTTAACACCGGATCATCCGGTGTTGCAAAGGGTAACTTGTCAATGATGACACAGGACAAGGCCTGACCTTTTACGTCGACACCTTCCCAGAAGCTGCTGGTGCCGAGTAACACTGCATGTCTGGTGGTCCTGAATGTCTCGAGTAATTCCGTGCGAGGCGCATCACCCTGCACCAACACCGGGTAGTCAATTTGATCAGTAATTGACTCGGCTGCAATTCGCAAGGCACGGTGACTGGTAAACAGAAAAAAAGCCCGCCCCTGGGTTGTCTTTAGTACGGGAATCACCACTTCGACCACCCGCTCGGTATAGCTGATATCACGGGGCTCAGGCAATCCTTCCGGCAGATACAACAGCGCCTGTTTATTAAAATCAAACGGGCTTTGCCATGACTCAGCCCTGATGTCGTCCAGGCCCAATTGTCCGGTAAAGTGTTTGAAATGATTATTCACTGTCAATGTCGCCGACATATAGATGTGTATGCATTCATACACGGACAAGTGTGTCTGAAAGGTCTCGGCGATGTCCAAAGGTGTTTGGTGAAAGAAATAGCCTCTACCCCGGGTTTCCAGCCATTGGATAAACTCACCTGTTTCAGGTTCTGAGAAACAAGCCAGCGTGTCGAGAATAGTCGTCAGGCGTTTATAACAGTTATCGAGTTGCTTGCCTCTGCCGGCAAAATTCTTCAGTAGCTGTTGCAAAGTATCTGACGTTGTGAGCAAGCCGTTTAAAGATTCAGACACCTGTTGCTGTGACTTGATGTCCTGCCAGGTAATACGCAGGTCTTGCCGGGCAAAGCTCAGGCGTAAGTCTCGTAGCGCCTTTTCGACATTATCAAGCATCTGCAGAAATTCAGGCAGGTCTGCAGCCTCTGTAAAATATGCCGATTTGGCATCTCTGAGCAATTCCTGAATTTGGCGGGCACTCAGAGTTTGACTGAAGAACTCGGAGGCAAGCGCGGGAAGTTGGTGGGCCTCATCAAAGATGACGATATCAGCCGCGGGCAATAATTCACCATATCCCTGTTGCCGAAGATTCATATCCGCCAGATACAGATGGTGATTGACGATTGTAAGGTCAGCCTCGTTGGCATGACGACGCGCCTTGAAGACAAAACATTTATCATAGTCATCGCATTCCTGACCCAGGCAATTTTCAGCTGTCGAGGTCACCACGGAACGTACCCCTGCATCCTCTGGAATATCCGTCAATTCTGCCAGATCGCCACTTGAGCTTTGGTGTGACCAGCGCCTGATATCGACTAATAATGCCTGGCTAGCCTTATGCAAATCGGCCCCGGCATGCTCCGCCAATGTCAGGCGGTGCAGGCACAGATAGTTAGACCTGCCTTTTAACAAGGCAACATTGATCGGGATATTAAGCGCTTTCCTGACCAACGGCAGATCGCGCCGGAATAATTGGTCCTGCAGGTGTTTGGTACCGGTGGAGATGAGAACCTTGCGACCGGAGAGGATAGCCGGCACCAGATAGGCGAATGTCTTGCCCGTGCCGGTGCCTGCTTCACAGATTAAGGATTCACCATCATGCATAGCAGAGATAATAGTTTCGGCTAATTCCTGTTGCTGTGTTCGGGCAGTAAAGCCGGTGATCAGATCGGCAAGCGGCCCATCTTCAGAAAGAATTTCTGTCGGGGAGAGCATTAAATGATTATTTGTCCTTGATCAGTGGTCAATTGTTTGTTTATTGTTTTGCAAACATCGTTAAAATTTCATTTAACTAATGACCGTCCATAAACGCTATAATTTTTCTCGCCAAAGCGAAAAGACGCCATGCAAGAAATCGTAATATGCTTTTTATACCAATATCTTATAACTTTGTGATGTTTGCGCCTTGACGAGAATTATTTTTCCTGGACGAACACTAACTACAAATAAATGACCAGTGACTAACCTGCATTCGTCCAGCAGCCATCATCCTCAAGACCGTTTGCAGCCGTCCAGAGCAATTCTCCAATGGCCTTAAAACGAGCAATGGATAATGCTCCACGCTTATTTTTACCCTGCTCGATAACGTCGAGAATGTCAGCGCGGTTAGCCAGATAGATTTCGTTTGATTCGAATTCTTCATTCATGATAACCAGCAGAATGGCATCCCAGGGTTGCCCGATCTTGACCTGACCCAGTCGATAGCCTGTACGTTTTTCGTCAAAAATGACCCGACCTTTTATCTGCACGCGTATATCCTTACCACGGTAGCTCATCGTAGCATCGAAACCCTGCTCACCCCGGTCAGATGGCGTAAGCCCTAATAGTCGGATGGCATCATTGATGGCAATCTCTGTGGTAATCGGCAGAGTTTTACCGGTAGCCTGACGATATTCCCGTGCCAGGCGTCTGGCCTCGGAAACTATCTTGTCAATAGAATAAACGCCCATAGATTTGCTCCAACTGGCAAGCTACACAATTATGCTCTGCCGGGCAAAAAGGCTAGCACATCCTGTATAGCTTTACTGCCGCTTATCGCCATTAACAGCCTATCCAGCCCGACTGCGACACCCGCACAGGCCGGCAGACCGTGTTGAAGTGCCGCGATCAGTTTTTCATCTGTCCGTATCATCGCTAATCCCGCCCGTTTGCGTTTCAAATTATCCGATTCAAATCTAGAATTCTGTTCAATACTATCACATAATTCATTGTAACCATTAGCTATTTCTATTCCTGATATGAACAATTCGAAACGTTCGGCTAGTGGCTGTTCTGCTTGCCTGATCCTGGCCAACGCCGCCTGGCAGGCCGGGTAGTCATACACAAACAGCGGTTGCTCGTTGCCCAGTGTGACGGCGACCGAATGACTGAAAAGAAAATCAAGCAATAAGGAGCGGTCTTGTGTCTCAGTATTCAGTCCTCGAGCCGTGGCAAACTCCTGTAGCACGGTGATCTGTGCCGTATGGGGATTGATGCCTAAATTATTCTGGAATACCTCCGCATAGCTCAGTCGTACGCAACGAGCAAACTGCAAGGTCTGTAACAACGTTTCCAGCTCGTCCATCAGTTGGTGATGGTCAAAGCCGGGGCGATACCACTCGAGCATGCTAAATTCCGGCTGATGTAGCTTACCGGACTCATCATTACGAAATACCTTACAAATCTGATAAATAGCACCCACATCGGCTGCCAGCAACCTTTTCATCGCGAATTCCGGTGAAGTATGCAAATAAAGCAGATCCCGCTCACTCCTGTCAGGTAGCTCAAGCCATGTGCTCAGGCTTTGAATATTCGGGTCTGTCGTGCCGGCTGAACTGAGGATCGGCGTTTCCACTTCCAGAATTGAACGCTCAGCCATAAACGTCCGGATCTGTTGTAACAGACGCGCGCGAAGGGCCAACATCTGCTTTGTGGCACCGGGTTGCCAGACAGTTGGCCGCTGATCACTTATCATTGGCTGCGTGATAGATTGAATGAAACCACGGACGCCTACATGGATGTAGGTGGTAGAGCCGCGTCTGGAACTAAGGCCGAGAACACAAAGGATATAAAAATGAAACAGCTAACAGATTTACCCATCTCCGTGTTCTCCGTGTACTCTGTGGTTCATATCTATTTTCTTAAGCAGCTTTGGTTACTGCTTTGTCCGCGCTAGGACCTCTGTGGTTCAAATCGGCGTCAGACAACGGCACCTACTAAAAATCGCTTAAGAACTAACCGATGAGTGGCTACTAACCCAGAACATTCTAACTATGCCTTCGCCCGACTCACATACTCGGCATTGCGGGAGTCGATTTTTATCATCTCGCCTTGTTCGACAAACAAAGGCACTTTTACCACCGCACCGGTCTCCAGTGTTGCCGGCGTTGAGCCACCTGAGGCGGTATCTCCGCGCACCCCTGGATCGGTTTCGGTGATTTCCAGGGTAACAAAATTCGGTGCAAGCACGATCAACGGAGAACCATCCCAAAGAGTGACTTCACACATCTCCTCCCCCTTTAGCCATTGCGCCGCATCCCCCATGGTCTTTTCATCTACTTCATACTGCTCAAAACTACCGGTATCCATGAAGCACCACATCTCACCATCGTTATAGAGATACTGTAATTCCACTTCGATGACATCAGCTGCTTCAACACTTTCGCCGGATTTAAATGTCCTCTCAATGACCCGTCCTGTCTTCAGATTGCGGATCTTGACCCGATTAAACGCCTGGCCTTTACCCGGCTTCACAAATTCATTTTCAATGATTGAACAGGGACAACCATCAAGCATGAGTTTTAAC
>JADFPU010000187.1:0-908 GCA_022562175.1 Pseudomonadota bacterium | reverse complement strand
CGGATTTAGACTCGTTTGTATTATAAGTCGCCATTTTTTATTCCAGCATGATTACGAAAGCGGCGTATGATACCTTGAAAGCCATGCAAATATCGAGTTGGCAGGATGAGCTAAGAAACACCATCAGGGACCCAAACGAGCTGTTACGGCAACTTGGTATCTCGCCGCTTACTGTTGCTCTCGCAAAAAAGTCATTACAGACATTCCCTTTACGGGTGCCAGTGAATTTTGTTGCGCGCATGCAAAAAAATAATATTGATGACCCCTTGCTACAGCAAGTCCTGCCTTTATCGAATGAAGAGAGTAATGTTGCAGGTTTTTTGCAAGATCCGCTGGACGAATTGAACAAGCAAACCACAGCAGGGGTTTTGCATAAATACCATGGCCGGGCGTTACTGGTAACAACCGGAGTGTGTGCGATTCATTGTCGCTACTGTTTTCGGCGGCATTTCCCCTATACTGAGGAAAATGCCTCAAAACAGAACTGGCAAGACGCCGTTAAATATATTGCGCAGGACCATACTATCACCGAGGTCATCCTAAGCGGTGGCGATCCCCTGGCCTTACATGATGAAAAGCTGGCAGATCTCATTATGCTGCTTGAGGAGATCCCTCACCTGCGACGTTTACGTATCCATACACGTATGCCGGTCATCATCCCATCGCGGATCACCGACCCACTGCTGAGCAAATTGACTGAGACCAGACTGAAAACAGTCATGGTGGTGCATGTCAATCACCCCAACGAAATAGATAATCAGGCGGCGCTTGCGCTGAAAAAGCTCAGTCAAGCCCACTTATCAGTCTTAAATCAATCTGTTTTACTCAAAAAAGTGAATGACCGGATGGAACCCCTGCTGGAACTCAGTGAACGGCTTTGTGATTGAGACGTCCTCCCGACTTACCTG
>JADFPU010000186.1 GCA_022562175.1 Pseudomonadota bacterium | reverse complement strand
CACCAAATGTGTCCGGTGCCGGCAATATTATATCAAGCACACGTTCTTCTGCCGCATGCTCTGCCCGAGGCTTAACCTTTTCCAATTCAACTTCACGCGTCATCTTCACGGCTACATCAGCAAGGTCCCGGATGATCGATTCAACATCACGTCCGACATAACCGACTTCGGTAAACTTTGATGCCTCTACCTTGATAAAAGGCGCATCGGCCAACTTTGCCAGGCGCCGGGCTATTTCTGTCTTGCCCACCCCGGTCGGACCTATCATGAGAATATTTTTGGGGGTTATTTCATTACGTAATTCTTCATTGACCTGGCTACGTCGCCAACGATTACGCAAGGCAATTGCTACTGCACGTTTTGCAGCATCCTGCCCGATGATGTGCTTATCCAGTTCATGGACTATCTGTTGTGGAGTTAATTCTTTCATCAAATTATTCTTTAAAAGTTAACGGATTATTTCAATTCTTCAATTGTCAACGTCTGGTTGGTATAGATACAGATATCTGCTGCGATAGTCAGTGATTTTTCAACGATCTGGCGCGCATCAAGCGTAGAATTATCAATCAAGGCCTTTGCTGCCGCTTTCGCATAAGGGCCACCAGAACCAATCGCCATTATATTATCTTCAGGCTCTATCACATCACCATTACCGGTAATGATTAACGATGTTGACTTATCAACCACACAAAGCATCGCTTCCAGTCTTCTCAACATACGATCTGTACGCCAGTCCTTGGCAAGTTCGACCGCTGACCGGGTCAGGTTGCCCTGATGCTTTTCAAGCTTTGCCTCAAAACGCTCAAATAGCGTAAATGCATCTGCCGTCCCGCCCGCAAAGCCGGCTATAATCTGATCCCGAAATAATCGACGCACCTTGCACGCATTGCCCTTCATTATAGTGTCTCCCACCGAAACTTGTCCGTCACCACCGAGCACAACATGCTTATCCCGACGCACAGAGAGGATGGTTGTTCCTTTAAACTGTTCCAAACACTTTCTCCTCATAAAATAATCGGCCTGAATAAATGCCGACTATATTGAATTTACAAAAAAGTGGAATTGTACACGAACATGGGGGGAATGGTTCAAGGTTCAGAGCCAAGAACACTGAACTTTTTTAATGATGAACGTTCAGTTCAAGGTCTTTTCGCTCTTGGATGTGCCTCGTCATACACCCTGGCGAGATGCTGAAAATCCAGGTGTGTATACACCTGTGTGGTACTGATATCAGCGTGACCTAACAATTCCTGTACTGCCCGCAAATCGCCGCTCGATTCAAGTATATGTGTGGCAAACGAATGTCGCAGCATATGCGGGTGGACATGTGTCACCAGTCCCTGCTTGATCGCCCACCCCCTTAATCGTTGTTGAACAGTGCGTATACTAATACGACGGCCCCAGTTGCTGACAAATAATGCCGCCAAATCGCTGTCTATCATCGCTGTACGCTGCTTGAGCCATGCCTTGATAGCCTTGATGGCGTAACGACCCACCGGTACTTTGCGTGTCTTGTTGCCTTTACCGACAACAGTGACGATGGCATCTGCAATATCAATACTCTCCAGGTTGAGATTTACCAGTTCAGACAGGCGCAACCCGGATGAATACATGAGTTCGAATATCGCCTTGTCACGCACAGCACACGGATCCGTCGCATCAATCTCAACTAATTGTGTGGCCTGATCAGCATCCAGTGTATTGGGTAATTTTTTCGGTGTCTTGGGAGTAATCAGACCCTCGGCAGGATTCTGCGTTACGATATCTGCATTCAGTAAATAACGATAGAAAGCCCGGATAGCCGAAAGATTTCGCTGCAAACTGCGCCCGCTTATCCCCTGTCGATACCGCTTGCTAATAAAACTACGCAGCTGTCGGCCATCAAGGGACTGCCATGTCTGAATATCCTGCTGTCGACAATAATCCAGCAGGACGCTCAGATCGCGTGTATAGGCCTTACGTGTATTCACGAAAAGATGGTGCAGACTAGCAATAAACGCATCAATCTTGCCGGTTCCACAACGGATCATTTTTCAGCAACCCATGGCTTGATAATAAGACTCAACACCTCACCCAGGTTTGCCAACAATTCCACCCCCATGGTCTCTTGAAATTTATCGGGATCTGCACTGCCTATTACCAGCACTCCGCCCCAATCCGGGCCGTGCAAGGGGACTATCACCGCCGAGGAAATGATGTCACCATCATCGCCAAAAATAAACACCTGTTGTTGACGTTTTAGCTTACCGGTAAGAGGGGTTCGTTTTTCGATAAGCGATCTGAATAAGGCTTGTTCCTGAAGGTCCCGACCGGCGAATTCCTCGCCTGCGTAAGTATCAATAAATGACGGCCCTGCAAACACCCTGACGGCAACACGGTCGGCCCTGAAATTTCTCTTTAAATTATTATATAAGGTAGAAAATATATCTTTCGGCTCGGCGGCATCCATTAATGTCAGCGCTAATTGGTGCATGCGCCTGGCCAGTTCTTCATTTTGTCTGGCAATCTCGATTAATTCATGCATCCGCCTGCGCGTTTGCTCATTTTGTTCACGCAGCACAGCCAGCTGCTTTTGCACGAGCGATATGGCGCCACCACTTGCATGCGGCACTTCAATATCGGCCAGCAACGCCGGATACTGATTAAAAAAACCGGGATTATCACGCAAATACTCCGCTATCACATCCGCGCTGATACCTGACTGCTGCTCAGGTTTTGTTGGTGCATTCATAGTTCAATTTGCCCCTTATATACAGTTGTTGCCGGACCAGTCATCCACACAGACTCTCCTTCACCAGGCCATGACACATTCAGATGTCCACCTTTTAAGCCGACATCGACTTGAGTTTCAAGCTTGTTATTAAAATGGCCCGCCACTACTGCGGCACAAGCACCACTACCACAGGCCAGGGTTTCCCCTGCTCCACGCTCATAGACCCTCAAGCGGATATGTGCCGGATCCAGTATCTGCATAAAGCCCACATTCACACCTAGTGGAAATATTTCATGGGCCTGAATCTCCTGACCAAGACTGGCCACAGGCGCCTCATCCACATTATCTACAACCAGGATGGCATGCGGATTCCCCATCGATAATGCCATCAAAGACACTGTGCCACAGGACAGCTCAACAGCATAGTTGCTACGTCGCATTTCTGCGCGCAACGGAATGTCCTCTGGCTGGAAACGCGGCACACCCATATTCACCCGAATCATGTCATCGCCATCGATATATATTTGTATATTGCCGTTGATCGTTTGTGCAGTAATAACATCGCCACTGGTATAACCATGTTTGTGGAGGAAATCCGCAATACAACGCGCACCGTTTCCACATTGCTCGACCTCAGCACCATCGGCATTAAAGATACGATAGCGAACATCCGCCTCCTGACTTGGTTGTAACAGCAAAACCTGATCACAACCAATACCAAAATGCCGATCAGCGATCACACGTACCTGCTCAGGTGACAGTTCAATGTCCTGCTCAAGGCCATTAAACAGGACAAAATCATTGCCGAGACCATGCATCTTGGTAAATTCAAGTTCCATAACTACACAGGTTACAAGGAGTTAATGCCTTTTGAAAGGCTCAAGGGCGGATTTGGAGTGAAGGGCGAGGATTTAGGGGTCAGGGGAAAGTATCCTGCTATCACTAGCCAATAGCTTGATCACTATCTGCTCTTTTATTTAGCCCTTCACACAGATAATCTGTTTCAGGGTATGCACCACCTCTGCCAGATCTGACTGGTTTTCCATTACCTGATCGATATCCTTGTAGGCAGCAGGTATTTCATCAATTACACCTTTATCCTTGCGGCATTCAACTCCTTGTGTCTGATCTTCCATATCATGCAAATTGAAGCGTTTTTTGGCCTGCCTCCGGCTCATACAGCGGCCCGCGCCATGCGCGCAGGAATTAAATGAAGTCGCATTACCCTTGCCCCTGACTATATATGACTTTGTCCCCATACTGCCCGGGATAATACCCAATTCGCCTGCACCGGCACGGATCGCTCCTTTACGTGTAAGGTATACCTGCTCACCATAATGTGTCTCGATAGCGACATAATTATGGTGGCAATTGATAGCTTCACGGCTTACAGCGAACTTCGGTAAATATCTTTTCAAGACATCGATAATCAGGCGCATCATCTCCCGCCGGTTGGCCATCGCATAATCCTGCGCCCAGTGTACTGCCTCAAGATAATCATCAAAATGATCTGCACCTTCCTTGAAATAGGCCAGATCCCTGTTTGGCAAGTCAGCCTGATGACGTTTCATATCAGTACGGGCCAACTGGATAAAATAGCGACCGATAACATTGCCTATACCACGGCTGCCGGAATGCAACATTACCCATACGTCTTCGTTCTCATCCAGGCATAATTCTATAAAGTGATTACCACCGCCCAGGGTGCCGAGCTGTCTCAGCCATGTTTCATGGGGCATTTTCTGCATCTTAATCAGCGTGGGATGCTTGTTATGGATATTAGTCAGGCCACCGGACAGTGCGTCTGTAGTCGACTTTTTTGCAATACAGGATCGATGCATGTCAAATCCAACAGGAACAACCGATTCTATTGCCGCTCGAATTTGCCTGATGTTGTCCGGTAATTTATCCGCCTTGATTGATAAACGGACTGCATTCATGCCGCAACCA
Organism: Pseudomonadota bacterium; assembly: GCA_022562175.1. Lineage (GTDB taxonomy): Bacteria > Pseudomonadota > Gammaproteobacteria > Eutrophobiales > Eutrophobiaceae > B75T3L11. Next base: position 687 of record JADFPU010000186.1, on the reverse strand, counting down.
ATGTCCACACCCACTGCAGCAGGGATAACCGCCGCCCTGGTTGGGATCACAGAACCGATAGTCGCGCCAATACCGGTGTGCACATCCGGCATGGCGGCAACATGACTATGGATGATGGGTAATTCTGCAATCTGGCTTAATTGTTGATAAGCAGAAGCCTCTACATCATCAGTGTAGATCTTTACTGGAACTTTGCCTTTGGTGATGATTTGTTTGACTGGCATTATCTAGCAAAAAATATAGCCACGGAGAATACAGAGTACGATGTATAGGATATACAAGTGTCGCGAAAGAACAAGGAACCTGTGGCGAATATTCTTTTTTATAATGTGGCTGGTGGCATGCTGCCTGGCGCTATATGCAATGTCGATGTAGGGAAGGCACATTCGGCGCCATGCCCTTCAATAATACTGATAATCCGCAACATCACATCCTGTTTGATTTCATGGAATCTGACCCACTCCGTTGTCTTGGTGAAGGTATACACGAAAAAGTCTAATGATGAGGGCGCAAACTTGTTTAGGTTTACGATCAGTGTTTGATTGGCATCTATCTCAGGGTGCTCTTGCAACATGGTTTTTACGTCTGCCACGATATTATCTATCTTGCCGGCATCACCGTATCTGACACCTATGGTTTCGTAGATGCGTCGGTTGGTCATGCGAGATGGATTCTCGACTGCGATAT
>JADFPU010000020.1 GCA_022562175.1 Pseudomonadota bacterium | reverse complement strand
TAGCGTCTTTAATTACTGCAAAATTTTAATAGCCTGCTGAGAGAGGAGGACAATGTGCTGGGTGTTAGTTTTGGTAACGGTATAACGCCATTCTGCCGCGTCCAAGTCTATATATTCCCATTACGCATAGCGTAGTTCACCGGGACGCACGAAAACCAAAGGTGCCAGATGGAGGGCGCAGCGCACAGGCAGGGTGCCTTCATATCCATTCAAAACTCGCAGCACTTCGGCCACCTGTTTGGGTTCAGTAACGGATGCGAAGTGTGTGCCTTTCACGGGTGGTAATGCGCCACGCAGATCACCAGAAGGATCACGTTCAGTCCGGCCGGTGGCAACGGCATAGCGGAATACCTGCCCGCAGTTGCCCAATGCTCGATGGGCGGTTTCCAGTGCGCCGCGTTGTTCAATCCGTCGGACGGCCTCCAGCAGTTACGGGGCAGTGATGACGGCAATGGCCTTGCCACCAATCCAGGGGAAGATGTCTCTTTCCAGTCGGCGAATAATCCGTTTTACATGGTTGGCTGACCAGTTGGGTTCGTACTTGGCAAACCATTCTCGCGCCACCACCTCGAAGCTGTTTGCAGCCCGTTCAACCTTCACGGCCTTCTTTGCCTTGCGATTCTCGCTGGGGTCGATCTCGTTGGCCAGTAGCTTTCGCGCCTCATCGCGCCGGTCGCGGGCATCCTTCAAAGAGACATCAGGATAGACTCCGAGGGAAAGGCGTTTTTCCTTGCCGTCGAAGCGATACTTCAACCGCCACCACTTGCCCCCGCTGGGGGCAACTTCCAGATACAGCCCGCCGCCGTCAAATAGCTTCTTAGCTTTTTTGGCGGGTTTGGCGTTACGAATTGCGGTATCTGACAATGGCATGGGGGCAACTCCTTATGGTGCTTGTACTGTTGCCCCCGGCTGTCAATGAATTTTATTGGATTGCAAAAGACGGTAAATCAAGTTGACTGATTGATTTAAGGTATTAAAAAAGCCGTCCTAGGACGGCTTTGGATGTTGAAATGGTGGAGGCGGCGGGAATCGAACCCGCGTCCGCAAGACCTCTGCCTTTGGTTCTACATGCTTAGCCGACTCTTTAAGTTTAATTGACTGCTACCCGAACGGCAGGAAAGACAGGCAACGATTCCGTAAAGTTTTAACGAATCCACCCCGGACGTGCTTCATCGCGAGCTTATGTGAGTCGACGCCTGGGTCTGAGCGCATAAGCACACATCAGTCAGACGGCACCCTACTGGGTATTAAGCAGCGAGTGCGTAGTTGTCGTCGTTGGCAACTATAATGTTGCAGATGGATTTACGAGGTACTCTGCACCTCGGCATGCTCCTCAGGTTTCATGCCCCACGTCGAAGCCAATGCGCCCCCTGAGAATGACTATTATAGCATCTAATCAGGCATAAACTAAGCAGGTTTTTTGCTTTTCTGTCCGCAGGTTTTTTAGTGTGAATTGTTAAACCTATTTCAGACTAATGTGCATGAGAAACACTTTATGCGCAGTGAATTAATGACTTTTTAATATGCGTTGTTTTTCCCGGTTCCAGTCACGTTGTTTCTCAGTCTGGCGTTTATCATGCGCCTGTTTACCTTTGGCCAGACCGACTTCAAGCTTTACAATGCCGTGTTTCCAGTACATAGCTGTCGGGATCAGGGTGTAACCCTTGCGTTCGACAGAACCAATAAGTTTGGTCAACTCGCTTCTATGCAGAAGTAGTTTACGAGTCCGTTGTGGATCCGGGTGAATATGGGTAGACGCTGAGGGCAACGGTGTGATCAAGGACCCGAACAAGAAGGCCTCTCTATCCTTTAATATGACGTAGCTTTCCTGTATCTGAATGCGGCCAGCACGTAGACTTTTGACCTCCCAGCCTTGCAGTGCGATGCCCGCTTCATATCGTTGTTCGATAAAATAGTCATGCCGGGCTTTTTTGTTAATAGCAATGGTGTTACTGGATTTTTTTTGTTTCTTTTTGGCCATAAAATATTCGAATGTAAATAATTAGCTTATTATAACAGCAATCTTGAGGTGGGTCTGGATGCGGGGGGAGGGAGTTAGTTTTTCAGCTTTTGCTTGATGGACATGGAGATCTGTTTTCGAAAGGTATCAAGGTAGGTTAATATTTCCGGTGAAAGGTTTGTTTTTATATTATCTATATAGATTAGTCCAATACAGTTTCCATTGATCGTGACAGGTAATAATACCATGTTATTGGGTGTGGCTGCCCTGCGACACCAGTCAGGGACACGTTGCGATATGTCCTTATCACTGGTGTCCTGAATAATAATATCCTTACATTCATTAACCGCTTCATTAAATACATCATCTGCCTGACTACACTGGAAATGAAAATCGGGAATTAATTCATTCACGCCTTCGCCAAAGCCAAGGCGCGCATGCATGCTATGTGTTATTTTTTCTTTGAGAAGAAGGATTGCTCTTCTGCACTCCAGGCCCGAACATATAAATTTTAATATAGTAGGTAATATGATGTTGAGCTCGTATTCTGTAAATAACATATTAGCAACTTCCGCAATACCTTTTGCCAGTACTTCCTCGCTGGCATGAGTATTGTCCGCCGTCCCCTCATCATTTTGAATATTCTCTACTGCTTCTATATCCTTTTTTGAAGAATCGGGATCCATGAACGCTAACAGATTTTTATAATAAATTGTTTTGCCGGCATCAATACCCAATGTGCGTGCAAATTCATTGACGTCGTCTATAAATAATATGACGAGTTTAATGATTTTATCGGCATCCAGGTCAAAGCTGCGTTTATAGCGGTTTGATAGGTTCTCCAGCGCTTTCTTTTTATTTATTTTATCACTGCCTGCGATATCTGCTATTTCATTGGTGAATGCAGAAAGTTGTGCGATTATTTCATCATGTGTAGTAGGTTTCGGCACAATGCCTTCGTGAGGTTGCGATAATCCCCTCAGGATATTCTCTGGCAGGTCCCATTCCTTTGCGATAGAACGGCCCAATTTTGTGTAACTTAGTCCGAGCACACGTGTGACAGCGGCACCTTCTTTCATGCCTTTATAGCGAATCAGATTTTGTATCTCATCATACTCTTCAGCCAGGTAATAAATAGTTATTTGCCTGCCGAATTTATGAAACATGCTCGCAATAAAAGCCTCCTCCGGCTCCAGAGAATTGATAGTGCCGGCCAGACTTTTGGCAAGCATGGCGCTCAAGTATGAATTGCATGCATTGCTCTTCAAGGCATCTATCTGGGTTGAATTCTGCAGATGTTGGAACATGATGATACCTACTGCGATAGATCGTACATGTTCTATCCCCAGAATAACTACTGCGCGCGAAACAGTGCGAATCTCTCCGCCGAAGTGGCAATATGAGGATGAATTTACCAGGCGTAATATTTTACTGGTAAGCGATTGATCATTGAGGATCACCTTTGCTAACTGTTTGGCAGAGGCACTTCTGTTTGTTTGCTGCATTATTTGGGTGACATGTTGTGCAACAGCGGGGAAATCTTTTTTCCGCTGCATATTTCTGTGAAGAATGGTAAGCGTTTGCTTTTCAGTAGATTCACCACTATCTGTTGCCACCACTCCTGTATCAATGTCACCACATTCCCTTTTAGTATACAGAACCAGTTCGGTCTTAAACTCATGGGCATCTTTATATCTACCTTGTATGCTTCTGCTCAATGCAGTCAGAACGATCCGATCTAGTTCTTGATCAATTGCATTATTTCTGTGTGAGGGCGGTAAAATATTTTCATTTATAACCTTATACATCGTCGCCATGGAATTATTGGCAGAAAATATTGATACTCCTGTTAACATTTCAAACAGGACAATACCAAGCGAGAATACATCTGAATATGGGCCAACCGTATTTCCGTTAATTTGTTCCGGGGACATGTAACTGGCTGCACCGATCACTTCATTATTACTGGAGTCGTTGCCAGATAATGTAGAGATGCTAAAGTCCATGATCTTTGGCGTACCATTCTTGTCGACGAATATATTCGTAGGGTTCAAGTCACGGTGGATAATATCTTTCTCATGAGCATAGCTAAGACCATCAAGCACCTGTATTATCATCTGCACTGCGTAGAGCACTGGTAGAACTGGCGTCTCATCCAAAACCTTACGTAGTGACATGCCGTTAATATATTGATAGACCAGGTAGGAATATTCTCCATGTGTGCCTATTTCATAGAGTGTTACAATATTGGCGTGTTGCAACTGACTGACATTGCGGGCTTCATTAACAAGCTGGCTTTTATTTAATCCCCCATGCGATATGGTTTTGATCGCGACCTTGCGATCCAGTTGCGGGTCGTTTGCCAGATAAACTATACCCTGTGCACCCTTACCCAGGATGCCAAGGGGCTTAAATCGCCCTAGCTGATCTGGTAAACCATTACTCTTTGAAGAGTTTAAAACAGCGTTTATCATGTTCAGGAAAAACCATGTCTGCAAATAATATATAGTTACATCTGTTTCTGATGAATCGCAAGTGTGGCCTGGTTACGCAACGGCTTGAAAAATCTAAGAGTTTCTGTAGAGACGAGTGGTGAAGATGTATCAGTGTCCGCATAAATCAGACCGATACAGCGCTGGCTAAGTGTTATGGGATAAATCACCATAGAGCGCGGCATAGTTAACTTTTGTAGCCAAGCCGGCACTCTGTTTCTGTACTCGCTGGAATTAATATCAAGAATAATATACTCCCTGTTATTTCTAACAGCGTCTACCAGCACATCATTCTGACAGTCCAGCTTGTAGCGAAACCCGGAAATGACCTCATCGATATTTTTTCCAAAACCAAAACGTCCAATGATGGAATTATTTTTTACATCATGGATGCAGAAAAGAACCCGCGTAAAACCCATGCCGCGATACATCGTTTCAAGCACCATCGATAGAACATCATTGAGGTTGTAATCTTCAAGCATGGTGCTGGTAATTTCTGCGATACCATGTGCAATAATATCGTGATGGTTGAATATTTCAGAATAGACTGTGTCCGTTGTTGTGACATAAGTTTGCTCATCATCATTTGATGGGGTCGCCGCTGTTGTATTTTGTTTGGCTTTCTTGTCATCTGGAATCTGCGCGCCATTTTCTTCCCCGGCCGTTTTTATTTTCGTTGTGGTAACAGTTATTCCATCATCAAAATCAGCATTATTCTTGTTCGTGAATAATGTTATATCTTCAGTATTGATATTTAAGCCTTTGGTCATGCTTTTGATTTCTTTTTGTGAAAACATGATCAGCTCATTGATATTTTTTACTGAAACTTTCAATGCTTTTTTATAGCGGCTAGCCAGGTTGGCCAGATCCAGTTCCTTATTGCCGTTTCTGGCGCCAATTTCGCATAATTCGTTGGCGAATGATGCAAGTTGTCTGATACTTTCTTTCACTGATTTTGCAGGGGCGACCTGTCCTTCAGGCATTTTCCTCATGCTGTTGGAGATGACCTCCGGTAATTTCCATTCTTCTGCAATAGCTTTACCCAAATCTTCATAACTGGCGCCTAATACAGATAAAACAGCCTGCTGCTCCCTGGTATCTTTATTTACCATCATATTTCTGATGTCAGTATATTCTTCTGGCAGGTAGTAAATCACAAGCATATTGCCTAATGTGTGAAGCATAGAGGCAATAAATGCAGATTCCTTTTCGTTGTCATTGATGGATAGAATTATTTTTGCCTGTTGCCGTGCAATAATGCCACTCATGAGTGCACTGTAGGTTGCTTTTTTCAGTTCTTTTTCTTGTGTAGAGTTATTAAGATGATCAAACAAGACAATACTAAGTGTGGCGGCTTGAACATTTTCAACACCGAGGATTACGACAGCCCTGGAAATGGTCGTGATCTCTCCGCCAAATTGTCGATACATGGATGAGTTAACCAGTCTTAGTATTTTCGTCGTCAGGGCATAATCTTTGAGTATGACATTTGAAATCTCGCTGGCAGAGGCGCAATCGTGATTTGATGTTTTTTTATTTATTTGCGATATATTCGCGGATATCGCCGGGAAATCCTGTTTGCGTTGCATACGTCGCAGCAGGAATTTAACAGTGCTTTTGCTATTTCCATCTATTTTTCCCTCGATTTTGTTATTTTTTAATCTGGCATACAGATCAATAGAGTTTTTCATTTCTTCCGCGCTGTTGAAACGCTTTTTTATATTTCTTTGCAGCGCTTGCATGACTATCTCATCGAGTTTTTTGTCGATTGATGGTTCACGACTGGAAGGAGCAAGAATATTTTCATTTGTGATCTTGTATTTCACCGCTGCAGCATTGCGACCGGAAAATACCTGATGTGCGGTCAGCATCTCATGCAAAATCAGGCCTAACGAAAAAATGTCAACTGAAAACCCCGGGCAGTTTTCCGATATTGACTCAGGTGATATGTAATTCACGGTGTTGCTTGGGGAGACACTGCCTGTCATACACGAAAAGCCAAAATCCAGGATACGGGGCATATTATTGTCGATAATTATATTAGCGGTGTTCAGAGAACGGTGTGCGATATTATTACGATGCATATAAACAGTGGCATCGAGTAATTGGGAAATAATATTAATAGCATCTATCACCGTGAACTTTCCATCTTTCTTCAGAATGTCCGCTAGTGAGTTGCCTTCACAATATTGGTAAATTAGATAGGGCAATCCTTCATGTACTTCAATATCGTGCAGAAAGGAGATGTTGGGATGTTGTAACTGGCAAAGATTTCGCGCATGTTTGTCTATCTGCCCATTATCGAGCCTGCACTGTGAGAATGTTTTTAAAACGACCTGCCTGTTTGAATGCGGGTCATCAGCAAGATAGACATTGCCCAAAGCACCCTCAGAAAGAAGCCTGACAATTATAAAACGTCCTATGTTTATCGGAAATCTTTGCGTAGTTAAATTATTTGTTGCGGGTCGATTCATTTTGTTAAATTTGCCATCTGTTAAAAGTGATCTGGCTTTGTGGAATATTGTTTTATTTGCTTTTGCTGGATAGCAAGGGCAGCCTGGCTTCGCAGTATTTTGAAAAATTTAAGAGTCTCTGTGGAAATTATTGTCAAATGATCATCAGTATCCGCATAAATCAAACCGATGCAGCGCTTGTTTATTATCAGCGGGTAAGCAACAACTGAACATGGCAAGGCAAGTTCACGGAGCCACTTTGGAACCTGATGTTTATGAGCTGCGGAATTGGCGTCCAGCAAGATAACTTCTTTCTTGTCCCGGACGGCATTATTGAAGATGTCATCTTCATTATTAATTTTGCATCGAAACTTGGGGATGATTTCATCAATATTTTTGCCAAAACCGAATCTGCCTAATATCATTTTATTCTTTCGGTCATTTATACAGAACAATACACGTGTAAATCCCATGCCTCGATAGATTGTTTCGAGCACCATAGTCAGCACATCGTTCAGATTATATTCGCCTAGCATGGCTTCGGTGATTTCTGCGATGCCATGCACGAGTATATCCTGATGTTCGTTTGCGTTTTCTGCTGCTGCCAGTTGTTGTGCAGCAACAGGTTCTGCGTCTTCATGCGTTTGTGGTTGTGCTGATGTTATTTCTCCAGCTGCTTCATTTTTTATGTCACTGCACTGGTCTTTAGCCTCTGTTGGTATAGCATCATTTTCATCGATAGCTGTTACAGTTTCATCACGCGCAGGGTTGGACAGGTCTCTGGTGGCAGCAAAACTGTTGTCATCCTTACGGTCCACATCTACCTTGGTGGTTGTTATCGATATATCATTTCCCTTGCCGGCATTCTCTTTCGTTGCAAAAGGCGTGACATCAGCAATGTCTATATTTAAAATTCCGGTATATTCTTTTATCTCTGTTTTTGAATGCTCGATGAGGTTTTTTATATCTTTGACGGTAAGTCCCAGAGCTTTTTTATATTGGCTTGAAATTTCTTCCAGTTTTTGCTTGTAGTCTTCGTTGCCAGTACCTATTTCACATAATTCGTTCGCGAAGCTGGCTAACTGGCAAATACTTTCGCTGGATGATTTAGCAGCAGTGACCGGTCCATTGGGGATTCTTTTCATGCTTTGGATCATTACATCAGGTAGTTTCCAATCATGGGCTATACCTTTGCCAAGCTCTTCATAACTGGCGCCCAGCACCGACAGTACGGCCTGCTGCTCTGTTATGCTCTTGTTGACGATAAGATTTTTTATCTCTCCATACTCTTCCGACAGGTAATAAATAGTCAGTAATCTACCCAGTTTGTGGAACATCGAGGCAATAAATACTGTCTCGATATCATCAGCTTTGATATGTGGCATCTTTTTAGCCTGCTCCCTGGCAATAATGCCACTCATGAGAGCTCTACACGCTGCGCCTTTCAGTTCCTTTGCTTGAGATGGGTTGTTCAGGTGTTCAAACAGGATGATGCTGAGTGTAGCTGCGCGGACCTGTTCAAAACCCAGGATCACCACTGCACGCGTGACAGTAGTAATTTCCCCGCCGAATTGACCATAAAATGATGTGTTGACCAGCCGCAATAATTTTGTTGTCAGTGCATAGTCCTTCAGGATCACATTAGACAGTTCAGCGGCAGAGGATGAGTCATGGTTGGACGTCTTTTTGTTAATTTGTGAGATATTTGCGGAGATTGCAGGAAAGTCCTGTTTACGTTTCATGCGTCGTAATAAAAATTGTACGGTACTATTTCTGCCGTCTCCCTCAGCTGAGTCCTCACTTCCATCCACGGGTTTGGCATAGATATCCAGATCTGCTTTCATCTCAGACGCTTTGGCATAACGCTTTGCCGGGTCCTTTTCCAGGGCCTGCATGACTATTTCATCAAGTTGTGCCTCGATGCTTGCTTCGCGGCTTGACGGAGGAGTTACATTTTCATGGATGATTTTGTATGTTATTGCCCTGCTGTGATCGGCAGAAAATACTTGATGGCCGGTCAACATCTCATACAACATCAAGCCTATTGCAAAGATATCAACCGAAGGGCCGATCTCATTATTAGCTATTTGCTCAGGCGCCATGTAATTCACGGTGCCGGCTACAGCACTGGTAGGGGATAATGTCCCCATCATGATAGAAATACCAAAATCCATTATCCGCGGGGCGTTATTATTGTCGAGCATGATATTGGCAGGGTTAAGATCGCGATGCACGATGCCGCTGCGGTGGGCGTAAGCCATTGCGTCCAGCACATGCCGAATGATATTCACGGCCTCAAGGGTTTTAAATTTCCCTTTTGATTTGAGGACGTTTCGCAGTGATTGGCCTTCGCAGAACTGATAGGCCAGATACGGCATGTCTTCATGCACGCCGATCTCGTAAATCGGGATGATGTTCGGGTGCTTCAGTTTACTGACGTTTCGAGCCTCATGCAGCAGGTGAGTGTAATCTCTGTGGCGACGATCCAGGGTTTTTATGGCGACCTGGCGCTGCAATTGGGGATCTTGTGCCAGATAAACTACACTCTGGGCACCTTTTCCCAACTGACCGACGATTTTAAATTGCCCTACATGCTCTGGATGCTCATTTGCCCCGGTTATTTGTTGAATTGGGAGATTCATATTATCAGCTTGCATGACTCTCCATTGTATCGGCAAAAATCCGTTTGACTGAAGCGATGTTATTTTAACGTCAGAGTTGAGCCCGGAGCGGATTTCCCGCAGAATTACCTGCAAAACAAAGGATAATTATGTCTGTTAAACGTACTTCCATTCACGGCCAGTGGTCTTCCCACTGGGTATTTATACTGGCTGTAACCGGTTCAGCAGTCGGTCTCGGTAATATTTGGCGATTTCCCTATATGGTAGGTGAAAGTGGCGGCGGTGCGTTCGTCCTCCTCTATGTCATATGTGTGCTGCTAATGGGCATCCCTATCATGATGGCTGAAATCCTGCTTGGCCGCAGAGGACGTCAGAGCCCGGTGAACACCATGCGTGTGCTGGCCGAAGAAGAGGGTTTGAGCAGGCATTGGCAGTTGCTTGGTCTGATGGGAATGATCGCCGGGTTTTTAATCCTTTCGTATTACAGTGTTATTGCAGGTTGGACTCTGGCGTATATCTTCCGGACCGGCGCGGGCGTATTTGAAGGTGCCAGCGCTGACACCACCATCAAGATATTTAATGAGCTTGTGTCCGATCCAGAGAAGTTACTTGCCTGGCATACGGTATTTATAGTCATGTGTACCGTTGTCGTGTCCCGAGGTGTTAAAAGTGGTCTGGAGCAAGCGGTTTGTTATTTGATGCCAGCTCTGTTTGCGTTATTACTTATTATGGTCGGTTACGCCATGAGTACGGATAAGTTTGTAGAAGGCCTTGTTTATTTATTTGTGCCGGATTTTGAGAAGCTTGCCGGGAATTTTCGAGAAGTGTTTCTGAACGCTTCAGGACATGCGTTTTTCAGTCTGAGCCTCGGCATGGGGGCGATCATGATCTATGGGTCCTATTTGCCGGACAGGGCATCAATTTTTGGCACCACAATGATCATTGCGACCGCTGATACAGTCGTCGCCTTACTGGCTAGTATTGCTATCTTCCCGATTGTATTTACATACGGCCTCGAACCTGCCAGTGGTCCATCATTAATTTTTATTACCTTGCCTATTGCATTTGGTCAGATGCCAGGTGGGGCTTTCTTCGGAACCCTGTTCTTTTTTCTTGTTATGATTGCTGCCTGGACTTCAGGCATCTCTCTGCTTGAACCTGCCGTGACCTGGCTGGTGGAAAACAAGGGCTTAACACGCATCAAGGCTACCACCGTCTCGGGACTGGTCGTCTGGCTACTGGGAATTTGTACCATCCTGTCTTTTAACCATTGGGCCTTCAGCTTTAACTTTTTTGGCTTAACCAAGGAAAATGGTTTATTCGATATATTTGATATCATAACTGCCAATTTTATGTTGCCAATAGGAGGAATGCTGATGGCAATCTTTGTTGGTTGGCGCATGGCCAGGCAGTCGAGTAGGGACGAGTTGAAGGTGAACGAAAAAATTTATCGTATCTGGTGGTTCACCATTCGTTATATTGCACCAGCCGGGGTACTGCTGATCTGCCTGCAGGCAGTCGGTGTTTTATAGATGCACAAGAGGATTCCCCGAGTACATTGACTACGATTAATAAATCAGCCACTGTTCCCTTCAGTGCGGAGCAGATGTATGGACTTGTCAACGACATAGACGCCTATCAGGACTTCCTGCCCTGGTGTGTTGGTTCAAAGGTCCTTTGCCGTGGAGAGGCAGTGCTAACGGCATCCTTATCCTTTGCCGCCGGTAACATACGCCAGACGCTTACCACTGAAAACAGGATGCAACCAGGACGTCGCATTGACGTGCGTTTACTCAGCGGTCCGTTCAGGCATCTTAGTGGCAGTTGGCAACTTGAGCCGGCAGGCGATAAAAGCTGTGATATTTCACTGCAGATGGATTTTGAATTCAGAAATAAAATTATTCAACTCGCGCTGGATAAAGTATTCAGTCGTATAATCAATTCACTGATAGAGTCATTTACCGACAGAGCACATCAAATTTATGGTGGCCAATAGCACTAACCTGCATATTGAGGTAGCCTATGCCCAGGCCCGGCAGGTTCACGTTATACCACTGAGCGTAACGGCTGACACCAGCATCAGGCTTGCAATTCAGCATTCCGGTATTTTGGAACGTTGCCCTGAAATTGATCTTGCGGTGAATAAAATAGGCGTGTTTAGCAAGTTACGGGATCTTGATTCTGTTGTCCGGGATGGTGATCGGATTGAAATCTACCGGCCGCTTATTGCCGATCCAAAGGATGCGCGTCGAGCCCGTGCTGCCCGACAAAAAAACGCCAAGACCTGATGCCACTGTTCAGGCAAACATACAGCCGTGTCCTGTCTGGACAAGTGTTATTAATACTGTTTTGTCTGTCAGGACTTTCATTTTTATCGATATTGTTCTCACTCTCTGTCGGCAGTATAGATATAGATTTATCGCAGGTTTTTGCCGCACTGCTGGGCGGGGCTCAAACCATGGAAGCAAAGGTAATACTTGAATTAAGATTACCGCGCATCCTCTCCGGGTTTATCGTCGGTGGCTTGTTGGCTTTAGCCGGAGCACTGATGCAGGTGCTGTTGCGTAACCCTCTGGCAGAGCCTTATGTGCTGGGTGTGTCCGGGGGGGCATCGGTATTTGCGCTCACTGCTATGATAGCAGGCTTGTCCGGAGTCTGGATAAATCTAGGCGCTTTCGCCGGGGCATTTGTTTCGATACTGCTGGTGTTTGGTTTATCGCGCATCGGCGGTAGCTGGAATCCCATGCGCGTGTTACTGACCGGGGTTGTTGTCGCGGCCGGTTGGGGCGCATTGATCAGTTTTATACTGGCGATCAGTCCTGCGACAAAGCTTCATAGTATGTTGTTTTGGTTGATGGGCGTTCTTGGCTATGCTCGTTATTCCCACTTCGCATTGGCCGTTTTGCTGATGGCATTAGCAATTTCCATGTCGATTGCCCGCAGTCTGAATCTGCTTGCCAATGGAGATCAACAAGCCATGGCACTTGGGGTTTCTGTCAATCAACTTCGTTATCTAATATATTTCCTGGCATCGTTACTGACTGCGACCGCAGTGATGCAGGCTGGCAGCATCGGTTTTATTGGACTTATTATTCCTCACCTTGTGCGATTATTATTTGGCAGTGACCACCGCTTATTATTACCTGTTTCGGTTTTACTGGGGGGCTGTCTACTGGTTATCGCCGATGGTTTGGCCAGGACGCTGATTGCGCCGCAGCAATTACCGGTGGGGGTGTTAACGGCAATGATAGGTGTGCCATTGTTTCTTGTTTTGCTACAGACTATCGTGATCAGGCAAAAATAATGGCCTTACTGACAAGTAAATCATTAACGGTGACGATAGCTGGCAAGCGAATATGCGAGAATTTTGATTTTCAACTTGAGCGTGGCCAATATTGGGGTGTGCTGGGTGGCAATGGCGTCGGCAAAACGACACTGTTACTGACCCTGGCTGGGTTTCGTCAGCCGGATCAAGGCGACATCAGTATTGACGGTATCAACCTGACGCAATGGCGGCGCAAGGCCTTGGCACGTAAACTTGGCATACTGTTCCAGGACAGTCTGGATACGTTTCCTGCTTTAGTCATAGAGACAGCGTTGACCGGCCGGCATCCTTACTTGCCGTTTTGGGGCATAGAAGACAAGCATGATATCGACATCGCGCAGCAGGCACTGCTGGATGTGTCCATGCAGACTATGGCTACACGACAAGTCAATACCCTGTCCGGCGGTGAGCGACGACGGCTCGCTATCGCAACATTATTTGTCCAAAACCCCTTGCTCTGGTTACTTGATGAGCCGACTAATCATCTGGATCTGCATCACCAGATCAGTTTGTTGCAACTGATAATTGAACGAGTAGATGCTGTCAACGGTGGCTTGTTTATGGTGCTCCACGATATTAATCTGGTTACCCGTTTTTGTACCCATGCCATGCTGATAATTGACCATGAGAGTATATTATGCGGCCCGGTTGAAGAGGTTATGACGCTGGAGAATCTGCAAAGTCTCTACCAGCATCCAATTAAAGAGCTTGAAAGTGACGGTATTAAATATTTTTTCCCTGAATAAACTTGTTCGTGACTTGTTTCTCGAGTGCCTCGGACACACTCCTGGCCTCCGGCTACCCGTCACGAATTACCTTCTGGCCTTATCCAGATGCTTACATAACATCGCGGCCCCCTCAAGAATGCGCGGTGTATGTCGCAGGATCAGATCAGGTGGGATGAAATACAGATGATGAGCCTGAACGGCTGATAGCGACGGCCATCGTTGCCAGTTATCCAGCCACTCTGGCCGTAGCGCGTCAGCACCACTTGCAATGATCACCTCCGGATTCGCTTTTAATACCGCTTCCAGACTGATCTGAGGAGACAGTGTTGGTAAATCAAAAAATATATTCTGTCCGCCACAGAGCTGAATGACTTCGTTGATTACATGATTGCCACTAATCGTGAAAATGGGTTGATGCCAGAATTGGTAAAATGTCTTGACCGTTTTCCTGTCAGCATAGTCATCTGTTAATTTTTGTAATATATCCAGATAATGCCGGCTGTTTTGTCTAGCTATCTCAGCTGTGCCTGCCAATATCCCCAGGTCAGTTATTGTCTTCGCAATTATATGTAATGAATCGGGCTCCGATATATAGAGTGTATAGTTCAGATTTTGCAGTTTTTCCGTGATAGTTGGGCTATTACCGCTGAACCAGATAACGATCAGATCAGGCTTGAGTGAGATAATGCGCTCAAGGTCAAGGTTATGGGTATCACCGACCCTGACAATATGTTTTGCGGACTCAGGGTAATCACTGAACTTGACGGCGCCAACGATTTTATTGCCTGCGCCAGCGGCATACAGTAACTCGGTGGTATGTGGGGCAAGACTGATGATGCGTTGTGCCGGTTGCATTAGTTGCACCCGTCTACCTTGATCATCGATGACACTGATACCTGCCAGACAGTGGAACGGATGCAAGATCAGGTATAGAGCAAATAAAAAACTGCTGCCGGTTTGATGATGAGACACGCTTGAATCGCGAGAGTATTTTATAGAATGCCTGCCATTCTTCAGGGTGCAATGACGTCTGGTTCTTTATCTTCCGCAATGGGTGATTGCGTGGTCTCTGTTTGCCCAGTGTCTTCGATTTCTGTTTGTGCTGTTGCGTGTTCGCCAACGAAGGGCAGGGCGTTCAGTATTTTACTGAAAAAACCTTTCTTGTTTGTATCTTGAGGTACATCGACAGTCTTCGACTTTCGATTGACAATTTCCG
Organism: Pseudomonadota bacterium; assembly: GCA_022562175.1. Lineage (GTDB taxonomy): Bacteria > Pseudomonadota > Gammaproteobacteria > Eutrophobiales > Eutrophobiaceae > B75T3L11. Next base: position 5,774 of record JADFPU010000020.1, on the reverse strand, counting down.
TTGGTTTTTTGATAGTGCTGACGACATCTCCATCGAGATAGGCAAGTTTTCCATCCTTAAAAAAAATCGTTATGTGTAATTGTTGGCGGTTGGCGCCACCTTTGGCGAAGGTATATATATACTCCCATCGCTCTGGATGAAAAGGGTCAATCAAAGCAGGGGTGCCCATAATGAAATGCACCTGATTCTTGTCCATGCCAGGTTTAAGTTTATCTATCATTTCCTGTTCGATGACATTGCCCTGCAGGATATCGGGTCGATATATACCAGGCAACTTGAACCCTCCATCACGGCTGGAACAGCCGGTCGCAGCAACCAGCAGAATAAAACTGAGAAATATAAAACGGATAAGCATAATTGTTTTCAATGTTTTGATATGTGGATTGTAGCGCATTGATACAATCAACTCATCTGGCAATCTTGAACGACAGGGCTATGAGGATTGGCTATAATCACACCAATTAAAGCTGCGTCAGGATTTAAAACCCCTATAGTAAACTATTATCCTAGATTCCGCAGTTGACCGCTACGAGTAGAACTTAAGTTGATGATAACCATATCTAATTACATATTATTTGGATTCACCGAATGGGTGAAGGCGCTACAGCATGTATACGCCTACATGGACGTAGGTGGTAGAGCAACGCAGGAGCAGTTGCCGAGCAGCCCTGTTTGCCCGCCTGGCTATGTGAAAAAACTCACTAAGGGAGCGGCCATTAGCTCGATTTTTCACTACGCCAGCCAGACAAACAGAACAACTCTACAAGCTGTCCAACTGCGGATTCTAGGATTATGGAATCAAAAGATCTGAAAAATGCCGGTTTGAAGGCGACGCTTCCCCGTATCCGAATACTTGAAATACTGGAGGCGACTGAGCTTCGTCATGTCAGTGCTGAAGATGTCTATAAGGCCTTACTGGAAGCGGGTGAGGATGTCGGTTTGGCAACGGTTTACCGGGTCCTCACACAATTTGAAACAGCCGGTTTGGTGATCCGGCATCATTTCGATTCAGGTCATTCAGTCTTTGAACTCAATCGGGGTGTGCACCATGATCACATGATCTGTCTGAAGACTGGCAAGGTGATCGAATTTGAAAGTCAAGAAATCGAAGATCTACAGAAAAAAATCGCCGAGGAGCATGGCTATATTCTGGAGGATCACAATCTGGTTCTCTATGTACGGCCGAAGGCATGAGGGAGGCGTGTGGCGTTTGGCTTGATATGAAGCCTTGTATCCATAATACCAGCTACGGTCCTGAATTCCTGCTAAAACCTGACGCCACCAAGGCGTCATAAGATTCTATATATCTGTTTTGACTGATCTGGTCTGGGTATATATGGCCTAGCATGGGGTCGGAATAGAGTCGGTTAGAGCGCCAGGTAGCGCCAATGAATCCATACCACGTTGGCTCCAGGGCCAATGCCATCTTTACCGGGTCGTTTCTTTGCACAGGACGGTATCTGACGACATCAACCAATAAGGCCATACTATCAATAACGAGTTGTGGTTGATCCAGGTGAATAAAATGGCCGCTTTTATTGGCGACCACATGTGCAGAGAAATGGCTGAGATGGGTCAGCTCTGATTGTAACTGCATCCATAGATCTTCCATGAGGTCGCCTTTTCGGTTATGTGGATATACCCGTTTACCTCTACTCAGGACGAGCAGGGGAATATCGGGAAATTTTCCACCCTGTTTGACTTCTTCAGCACTCTGTCGGTAATTATAAAATTCATAAGCCATTGCATAGCGCATCGGCTGCTTGAGCATCAGTGTTAATATGGTTGCACGTACTTCTATTGGCAGGTTCGGATGCAAGGGCGGCATCCTGAAGCTGACTATGCCGAGTTTCTTTTTATTTGGCGGCGCTGTCTTGGCCTTGATGGGGGGGGCAAGAAAACGTTCGTACTGATCCTCGTGTGATGAGTCGACAAGGATGACCCCGGCGCTGGCATCTGGGTAACGACTGGCGAATAACTGCATGTTATAGCCACCAAATGAATGTCCGGCCAGGATAAAAGGGCCTTTCAGGCCGGCCTGAATCAGCAAGTTATACAGTTCATCGACTATATAGGAACTGGTGCGGGGCAGAGGGCCGGAATCGCTATAGCCATAACCGGCACGATCGTATAAACATATCCGGTTGCGCTTTGCCACGGCTTTCTGGATGTGTTTCCATTCTAGTGAGATGGCGCCTAGACCGGCATCGACTATGATGGTGGGATCTGTATTTCCCTGGCAATCTATGTGTAATCGGTGTGTGCCGATATCAACCAGTGTGCCGGGTACATCAGTTTGTATAGTACCAGCTGTCTTATATGAGTAGTTTATCTGTGTGTAATCGGCAGCGTAGCTATTTTCTGTCAACGACAACCAGGCGATCAGCAACACGCTGACAGACAACCACGTTCTTGTGGATGTTGACAGTTGTAGCTGTAGTGTCGCAATTGTGTTCATAAATAATCTTGCTTAATACCATGCTAACTTCTTATCCTCTTTCCCTCAGAACCTGAAAATTCACTAATCGTCGTCTTGTTATCTGTATAGAGTGTTGCTCTGTAATTTCCTTCATCGGCACGAGATTCAATATCTTGACGTAGAAATATACTCATGATCTGTGCCAGAAATATATAAATTTCTTATGTGTTTGTTTTTATTGGTATTTTATTTTAGCTGAAATGTCAGCTTAGACAGGTTGTTTGATGGAAAAATGATCGAGATAAAAAGGTCATATATTTAACCTTTTTTGTATCGGGGGGAGGGATCGATGGGCCGCCACTTGCCGGCAGTGAAATCAGTAAAAAAGCACAGCGGATCTGAATAATGCTGCAACAGAATTATTCCGCCAATGTATGTTTAAGCATTTCTCTTGCGTGATCACGACTTTGTGCGGTGATCGTCAGGCCAGCTAACATGCGTGCAATTTCCTCGATCCGCTCATCGGCATTGAGTTTATTGACCCGGGTCTTGGTTGAGGTTTTACCGATGTTTTTTTCCACCTGCATGTGCTGATCACCTTGTGAGGCCACCTGGGCAAGGTGTGTCACACAAAAGACCTGCCGCTGCCGGGAAAGCTCATGTAAAAGCTTTCCGACGATTTCAGCGATACCACCGCCGATACCAGCATCAACTTCATCGAATATCAGGGTTGGGATACCCTTATCGCTACTGCTAATGACCTGTATCGCCAAACTGATACGTGACAATTCGCCACCGGATGCGACCTTGCGCAGTGCCTGCATGGTCTGCCCCGGGTTGGTGTTAACCAGAAATTCAATCTGGTCATTGCCGTTTGGTTTAGGATCTGGACTGTTATCGTTGTCAACTGAAATCCTGAATTGCCCCTCTGTCATTCCCAGTGCCTTGAGTTTTTGGGTGATAGCTTTAGACATCTTGCCGGCTGCGCGTGCACGATACTGATGCAAGCTCACAGCCGCCTCGTTATATTGCTCGCCTGCGGCAGACTTTTGTTGTGCCAGTTCAGAAACCAGTTGCTGACTGTTTTCTATATCATCTAGTTGTTGTTTTAGATCACTCAAGAGTGTGCTGAGTTGTTGCGTCTGTACCTTGTGCTTGCGTGCCATGTCGTGCAGATCAGACAGTCGTTTTTCCACCACCTGCAAACGCTCGGGGTCGCAAACAAGGCTGTCCAGATAGCTGCGAACTTCAATACTGGCTTCACTGAGTTGAATAGAGGCACTATCCAGCAGTTTGATGATATCAGTGAGTGATTCATCAAACTGATGACACGCTTGCAAGTCCGTAAGTACGGTATTGAGCCGGTTGTAAACAGAATGTTCATCATCGCTCAGTGTTGCGAATGCACCTTGAGCGGTTTCAAGCAGACGATGAGCATTGGTCAAACGACGATATTCATCCTCCAGTGCGTCGTATTCACCTTCTACAGGTTGCAGGGCTTCCAGCTCCCGCACCTGATATCGTAGCAGTGACAAGGTGGCGTCCTGATTATCAGAGTCAGTAAGTGCTTGCAAACGTGTTGTGGCAGTATGCCAGTCTGCATAGGCACGCATTACAGCTGATAGTTGTTTACTATAGTTGCCGAAATCGTCAAGTAAATTACGCTGAACGTCACGTTTGCTCAGTGATTGGTGAGCATGTTGACCGTGGATATCGATCAGATATTCGCCAATGTCGCGTAGTGTTTGCGCCGTTACCGGGCTGTTATTGATAAATGCCCGTGAGCGGCCATCTCTGCCGACCAGACGACGGATGAGCAATTCATTGTCATCCACCTGTATCGCCTGATCGTCAAGCATGGCAAGGATGTTATGGTTATTTTCGATATCGAAAATAGCGCTGATCTCTGTGCGTTCGGCGCCTTCACGTATGATCGTGCTGTCTGCGCGGTCGCCCAGGATCAGACCCAGGGCATCGATCAGAATAGACTTGCCGGCGCCGGTCTCACCGGTCAAGACGGTCATGCCTGGTTTGAACTCCAAATCGAGTTCGTCAACCACGGCATAACCTCGAATACGAAGTAGTTTAAGCACGAGTATGCCGTTCGGTCGGGATTACAGTGTCAGCCCCATTGCAACTTTGCTCGCAGGGTGCTGAAGTGGTCGTATCCAGGGGGATGGATGAGACGGATCTTTTTGTTTTTCTTATAAATAATAATGCGATCACCTGTGAGTAGATTACAGCTGATCTCACCGTCACATGTCAGACTGGCATGATCAATCTCTGGTGTGCCGACGACGATCTCTATCCTGCTGTTACCGTCGATCACAATAGGGCGGTTGCTCAGTGTATGCGGGCAGATAGGCACCAGCACCAGGGCATCCAGCGCAGGATGCAGGATGGGTCCTCCACCCGACAGGGCATAGGCCGTCGAGCCGGTCGGAGATGAAATGATCATGCCGTCCGAGCGCTGACTGTGCAGCAGGGTCTGGTCGACATAAGTGGTTAATTCAATCAGCTTGGCGATGTTCCATTTTTGCACGATGATATCGTTAAAGGCATGACCTTCCTTAATGATCTTGTTATCGCGTTCGACCTGGCAATGCAGTTGAATACGTTCATCTTCGATATAATGGCCATCGAGTATCTGCTGTAGATGTTCATCAACCGAATCAGCGGGGATGTCAGCCAGAAAGCCGAGGCGCCCCCGGTTGATGCCGAGTAGCGGCACATCATAATCTGCCAGTAGCTGGGCGGCCCATAACATGGTGCCATCACCACCGATGGCAATGGCCATGTCACATTGCAGTGGTAATTGTTCATCAGGGACTGTCCTGTGTTCGGGGTGTTGCATCAAATTGGCAGAGAAGCTGTTCAGGACGATGTCGATGTTCCGGTTGAGCAGGGTGTGGTATACAGATCGCAGTGTTTCTGTGATTTTTTGCCCGTTTTTATTGGCGATTAGTGCAATACGCTTAAACATTTTCAAGGATCAATGGTTTCAGTTCTGTCAAAATTAGCACGGACAATAGCATGCGCCAATATTGTTTTGCAGTATAATCAGGACAATGCTAGATTTCTCCTGTTGTTTAATGATCTAATAAGACATGTCAAAACTTTATCTTACTAACACATCACTGCTGCCTGAGCGGAGTTTGCATCTTTTCAAGACCCTTGTTGAGCATTTCATTGAAGATGGTCAACCAGTCGGTTCGCGAACACTGGCGCGAGATTCCGATCTGGATCTGAGTCCGGCGACAATACGTAATGTGATGGCGGATCTGGAAGATCTGGGACTATTGCATTCCCCACATACGTCTGCCGGGCGTGTGCCGACGGTCAAGGGTTACCGTTT
>JADFPU010000001.1 GCA_022562175.1 Pseudomonadota bacterium | reverse complement strand
TTACTGTAATCCTGTTTACAGAGTTTGAAATGCACCTTGCCATCATTGGTGCGGAAGTAGCCATAGGGCCGGTTCTCCCACTGACCTTCCTGTGCCATAAAACGTCGTTTTGCACCGCCCTGTTTGGCAATGGTGTATGTCGGCGCCGGCCATTGGATACCGCGCAATTTCTTTAATTGCTCATAAGGACTGAGGCCATCTTTTTTCTCGACCTCAAGGATACCTGTCAGATCGGTATCTGTGCCTTTGGATGCACGAATGATATCCCGAAAGACTTCTTCGGTATTAATAGAACCATCCGCATTTTTTCTCCACGGAAAGATCTTGTTACCATCCAGACCCAGCAGGTCAGCGATCTTTTTACCCTTATCGGCCACCATATCCATATCAGAGTGGCATCCCGGAGGTGGATCGGCCGCCTTTTCACAGATATTGATGCGCCGCTCGGAACTGATATACACACCAGAGACCTCACCCCAGGTCGCTGCCGGGAAAATAACATCCGCATACAAATTATTCGGCGCATGACGATAAATTTCCTGCACCACGTTGAAGGTCATGGATAATGCCGGACGCACCAGATTATCCAGATCCGGCAAGTCAATGTGAGTGGCGTAGACCAGGAACATAGCCTTGACCTCACCTTTCAGGGCACGCTCCATCATGCCGATGGCAAAACCGGGATTCGGGGAGTTCATGGCCTTGATCAGGTTTTCTTCCGGAACATTCCATGCCTTGGCCATCTTGGCCCGATGTGAGGCATCTGTGAGGGGCATGTTAAACGGCAAGCGATCCGTCAGGCCGCCAGTAAAACGTTCACCCATCGCATTGGGTTGACCGGTCATTGAGAACGGCCCACAACCAGGCTTGGCCAGGTTACCAGTGAGAGTTAATAGATTAATAATAGAAATAACATTGTGCTGACCATGGATGTGCTGGTTATAACCAATGCCCCACATAATAATGACACCACCCTGGCCACCCTTGCCACGTGCCAGACGTTTGCGGGTCGCATCGGCAAACATCCCTGCGACGCGCCGGATCAATGCAGGCGAGACATCATGGTTCGGCCCGCCCATACGATCCTGTACTTGTTCCGGGCTGTAATCTTTCAATACGGCTTCAGTATATTCCTCCCAACCGGTGGTGTGCTGTTTGACAAAGTCCCAATCGATGACATCATCGTGCTCCTTGAGCAGCACATGGGCAAGAGCATTGAGGAAACTGATATCACCATTCAGGATAGGTACATGCACCTGGTTGTTAGAGTTAATGTCTTCATAACCTTTACTCGTGCCGGTGTAGCGCGGATCAATCACAACAGTGGGGATATCCGTTTTCTTTTTGTGATCAGCACAACGCCAGAAGATGATGGGATGAGACTCACGGGCGTTGTGACCAAAATGCATGATCATATCGCTGAGTTCGATATCCTCGTAAGCCAAAGGTGGCGTATCAGAACCCAGGGTAGCGAAATAACCGGTAACCGCTGAAGTCATGCACATGCGGGCATTGGCTTCAATGGTATTGGATCCCAACACACCTTTCATGAACAGGTTTTCCAGGTATTGGCCCTCCATGGTGAGCTGACCCGAACCGTATAGAGCAATGGAATTGCCACCGTACTTTTTCGCAAAGTGGACGATCTTATGTGCCACAAACTCAGAAGCCTTCTCATAGGGCACGCGCACAAAGTGCTTTTCATCGAATGAACCCTTGGTGCTGGACACATACGACAGATCACCATGTCCCGGTTTGCTCCATTCCGCCCAGACGTCCTTGCGTACATAGCTGTCACCTTCCATACGATCGACGTAGATGGGTTCAGCCGCAGTCAGGCCTTTAATACACATCAGGCCATAATTGGTCGGGTGCTCCTTGTCCGGACGCATGGAGACGATCTTGCCGTTCTCTACCTGGATAACCGTGCCGCAACCCACGCCACAGTAGGGGCATTGGGCCAGTGCAGTGGTACGGGTAGTTGAGCCAGCCGAAGCAGGCGCCGCTTCCAGTTCCGGATTACTTGCCACCATCAGACTCGCGCCAGCCGCTGAGCCAGTGATGAATGCGCCACCCTTGATAAAGTCGCGTCGATTCGTTTTGATACGTTTCATGATGCTTGCTCCTGACTATTTTGAATTCGGTAAGCTACGCAGATAGACAATAATATCGTCGATCTCCTGATCGCTAAGATCCGCCAATCCTGCCGGCCCTTGAAAACTGCGCATGCGCGTGTTGGATCGGCCCTCCTTGATAGTGGTACGGATAAAACCATCAGTAGCCTTGTCCAGAAAACCCTTCTTGCCGATTGCCGTGCCCGTACCACCCGCCAGATAGCCATCACCCTTGATGCCGTGACAGGTCGAGCAGATCTGATCAAACCAGACCTTGCCCAGACGCGGGTCGCCCCAGGCATCCGGCTGGGCGTTTACGGCAGCGGACTTGTTGGGAAGTTTTTCATGTGATCGCAAATAGGCAACAACCGCCTTGATATCTTCTTCTTCCAGGTGTGCAAACGGCATCATGCTGGTACCCAACCGGCCATCCCGGATCGTGTCGATAAAAAATTCATCCGAAACATTTGCTAAAAACTCTTTATTCGTCAGGGATGGGGCAAAGCCTGGTTTGCCGATGGCATCGGCCTGATGGCAAAACACACAGTTCTTGTTATAGACCTGCTCGCCTTTTGTTAGCAGCGACTGTTCTGCGGCCCTGGCAGGCACCATCACAAGCAGACATAAAAGTGCCACACCACACTGTTTAAAAATACTGTTGTTGATAGTAGGCATATCTTTTTCCTTAGGTTTTACTGGACGAAAACATACACTGCACAAAGCTCTTGATCTAATTAAACGGTATTTTTTCTATTTGCTCCTTGATCTAGATCAAAAGGCTCAAGATATAGATGACTTATAGTTATCAGCAAAATTGTAGCAGCCGCTAATTGGTTCACGAATAACCTTTCTTGATGTTCATAAATGTGCTTGAATTATAGAATGAGAATCATGAGTTCCCGCGCAGGGCACTACAGGCAAGGCTGGGGTCGTTGCAGGCATAACAGTATTTTATACTTTAAAAACATGGGGGAAACGCTGATGAGGAATCTTTCCAGATCAAATTTACTTACGGCAGTTCTGCTGTGTCTTTATGTGATGACATGGACAAACACGGCCCTGGGACAAATTGAGGAAGTTGTGGTAACTGCGCAAAAACGCGCAGAGAATGTCCAGGACGTGCCTATCTCCATTTCAACATTCAGTGGTGATTTCATGGAAGATTCGGGTATTTATACCCTGCAGGCACTTGGTCAATTCACTCCCAACTTAACCCTTAGCCAATCCAGCCAGGTTGCAAACAATCGCATCATTATGCGCGGTGTTGGCTCGGTCGGAAATAATGCCATTGAACCCAGTGTTGCGGTGTTTATAGATGGCGTCTATTACCCGCGTCCCTCTTCTATTGTCGGTAGTTTAACCGATCTGGAGATGGTCGAAGTCTTGCGCGGCCCGCAAGGCACATTTTTCGGTCGTAACGCCTCAATGGGCGCCCTGAATATTCGAACCCGTAAACCATCGGACGAATTTGAAGGCAGTATTCGAGGCAGTTATGCTAATTTTGACGCAAAACGGATTTCCGGCTCATTCAGTGGCAGGCTGTCTGACAACGCTGCCGGCCGTCTCTCATTCAGCTATTCGGACCGGGATGGTTATGGTGATAATACTTTTACGGCAGGAGGGAGCCGGGATGAAGTCGGTGCCTGGGAAGATGCCAGTGTACGTGCAAAACTATATTTAACGCCAACTGATGATATCGATATTACACTCACCGTGGATTATTCATCAGTGGATAATGAAGGCGGGGTGATTGAAGTCAAAACGGATACGCTTCAGCCTGCATATCTCCCTACATTATCGGCCATATTAAGCGGCCCGGCCCCGGATGGCAGCGATACGTTTGATTATGATTTAAACCAGGACCATAGGGATACGGCAGACGACCAACAATGGGGCCTGTCTGCTGATATCAGCTGGAGTTTTGGGGGACATACCATCCGCTCCATTACCGCATACCGGAAATGGACCAATGACACATTTGAATCTGCACTGAGACTGCCTGCAGATCTGTTAAACCGGGTCACTTCTTACGAGACCGAGACATTTTCCCAGGAGATTCAGATTTTGTCCCCGACCGGTGGAAAAGTTGAATATGTGGCCGGTTTTTATTACTACGATGAAGATTATTCCATAGATCAAGATTTTGACCTGGGTAGTGATTTTTGTGCGCCGGTCATTGGTAACCTGATAGCCGGACGAGCAATACCTCCATTGGCTTCAGGATTGACCCCTGTTTTTGCTGGTAATGTGCCCCTCGCTACTGCTGTAGCAGGTGGTATTGTAACCGGGGTAACCACAACGGTTCTTGCCCTGACAACAGCATTTGGGATTACACCGACTCAAGCTACTATTGCATTAGGCGCAGCAGATGCTGCTTCTCTTATCGGATTAGCACCTATTGCCAGTGGAGCTTGTAGCGCCTTTCCTCAAACTGCAGCGGTTGATGGGGAATTTCAACAGGATATGACCAGTATCGCCCTGTATGGACAGTTGACCTTTAATGTCACAGACAGATTAAGCCTCACCGGAGGAATACGCTGGACCAATGACGAAAAGGACGGCAGTTATACACAGATAGTCAATAATCCTATTCTCGATTCACCGGTCGCACCTACCGGCTTGCCGTTCTCGATAAATTTAAGAATAAACGAGTCCTTTCCCAATCTTAAATTCGACGAAAATGAAATTACCTGGTTAGGTAATGCCCGCTATTACTTGACTGATGACCTTATGATGTTTGCAACGGTATCCACAGGTTATAAGTCAGGAGGCTTTAATTCTGACGGTGCCAATCGTGTGATACCCAGGACATTTAGATCAGAGACTGTGGATAATTATGAAATAGGCTTTAAGAGCACCCTGTTTGGCAATAGGATGATTGCCAACCTGACTTTCTTCCGCACTGAAATCGATGACTTCCAGGACAGACAATTTGATGGGGTAAGTTTTATCGTACAGAATGCAGGTGAACTCTGTCAACAAGGCATAGAACTCGATATCCAGGCCCGGCCAGTCGATCAGCTTTATGCCGTGCTGGGCGTGAGTTATCTTGATTCTGAATTCCAGAGATTCCCGGATGCAACACCACTGCCGGCCGTGATTGCATTAACACCGCCAGGTGTTATCCCCACAGGCCAGGACCTTGCCGGCAAACGTAACCATTTCTCACCCAAATGGCAGTTATCGATGGTGGCTGAATGGACAGATAGCCTGGCAAATACAAACTGGTCATGGTTTGTTCGTGGTGAATACCAGTTTGTCGATGACCAGAATGTTGGTGCAGAAACGAACCAGAACCTACAATCCTTGCAAGAGTCTTACGGCTTGTTCAATGCAAAATTGGGCCTGAGAGGGCCGGCTGATAAATGGGAACTGTCCGCATTTGTCAAAAACGCGGGGGATGAAGGTTATTGCCAAACCATCTTTAACCAACCCATTGGTACAACACTAGGCCTGGTCAATCCGGCAATTTTAGGCGGTGATGATGGCGGTATGCAACGTTGTGTACTGGGCACGCCGCGAACATTCGGCGTGGAAGCGAGTTACCGATTCTAACAGAGCGTTGCTCGTTGCTCATGAAACAATAAAAACGTTCAAGGTTCACAGTTTATCCTTGGATGTTGAACCATGCACTGTGAACGTTTTAAATATCCTGAGAAATGATTTCGGTTGTTGCCGAAAGGCGATGTATCAGGGTGCGCAGGAACACCTTAAGAAATCGTACCTGGCAATTTAACGATACCTGTGAGATCACGGTGGAGTTCACCTTCAGCAGGGAGGTACTTTGCTCCGCGACGATGGTGGCTGAGCGCTTGGTCTTGGCCAGGTAACCCATTTCCCCAAAACAGTCCCCCATACCCAGTGTACGTATTGTTTTGTTGGCTTTTTTTACATCAACCTTGCCGGAGACGAGTATGTAAAAACAGTCATCCAGTTCCCCTTCGATAATGATTTCATCACTGTTTCGATAATCATGCCAGGAGCTGGCCCGGATGATCTCCCAGATTTCCGCATCAGGAAAGCCCTGGAAGAATTCCAGCTTTTTCACCGAGTTGAACCGCTCCTGAATACTGATATCTTCCTGATGGCCCTGCAGATTTTCAAATGCCTTGCTAAGGTCAGCGGCAAAATCCAGACCCATCTGATAACGTTCGTCCACATTTTTATGTAACGCCTTGCGGACAATCTTTTCCAACACCTCTGGAATATCCGCTCGAAAATCACGCATCGGTAACGGATCTTCATTCATTATCATGTTAACCAGACGGGAAAAATTTTCGGCCGCAAAGGGATGTTTGCCTGTCAGTAACTCATACATGATGACGCCCAGTGAAAACAAGTCGGTCTGGTTGGTAATGTATTCTTCCGTTAGTTGTTCCGGCGACATATAACGGGGTGATCCCAGCATGCCGACAGGTTTCGATTCGGTCGAGTCGGGGTTATTGATATGGGCGATACTAAAGTCACCTATCTTGACATCCTTGTCCCGGGTGATGAGAATATTAGAAGGCTTTATATCCCGGTGAACGACTCCTTGTCGATGCGCATAATCAAGCGCCTTTGCACATTTAAAGATGATTTCAACAACTTTTTCCGTCGGTAATAATGTTTCCGGCCTGGTATGTAATTTCAGCGTGTCGCCACCTTCGATATACTCCATGACAATGTAGCAGGTATCCTCGTCCACACCCGCATCATAGATGTTGATAATATTCGGGTGGGTCAGCATGCCTGCCGTATGTGCCTCGTTAAAGAACATCTTGCGGAAGTCATCACTTGCGCCGGGATCGTCGGGGGGTTCTACCAGCGCGATCTTGATGGCGACAAGGCGATTTATGTAAGGATCATGACCGAGGTATACTATCCCCATACTACCACGACTGATTTCCTCTTTTACCTGGTATTTGCCCAGTTTATTCGGCGCTTTATCTGTCATAACTGCACGAAATCATTAATGATATTCCCTGCAAGGGCCTATCTTGATCATGAACCCGAACACTAGAAATTTAGACGTGATCGGTTGTACCTGTTAATGTTACTCGAATTGTCCGGGCTTTCACAACCACAGTACTGACACCAAGCGCCAATGTCAGTCACACTATAGCAATCTGCTATCGAGGTAATCGTCCAACGGCGGATGATTACTGACAGGAATCCATGGGAATACGGTTAATTTCCAGCTCAGAAATATTGTGATTATCCACCTTAGGTGCCAAAATTACTGATGAAACACTTGGAGGGATGTCTATGAATACAAATGTTCGTCAACTGCTTGATAAAAAGGGTAACGAAGTTTACTCAATATCAGCCGATATCACAGTTTTTGAAGCTATTACGCTCATGTCAGTGCATGAAGTAGGTGCGTTGGTGGTCATGGAAAATGACAAGCTGGTGGGCATCATCTCGGAACGGGATTATACACGAAAGGTAATCCTTAAGGATCGATCTTCAAAAAGCACCAGCGTCCGGGAGATCATGACCAGCAAGATTATTTGTGTGACGCCCGAGAACAGCATAGAAGAGTGTATGCTGCTGATGGCAAAGCATCGAATCCGGCATTTACCGGTCATTGAAAACGATAAGGTAGTCGGAATCCTGACGGTGATGGATGCAGTAAAGACTACCATTTCAGAAAAGGAATTTATCATTGAACAACTGGAGCATTATATCGCTGGCAGTGGGTAAGTAGCGTGGAGTACAGACATATCTGATGAGACGCTGATTAATTCAGGGTTTGCTTCGATATGCCAGCACCAGTTCACAAGCCTTCTGGATAGTTTTATGTAAAAATACCGGGCTATGCGAAGTTCAGAAAATCAAAGCCCGTCAAAAGAATACGTATGGCATCAGCTCAAGGAACACCATCGGGCAATTGCCAAACTACACATGCGTGACCTGTTCGCCCAGGATCCAGCCAGGGCGAAGAAATTTTCAACCGGTTTGAATGGATTACTGATCGACTTCTCAAAACACCGTATTACAGATGAAACATTCGATCTACTCATTTCCCTGGCGAATGCTACAAATATCAGGGAAAAAATCTCCGCACTGTTTTCAGGCCAGCAAGTAAATAAAACAGAGCATCGTGCAGCATTGCACACTGCCCTGAGGTCTCCTGATGATAAACTGCCTGATACCGATCAAAAAACCATCCCCGCACAGGTAAAAGCCGAACTTGAGCGGATGTATAACTTTGTCAAGGCATTACACAATCGGGAGCACAAGGGTTCAACGGGAAAACCGATTAGCAAGGTAGTGAATATTGGCATTGGCGGCTCTGACCTGGGACCACGTCTCGTTGTGGATGCCTTATATGACTACCGTAGCAGCAATATAAAAATTGCATTTGTTGCGAACCTTGATACACAGGATCTGTATAGGGTACTGGATGATTCCGATCCTGAGACAACATTATTCATTGTCACATCAAAGTCATTCAGCACGCTCGAAACTCATGCCAATGCCCGGCTGGCGAAGCAGTGGCTTATCGATAATGGTTGCCACGAAATCCACAGGCATTTCATTGCGGTCTCGTCAAATAAAAGCGCTATACAGGAATTCGGTATTTCAGCAGATCGTTTATTTCAAATATGGGATTGGGTGGGTGGACGATACTCAGTCTGGTCAGCAGTAGGATTAGCCATCGCAGTCTATACAGACAATAACAGTTTTGCAGACTTCCTGGCGGGTGCGCATGCAATGGATGAGCATTTTTATAATGCGCCTGCTGAAAACAATATCCCCATCATCCTTGCCATGCTCGATGTCTGGTATAACAATTTTTTTAATGCCGAAACACACGCAGTCATACCTTATGATCATGGTCTGCAGCTATTACCGGCTTACCTGAGTCAACTCATCATGGAAAGCAACGGCAAAGGCGTAAGCTCTGAGGGACAAGCGCTTGAACTGCATTCATCACCCGTTTTCTGGGGAGCGGCAGGCACCAATGCGCAACATGCCTTCTTCCAGTTATTACATCAAGGCACGCGTCTTGTACCGGTGGATTTTCTGATAGCTATGCAAAGCAGTCGCGATGACAAACACCATAAAGTTGTCGCGAATTGTTTCGCACAAAGCAAGGCATTGATGCTCGGCCAGGAAAATAATACAGAACCATGCAAACATTTCCCTGGTAACAGACCCAGCACAACGATTACTTATCCAAAATTGTCACCAAAAATTCTGGGCATGCTGCTGGCCATGTATGAACACCGCACTTATGTTCAGGCGATGATATGGGACATTAATCCATTCGATCAGTGGGGAGTAGAGCTTGGCAAAAAACTGGCGACAGAAATTATAAGCGATCTGGAACAGAAACCACCGATCGAGTCAAAGCATGATGCATCGACCTCGTTGTTGATTGAGCAATATTTTAAAAATAAAACATAGCTCGTTGCTCGGATAACGAACTAGTGCCCGTCCATAAACGCTATAATTTTTCTCGCAAAGACACCATGAAAGAAATCGTAATATTATTTTAAACCAACATTCAGTCATAGGTAGGATCTTAATGGAATATTCATAGTCTAGAGTTGTCAGATAATCTGAAATCTAAACACGGAGGCACGGAGTACACGGAGATAAAGAACAAATATAATCCTAACTCCGTGTACTCCGTGTCTCTGTGTTTAAAATGCTGACCTTAATAATGGTTTCAGACCTTAAGGACTAAGCTATGGATATTTTATAACTTTGCGATCTTTGCGCCTTGGCGAGAATTATTCTTTCTTGATGGACACGGGCTAGTCTGCAGGCGCAATGACCAACGCTGTTGTAGCCGACAAGCGTCTGACCAGTGTGCTTAGAAAGACGCGACTAAAATGCAATTGGCAATCAATAGAGACCTGCTCGATCAAGGTCGCGTTGATTTTCATGAGTTGCAACCTCTGTTTAGCTATTATCGTGGCTGATCGCCTGGTTTTCGATAAATATCCCATTTCCCCGAAACAGTCACCTTTTTTGAGCATATCGATAACATTATCCTCCTTGCGTACTTCGACCTCGCCTGAGGTAATGATATAAAATGAGTCATCAATATCACCTTCCACAATAACTTCAGATCCTTTCTCAAACTCCTGCCATACACAAGCCCTGATAATCTCCCAGATTTCTGATTCGACGAATTCATCAAAAAAATCCAGTTGCTGTATAGCATTAAATTTTTCCTGTATATCAATATCTCTTTGTGGTTCCTCCAGGTAATCAAACGCCAGTGATAAATCAGCCGCCATATTCAGTCCCATTTTATAACGCCTGTTCTGATCCTTCTGTAATGCATGATGAACTATTTTCTCAAGTATCTCCGGCAGATCCGAGCGATAAGTTCTTAATGGCGGTTGTTTTTCATTAATGATCTTGTGTATCAACCTGGAAAAACTGTCCGCAATGAACGGGTGTTTGCCGGTCAACAGTTCATACATCACAATACCCAGCGAAAACAAATCAGTCTGGTTAGATATATTGTCTTCCTGTACCTGCTCGGGAGACATATATCGGGGTGAACCGATAAAACCGATTGGCATGGTATGGGTCGTATCTGAAGTAACAAGATGGGCAATACTGAAATCAGCAATCTTTACATCCTTATCCTTCGTGATCAGGATATTTGTTGGCTTGATATCACGATGGACAACACCATTTTGATGTGCATGGTCAAGTGCCTTGGCACATTTAAAAATAATTTCAATAACCAGTTCTACAGGCAGCAGAGTTTCCGGCTTACAGAAACTCTTTAACGTATCAGCCCCCTCTATCAATTCCATGACGATGTAACAATCATCGCCATCAGCACCGGCATCGAAGATCTTAACTATATTCGGGTGCTTGAGCATGCCGGCAGTATGCGCCTCATTGAAAAACATCTTACGATAGCGCGCACCGGATTCACTGTCCTTGAGCGATTCCGCCAATGCTACCTTGACCGCTACTTTGCGGTCGGCGTACGGATCGTATCCCTGGTAAACAATACCCATGCTGCCACGTCCGATTTGTTTGTGGATCGTATACTTTCCGAGTTTTTCAGGTGTTTGAAACGACATTTTCGACAATATAGTACTTCATGCATATAAAGCATGGTAGTAAATATAGACATTACTGCAGGCCGGTTTTGTTTTCACCTGCAAGATAATACTGTTATCGTCATTACTTGTGTGTAACTTAAGAATCCGACATGGGGAATCGTGATAATATTCCATCTTTACAAAAACCAAATACTGATACTGAACCAAATTCAAATGAAAGCTATAATTCTTGCCGCAGGTACCGGCAAAAGGCTGGGTGATATAAACAATGACAAACCCAAATGCCTGCTTGAATTTGCCGGACGCTCTTTGCTGCAACGCCATCTGCATAACCTCAACCAACACGCTATTTCGGAAATAATCATCATTACCGGCTACCAACAGCAACAGATCCTGCATGAGCTTTCTGCGACAGAATCCAGCGCCGCGATACGAACAGTATATAATCCCGATTACCAGGCCGGTAGTATAGTGAGTCTGTTTTGTGCCAGGGAGTTTTTGCAATCGGGTGACGATATTGTACTGATGGACGCCGACGTGCTGTACGACATACGAATAATACAAACACTGATCAATACAGACCTGAATAATTGTTTTCTGCTGGACAGAGACTTTGAAGCAGGTGATGAACCCGTTAAATTGTGCATACGTGATGGACTGTTAATTGATTTTCGCAAACAGATCGACAAAGATCTGCAATTCGATTTTCAGGGGGAATCAGTAGGTTTTTTCAGATTCTCAGCATCGACAGCAAACAAGCTGGCAGAACTGGCGCAGCATTATATAGATAATAACCGTACAGATGAGCCCTATGAAGAAGTGATACGTGATCTGTTGCTTGCCGAACCGGACACATTCGACTTTGAAGATATCAGTGGACTTTCGTGGATCGAGATAGACTTTCCGGAAGATATCGAACATGCAACACAAATTCTTGACCATATTGAATAGATTAAAATGGCACCACAACCACCCAATATAGATGCGTCAGCAAGTAAAAGTCAGCAACTACGCAGCTTGCTCAAATCCACTACGCTTGAATTTATTTTAGAAGCTCACAATGGCATTTCCGCACGTATAGCCGAGCAGTCAGGTTTCAAGGGTATCTGGGCCAGTGGCCTGGCGTTGTCTGCGCAGTTTGGTGTACGTGACAGTAACGAAGCGAGCTGGACCCAGGTTGTTGATATGCTGGAATTCATGTCTGATGTCACTGACATCCCCATATTACTGGACGGTGACACTGGCTATGGAAATTTCAATAATATGCGACGATTGGTCAAAAAGCTGGGACAACGTAGTATTGCCGGCGTTTGCATTGAAGATAAGCAGTTCCCCAAGACAAACAGCTTTATAGAGGGCGAGCGACAACCTTTAGTGGACATTGATGAATTCTGTGGAAAAATAAAGGCCGGTAAAGACAGCCAGACCGATGCGGATTTTTGTATCATTGCCCGAATTGAGGCATTGATCGCGGGCTGGGATTTAACTGAAGCCCTGCGACGTGCCGAGGCTTATCATGCTGCAGGGGCGGATGCAATATTGATCCATAGCAAGCTCTCACATCCTGATGAGGTCATTGCATTTGCCAATGAATGGGCGGGACGCTCACCGCTGGTTATTGTGCCCACAAAATACTACAGCACACCGACAGAAGTCTTTCGTAAAGCCGGTATCAGCCTGGTGATCTGGGCAAATCATATGATCCGTGCTTCGGTCGCAGCAATGGAACAGGTAAGCAGTCAGATCTTTCTGCATGAATCCCTGGCGGGTATAGAACACCAAATTGCCACAGTCGATAAAATATTTTCCCTGCAGGGGGCAGACGAATTGTCCCAGGCCCAGCAGCGCTATCTCAAGAACCGGCAGGAAGCCCATGCGATAGTACTGGCCGCCAGCAGAGGAGATGCTCTGCATGAATTGACAGAAGATAGACCAAAGGTAATGCTTTCGATAGGTGGTAAGCCATTGCTCCGAAGACTTATTGATGAGTTCAAGAAGCAAGGTATCAATAAAATTACGGTGGTAGCAGGTTATAAAGCTGAGGCCATCAACATCAGCAGCATTGATATCTGTCTAAACGAGGATTATGAGACCACTGGTGAGTTGAGTTCACTGGCCTGTGCACAGCAGGCATACCATAGTGACATGATAATCATGTATGGCGATCTGCTATTCAGGAGCTATGTCCTTAGCGATCTTCTCGATTATGATGGGGACTTTGTTGTTGTCGTAGACTCCTCCCAACAAACAAACTCAATCAGTGGCAGTCCTGACTATGCTTATTGCAGCCAGACTGATGACCGCGCGTTGTTTAAACAGACAGTCGAACTAAAACATGTCTCTGAGCACGAAGCAGTTGATTACGGGACACCATCGGGCAGATGGATCGGCATGCTCAGGGTACGTAACGAGGGTAGAGAATGGTTGGACGCAGCCATCGAATTCCTGCAAAAACAGGATAATTTCCATCAACTGACGATCCCGGATCTGTTGAATTATCTGGTTAGTCAAGGGAAAAAAATCAATGTCCATTACATCCATGGACATTGGCTTGATGTAAATGCGCTGGATGATATTGACCGCGCCAGTGATTTTACACGTGGTTCGGCATAATTTCCCCCCGGGCTGATGTTCATATGATCAGTGCAGGAAGTTTCGTTGAAGCCGCTCGCAATCACGGCTTCAGGTATTACACCGGCGTGCCATGTTCGTTTTTAACACCATTCATCAATTATGTGATTAATGATGAAACCCTGAACTATGTCTCGTCTGCGAATGAAGGCGATGCCCTGGCAACTGCCGCCGGCGCCGCTATAGGTGGTAAAGCTTCTGTCGTATTAATGCAGAATTCAGGCCTGGGAAATGCTGTCAGCCCGATAACATCCCTGTGCTATATCTTTCGTATTCCAATACTGATCATCGCCACACATCGTGGCGCTGCAGAGTTAACTGATGAACCACAACATGAATTGATGGGAAAGATCAGCGGCGACCTGTTTGACCTCATGCAAGTACCCTGGGAATATTTTCCATCCGAACAAGCTGATATACAGGCAGCACTTGAACATGCCACACAATATATGCAGCGTGAACAACGGCCTTATGCATTCATTATGAAGAAAGGCAGCGTTGCACCCCACAAACTGGCCCGCAATCCGATTTCTGTAATTGATACAGCACTTGTTGAGAAGAAGATATTCGATAGTCCGAACAGGAAATATATATCCAGACATGATGCTTTAAAAACCATTATCGCAAATTGCCAGGAACTTGATACTGTCACCATTGCCACCACCGGCTATACAGGTCGTGAACTATTCAGCATTGCTGATCGAAATAATCACCTTTATATGGTCGGCTCCATGGGCTGCGCATCCTCTCTGGGTTTAGGCCTGTCGCTTGCCCGTCCTGATCTAACAGTTGTTGTCATCGATGGAGACGGGGCTGCACTGATGCGCATGGGCAACTTTGCCACGATCGGTAGTTATGCCGGTAATAATTTTATTCATATCCTGCTGGATAATGAAGCGCATGATTCCACGGGTGCACAGTCTACAGTCACAGGCAATGTCGCCTTTGCAGATATTGCCAGCGCCTGCGGCTACAGTGTGGCATATAGTGGTGCTGATCCGGTCATGATCGACAAACTGTTTGAACATAATGCCGCGCACGGGCCACGGTTTGCTCATTTAAAAATAACAGCCGGCACCATCGAAAATCTTGCACGGCCTGGTATAAGCCCAGCCGATGTGCTGAGACGCCTCATGCAGCACATTAATTCAAGGTTCTAAGCTTTGCATGACTATTTTACTCAGCCCCGGCCCGGTTAACCTTTCAGAGCGTGTACGCAACGCCATGCTGAAACCTGATTTGTGTCACCGGGAAGTTGAGTTCAGCATGCTGCAAAACGGCATTCGTAAAAAGCTGCTTGATATTTATGCGTTAAACCCCGATGACTGGGCGGCAGTCTTGCTCACCGGCTCAGGCACGTCTGCGATGGAGGCCATGCTCACCAGCCTGATGCCTGCACAAGCCAAGTTATTAATCATTGAGAATGGTGTCTATGGTGAACGCTTGAGCCGAATTGCCGATATTTACAATATCGACCATCTGTCTCTGCACCATGCATGGGGAGAACTGATCAATGTCGCCGAACTTGAACAATCACTATCCGACGGTGTGACACATGTTGCCGTCGTTCAGCATGAAACAACCAGTGGCCGCTTGAATGATATTGCACAGATCGCCGGGATCTGCACGCAAAAAAACATCCCTTTACTGGTTGATGCTGTCAGTAGTTTTGCAGCAGAACAGATCAACTTTCACGATTGGAACATAATTGCCTGCGCCGCTACAGCAAATAAATGCCTGCATGGCGTACCCGGTACCTCATTCGTGATCAGCCGACGTGATGCCATTAAGCAGGCAGCGCATGTTCAACGTTCCTTATATTTACATCTGGCGACTTATTTGAAACAACAAGACGCCGGCAGCACCCCTTTTACCCAATCCGTGCAAGCCTTCTATGCATTGGATGAAGCACTCAATGAACACAGTAACGACGGTGGCTGGCAAGCCAGACATAAACAATACCGGCAGAAAATGACCATAGTCCGTAATGGGCTGCAGGCACTGGGGATAAGAGCATTACTTGCCGAAGCAGACTCATCCTGCGTCTTGAACGCCTTTCATTTGCCCGAGGGTATAAGCTACCAAACCTTGCATGATGGTCTTAAAGAAAGAGGTTTTGTTATATATGCCGGCCAGGGTGGGTTCGCCAGGACACTGTTTAGAATATCCGTCATGGGCGCGGTCACAGAGCAAGACTTGCAAAGGTTTTTGGTTGCGGTGGAACAGATATTGAGCGTAAAGCGTGGAGCGTGAAGCGTATCCCGATACTATTTTTTTTCGATTAGCTGCTTTTTAAATCCGCTCTTTTATCAAGCTGTCTTCGCAGCTTTGCCTGCGTCCTGTGCCTGCAGATGCCCCAGAATAAATTCTAACAGTCCCTCCGTTGTCATGCCCGCACCCTTCAACATATCCTCTCTGCCGCCGTGAGGAATAAATTCATCCGGCAAACCATATTGCAGCACAGCCTGGGTAATGCCATGCGCCGTCAGGGTTTCAGTCACTGCGCTGCCCGCGCCCCCCTGTACGGTATTCTCTTCGACCGTCACCAGTAAATCATACTCCTGTGTCAACTGTATGATCATCTCTGTATCGATTGGTTTGATAAAACGCATATTGATGACTGTCGCATCCAGTTGTTCGCCGACTTCCAGTGCAACGGCCAGCATGGAGCCAAAGGCGAGGATAGCAATCCCCTTGCCCTGTCTACGCATCTCTGCCTTACCTATTGGAAGTGCGCTCATCACTTGTTCAATCTCTACACCGGGCCCTGTTCCACGCGGATATCGTACTGCGGCAGGTTGATCCAGCATAAAACCGGTGTACAGCATTTGTCGGCATTCGTTTTCATCAGCGGGCGCCATGATAACCATGTTCGGCAGGCAACGCAGCAAAGTCAGGTCGAAGCTACCGTTATGGGTAGGACCATCTGCCCCGACCAATCCGGCCCGATCAATGGCAAATAGTACCGGCAGCTTTTGGATGATGATATCGTGCACCAGCTGATCATAAGCCCGCTGCAAAAAAGTTGAATAAATCGCCACCACAGGTTTCAGACCATCACAGGCCATGCCGGCCGCAACCGTGACACTGTGTTGTTCAGCTATCGCTACATCAAAATAGCGATCCGGGAATTCCTGTTCAAAACGGACTAAACCTGAACCCTCACGCATGGCAGGCGTGATGGCAACCAGACGTTCATCCTGGGCCGCCATGTCGCAGACCCAATCACTGAACACCTTGCTGTATGTAGGCCGTGAGACCTTCTTGGAAGCGATTATGCCCTGAATTGGATCAAACGGCGTGACACCATGATATTTAACCGGATCAGCTTCGGCCGGTTCATAGCCCTTGCCCTTTTTGGTGATGATATGTAGAAACTGAGGCCCGTCCAGCTGGATAATATTGTGCAAGGTTTCCAATAGTGTCGGCAGATCATGTCCATCAATCGGGCCTATGTAATTGAAACCAAACTCTTCAAACAATGTCCCGGGGACAATCAAACCTTTAATGTGTTCTTCCGCACGTTTCGCTATCTCCCAGGCCGGCGGCATATTGGACAATACCTTTTTACCCTTCTCACGCGCTGCGGTGTAGAGTTTACCGGACAGCATCTGGGCAAAACGCTTGGACAATGCCCCTACATTCGGCGATATCGACATATCATTATCGTTCAGAATAACCAGCAGGTTGCTGCGCAGGGCGCCGGCATGATTAAGGGCCTCGAAGGCCATGCCCGCCGTCAAGCCACCATCGCCAATAACGGCGACTAATTTGCGCCGGCTGCCTGAATGTTTTGCTGCGATGGCCATGCCCAGGGCAGCGCTGATTGATGTGCTCGAATGACCCACGCCAAAGGCATCGTATTCACTTTCTTCACGCTTCGGGAAAGGCGCCAAGCCCTGCCATTGGCGGATACTGTGCATGCGATCCCGTCTGCCGGTCAGGATCTTATGCGGATAAGCCTGATGGCCAACATCCCAGACTATACGGTCATCCGGCGTATTTAGCAGGTAGTGTAAAGCGATAGTAAGTTCGACGGTACCTAGACCTGCAGCAAAATGACCACCACTCTTGCTGACGGAATGCAGCAGGAAATGCCTTATTTCCTTCGCCAGCAATTGCAATTGGGACTCTGGAAGTTTGCGCAGATCAGCTGGCGAATTGATCGTATCGAGCAGTGGTGTTCTAACGTTGTTAGTCATCTATATACTTTTTTTTAAAAAAAAAGGCCAGTAACTGTATTATGAATTTGGCTTTACATCCTTGCAAGGAGTGTATCCTTTTTGGGACGCAGAAAAACAACAGGGATATTAACCCAATGTCAGGAAACAAATCTGTACTTTTATCGTCTGTTACTTTATCTTACTAATTTTTAGGCATATTAAAGCAGTTTTTTACAAAAATCCTCACGCTTGGGGAAACTATCAAATTAATAATAATGGAGTATCTTAATGGGTGTGCCATTAATACAACAGTATCGGGTCGCTAAATACATAATAGGCAAAAAACTTAGCCGGCAAAGCCGCTACCCGCTGGTGCTGATGCTGGAACCGCTGTTCCGCTGCAATCTCGCCTGCTCTGGCTGCGGCAAAATAGATTACCCGCAAGAAATTCTTGATAAGCGCCTCAGTTATGAAGATTGCATGAGGGCTATTGATGAATGTGGGGCGCCAATTGTTTCCATCGCGGGTGGTGAGCCGCTTATCCATACGGAGATGCAGAAAATTGTAAACGGCTACATCGAAAAGAAAAAATTCGTCTACTTATGTACCAATGCCTTGTTGCTGAAACAGCACATGGATGAGTATACGCCCTCCCCCTATCTGACATTTTCGATCCATCTCGATGGCAACCAGCAACGACATGACACTTCAGTCTGCCGGCAAGGCGTGTTCGAAAAGTGCATCAAAGTAATAAAACTGGTCCACAGTAAAGGCTTCCGTGTCACCATCAACTGTACTTTATTTCAGGGTGAATCTGCACAAGAGGTTGCGGATTTTATGGATATGGCCATGCAACTGGGTGTCGAAGGCGTGACCATCTCGCCAGGATACAACTACGAGCGTGCTCCGAGGCAAGATGTGTTCCTGCAACGAAAAGAAGGTAAACAACTGTTCCGTGATCTGTTCAAGATAGGCCGGGGTAAAAAATGGCGGTTTAACCAATCAGCCCTGTACCTTGACTTCCTGGCAGGCAACCAGTCTTACCAGTGCACACCCTGGGGCAACCCGACACGAAATGTCTTCGGCTGGCAGAAGCCCTGCTATCTGCTGGTTGGAGAGGGTTATGCCTCTTCTTTTGATGGCTTGATGACAGAAACTGAATGGGAAAAATACGGCACCGGACGTAATCCTAAATGTGCTAACTGCATGGTGCATTGTGGTTACGAACCCACGGCAGTCAACGATACTTTTAAAAGGCCCTGGGAAGCGCTTAAAGTGGCTGTGCTTGGACCTCGGACTGATGGCCCCATGGCGCCCGAACTGCCCGTCCTGTATGAAGAGGAAGCCTTTCCAGAACTGAAACTGATCGCGGAAATCAAGCCAGTGCCGGTGCCTCGCGATACTAGCAATAAACAAGTTGCTTGATGGAATTACTGTGGCTTGCACTGCCAGGTCTCGTCATCTGGGCCAGTATACTGCTGCTGCCATGGCGTCCCTGGAGCACACAAGAGGCACTGGAAGCAGATAGCTCTTGCAGTCCGGACTTGTCACAAGTCACGGTATTAATACCGGCCAGAAATGAGCAGGATGTCATTGCGCAAACACTGGTTGCACTGACTCAACAGGGGCAAGGCCACAAGATAATCCTGATAGATGATCAGTCGAGCGATAACACGGTCGCCGTGGCCAGCAAACTGGATTTAGACAATCTCAGCATTATAAAAGGCCTGCCCCTGGCGTCTGGCTGGAGTGGCAAACTGTGGGCACTGGAACAAGCTCGCCATCATGCTGACACTGATTATCTATTGTTACTGGATGCCGATATCGAACTGAAACCCGGCACCCTCGCCGCCTTGTTGGCAAAGATTAAAACCGACCAGCGGCAACTTGTTTCGCTGATGGCTTTTCTCAGGATGGAAAACTTCTGGGAGAGATTATTGATGCCGGCATTTATCTATTTTTTTAAATTGTTATATCCGTTCCGACTTTCAAATTCCGGTTCAACACTGGTTGCCGCAGCGGCGGGTGGTTGTATTTTGATCAGTAAACAAGCACTGGACGGAATAGGTGGATTTTCTGCTATAAGGGATGCATTGATTGATGATTGTTGCCTCGCCCGGAAGGTGAAACAGGCCGGCAATCGTACCTGGATAGGGCTGTCCCATTCTGCGGTTAGTTTGAGGCAGTACCCTACATTACAGACTATTTGGCAAATGGTGGCGAGAACGGCATTTACACAACTACAATATTCAAACTTGCTGTTAGGATTATGCACGTTGTTACTGATTGCGGCTTTTATCCTGCCGCTGGCGGCACTTTTCTCGCAGGAACCTGTCACGATTGTCCTGGCATTAATAAGCCTGGCGCTGATGCTGGCGAGCTACTTGCCGACACTGAAATTTTACGATGTGAATATTTTTTGGGGACTGACGCTGCCAATTGCCGGCGTGCTTTACCTGCTGATGACCTGGTGTTCCGCCACCCATCACTGGCGTGGCAGAGGTTCGATCTGGAAGGACCGTACCTATACCAGACAAACAGATTAAAACTTTTCGTGATTTCACTGTCAAACCTCTAGACACACTAGACACAATGAAATTAAACACTGTATCAGCACGGATTTGCGGAGGCGGAATACTGTGCACAATCCTCCTGTTATGGGCTGTTGGACTGGTTTCCCCGGTAACAGCCGCGCCGACGGAGGAATTTGCCGAGGCAAGTGAAACAGTCGAGCGATTGCACCAGAAGCTTTTAGAGGTGATGCAGCAGTCGGACACGCTTGGTTATCAAGCTAGATTTAACCAACTGGCGCCTGTCATCTCGTCACTGTTTGACACGCCGCTAATCGTTAAAGTTATCCTGAGCCGATACTGGAAAAAATTAACTGCGCTACAGAAATCAAATTTCATTGAAATGTTTAATCAGCTCAGCATAGCGACCTATGCCTCACGATTTAATGATTATAACGACGAGCAATTTCGGGAAGTTTCCAAAGAGGTATTAAAAAAGGGACGTCTTCTGATTAAAACAGAACTGCTGCGTGTTAAAAAGGAGCCGATAAAACTCAATTATTTAATGCATCAAAAGGACGGTAACTGGTTGATCATCAGTGTTATAGCAAACGGTGTAAATGATCTATCCTTAAAAAGAGCTGAATATGCCGCCGTCATCCGGGCAAAAGGATTCGACGGTCTGGTCGCCGAGATAGAAAGAAAGATTGAACAAATGGAAAACAGTAACGAATAACCCAATTGTCTTGAGATTTGAGCCATTTGTTGCACAGTAATTTACCAATATGTCCTTTCGATTTGTGTCGATAGAGATTGTATGTCAATATTTGCTTATGCATCAGGAATGCTTACACGGGGTAAGTAATGAATAATATATCATTGAAACATAAGATAATTAGCCTGATTTTAATATTTTCATTCGGTCTTCTTGGTGGCTGTTCCACGGCACCGTCAAAAGAGGACTATGCCGGAGCACCTGATCGGCTGGAGCTCGCAAACAGGGGTTTCTTCAACTTTAACGAGGCACTGGACAAGCACCTGTTGAAACCGATTTCAAAGACCTACGCAGAGTTCACTCCACAACTGGTGCGTACAAGTATTACCAATTTTTTTGATAACATTGCCTACCTTAACGTTATTCTAAATTCCTTTTTACAAGGGAAAATTGATCAAGGACTGTCAGATAGCGTCAGACTTCTGTTCAATTCTACCATAGGGATCGGTGGTTTGTTCGATGTCGCCACCCCTATGGGTCTTCCCGAGCACAATGAAGATTTTGGACAAACACTTGCTGTTTGGGGCATCAACCGGGGCTCCTATCTGTATTTACCCGTGCTTGGGCCCAATACCATACGAAATACACCTGATTTGGCGTCAAGCACACTGCTCAACCCGCTAACCTACGTCACGGGTGCTATCTTTTTCCCCTTGCTGGCAATCAACATTATTAATCTCCGGGCAGATTTATTGGACGAGACGAGCATACGTGATGAGGCAGCCGTGGATCTCTATTCCTTCACACGTGAGGCGTATCTACAGCGACGGGAATTTTTAATTTACGATGGAAATCCGCCATTAATAGACTATGAGGCTATGTTTGAAGATGAACTGGAGGATGATTCGGTCCTTATCATAGAATGATCCGGGGAAAATATGCCTTCCTGTATTAGGCAGGCTGGCCGGGATTTGGAGTTCTTCGCTAGCTGCTGCAATAATATTTCTTTTAGAGAATCTCTGTCTGGCGTCTCTGCTCAAAACCCGACAAGCTGTTGGCAATGTTGTCGCAACCCCCTCCCCCTGTACCGGACTCGATCCAACCGCTTCCTTGCCGATGGAACCGTAGCCCCCGCATCCCAGCATTCTGGATGTTTACTGATGAGCTTACAGCCAAAGCAGGCACTTGCTTGAACAAAAAACAGCCCGCCTGACCAGGCACACAACCAGCGTCAGATTATAAGAACCTGATAAAATCAATGCAAAAAGGCTAGGAGCCTGTCCGGGAATAGAAGCCGTAGCGAGGCAAAGCGGTTTTGAGTCAGATTTTTTCATAATTTGAGGCGAATAGCACCGCTATTTAACGAATATTTATGGGAAAATATGGCCAAAATCAGCTTTCCCGCAGTAGGCTTTCTATTCCCGAATAGACTCCTAGCTCACTAAAAACCCAACAACCTTGTACAATACCTGGAAGAAATTCCCTATGTATAGTTTATAGATATTTAATTTTTTGAGTCTTTGCAGAGAAATATTCACATGAATGAAGAAATCCTGATCAATGTCACCCCACAGGAGACACGCGTCGCCGTGGTCGAGAATGGCGTATTACAGGAAATGTATGTTGAACGCACACTCAAACGGGGTCTTGTTGGCAATATCTACAAAGGTCGTGTTTGCCGGGTCTTGCCAGGGATGCAGGCTGCATTTGTTGACACCGGCCTGGAACGTACAGGATTTCTTCACATCGCTGATATTGTCGACGCTGGCGAGGATGCTGGCAATAACCAGACCACACAAGTACTCCATGAAGCGTCAATAGAAACTATCCTGACCGAAGGCCAGGAAATCATGGTACAGGTCGTCAAGGACCCAATCGGCACCAAAGGTGCGCGCTTGACCACCCGTATTTCATTGCCATCCCGCTACCTGGTATTTATTCCTGATCGTCCAAGTATTGGTATCTCGCAACGAATAGAAGATGAAAAAGAGCGTGAACGTCTTCGCCAGACTATTCTCCAGTATCAGACAGACATCCGGCAACTGGCTGTCGGTGATGATGAGAGTATTGTTGTACATACCGCCCAGACTGGAGCTGAAATACTGAGCAAGGGAGGCTTTATTGTCCGAACCGCTGCCGAGGGTGTGGCCGATGAAGCTATTCACAAGGACATAGCATTCCTGCATAAACTCTGGGACTCAACCACTATACGGGCACAGAATACCTTACCGCCCGGCGTAGTTTATGAAGATCTTCCTCTGGTAATGCGTGTGATGCGTGATCTGGTGCATGCTGAAATCGAAAAAGTAAAAATCGATTCCAAAGAAACTTATCAACGGCTGATAGAGTTTGCGAAGAATTTTATCCCGGAATTGCTGGATCGTATTGAATATTATCCAGGTGAACGCCCCATCCTCGATCTCTATTCTGTCGAAGATGAGATACAGAAATCCCTCAACCGAAAAGTACAACTCAAATCCGGCGGTCATCTCATCATCGACCAGACTGAGGCCATGACAACCATCGATGTGAATACTGGCGGCTTTGTCGGACACAGGAATCTGGAAGAAACAATATATAAAACCAATCTGGAAGCGGCACAGGCAATAGCCAGGCAACTGCGACTACGCAACCTTGGCGGTATCATTATTATAGACTTTATTGACATGCAGGATCCGGAACATGGCCGTCAGGTTTTGCGTAATCTGGAAAAACACCTGGGGCAGGATAATTCAAAAATAACAATGAGTGAATTAACCTCTCTTGGGCTGGTACAGCTTACTCGCAAGCGCACCCGTGAAAGTCTGGAACATATACTTTGCGAACCGTGTCCGACTTGTAGCGGCAGAGGCACCATCAAGTCAAAAGAAACCGTTTGCTATGAAATATTTCGTGAAATATTACGGGAAGTCAGACAGTTTGAGGCAAAGAAATTACTCGTGGTAGCCTCGCAACCGGTAGTTGATATGTGTCTGGACGATGAATCAACCAGTGTCGCCGAGTTGGAAGAATTTATTGGCAGACCGATTTCCTTTCAGGTAGAAACGCTGTACACACAAGAACAATACGACGTCGTCCTGTTATAAGCAGTCTACACACATGTTGTCACGAATAATCAAAGCACTCTACCACTTCACTTTTTACACAGTCGCTGTCATTGTCCTGATTGCAGCCGTTTCGGTTAGCCTGATCCGCCTTGCACTTCCCGATATAGGCGAATACCGTGGTGAAATTGAGGCATGGGTCAGCCATTACATGGGCTTCCCTGTCGTTATCCGATCTATTGATGCAACATGGAAAGGCTGGACCCCGCATCTTTATTTAACTGATATCGACTTGTTGAACAAAGCAGGTACAAAACCAATCACACGTTTTGATCATGCACGAATCAGCCTAAACCCCATTGCCACTGTCATTAAGCGGCAATTCATACCCAGGAGCCTCATGATATCCGGCTTTGAATTATCTGTCGAACATCTGAGTAACGGTGCTATTTATGTTGAAGGGATAAATATTGAAGGGCTGGAAAGTGCACAGGCCGAAAAAAATGAACTGGCAGAGTGGCTGTTCAGACAAGACGAAATAGAAATTCAGAATGCAACCATCGAATGGCTGGACGTCAAACATCAGCAAGCTCCTATATTGCTGACAGATGTCAATTTAACGCTGCGCAGTGATGTTGACCGATTGCAGATTGAAGGTTCAACAACATTACCGTCGAAATATGGACATAAAATGGACTTCGCATTTGATGTGTTCGGGGATCTGTTGACATCTGACTGGTCAGGTGAGCTTTATCTAAGTGGCAATAATATAAACCCGGACAACTGGTACACGGACTATCGTCCTCTGGATTTTAATATCACAGGCGGGAATGCAGATCTAAAAGTCTGGAGCACATGGCAACAGGCAAGACTGGTCAAACTTGACGGAGTACTTCAGTATAATGATTTTAATGCCCTGTCCGGTAACACGCGTTTACATATTAAAGAACTAGGCTATCGTTTCTCAGGGCAACGACTTGATGATGCCGGTTGGCAATTTAAGTTAAACCTCAGTAATCTGTTAACAGAAAATGGACTATGGCCGAATACAGATATATTTGTCCTGGCAGAACCTGTTGGACCCTCAGGTCAATATCGTTACACAACGAGCTTCAGCTATCTAAAACTTGATGATCTGGCGCCGCTTTTCGCCAACCTGGCATTTTTACCGGTCAAGGCCAAAAAGCTGCTTGGCCAAATTTTTATAGACGGCGAGTTAAGTAATGGCAGACTGGTTTATGATCCATCACAAGTGCCCGCGAAACAGTTTCTCTATGAGATAGAGTTTGAACACCTGACGACCGGTCCCAGCGATCAACTCCCGGTCTTTGATAATCTGTCCGGCCAACTATACGGCAGCCTGACCGAGGGTAACATTTCTTTACATGCAAACTCTGTCACATTACATTTTCCATCAATGGATGAAAAAAATATCTGGCTGGCGGAATTAAGCGGTAATGTTGACTGGTCACGAAACAGTACAGGCTGGCAAATAAAATCCGATCTCATCCATATAAAAACATCAGATTTCTCTGCCAACCTGACAGGGTCACTATCGAAACATAAGGATAATCCCGCAGTATTTATAGATTTGGTCATGAACGTGGGGCAAACCGAGTTGGAAAGTCTGTCTGACTATTTACCTCAAACACCGCGATTCAGATTAAAGAGCTGGTTGGAACGTGCTATTCAGGGGGGGTCTGTCGAATATGCGAATGCAATATTTCGAGGCTACCTGAATGATTTTCCATTTGACCGGAATAATGGTCGATTTGAACTCATTGCAAACGTCAACAATGTATCGCTCGATTATTCTCCCACATGGCCCCCGGTAGACCAGATTGACAGTGAGATTATATTTAACGGCAGACAGATGCAGGCAAATATCCACAGCGGCAAGATATTCAATGCCGATATTACTAAAGCATATGCTTCCATTGCAGACATACTGAAAAAAGAAAAGACAATTATACTCAATGGCCAAATCAGTGGAGAGACAAAGGATCTGACATTATTTATTGCGCAAAGCCCCCTGCATAAAGATTTGACGCTAAATGAACTTAAGGGCGCATTAAAGGGTGGTCACTTCACTATGGGATTAGAGCTTGATATCCCTCTCAAACAAAAAGCTAAAAAACCCAAGGTTAATGGCCATGTGAGTCTATCGGATATCACATTAACATCATCACTGGAAAAATTACAATTAAAAGAGGTCAGCGGGGATCTGGCTTTTACAAGAGATTCCGTCTCTTCGCAAAACTTGTCTGCCCGTTATCTTGAACAACCTGTTGAATTAAATATATCCGGTTCCAAGGATAATGAAGACAACCCGCCTTCCATCCGTATAAACGGTATGGCTGATGAAAAATTTATTACTGATCGTGTCATTGAATACGTGCCATCATTATCGCCCATAAGACAAAATCTGCTCGAACGACTCTCGGGAGAAACAGCCTGGCAGGTAAAATTGACTTACTTGCGTGGCGAGCACCATCCTCAACTAAATAAACAGATTGAGATTAGTTCCGATTTAGCTGGACTCACGGTTGATTTGCCGGCCCCGATTGGCAAAACAAAACACTTGCAGTTGCCAATCAAGCTGACTACCAATATCACCCAGGGCATCAGCCGGAATATTGACATTCAGTACGGCTCCATCCTGGTCGGCAAGTTTGAACTCGATAACAGCAAACAACAAAGACTACAGAAGGTCAGTCTGCATTTTGGTGATACTCCAGAGATAATAAATAACGAACATGACATATTTATAAATGGATCTATTGATAAGCTACCGATTAATGAGTGGCTGGAAATATTAAAACTGCTAAAGACTGATAGCCGTAATGACAGGAACAATGACTGGAATAAAAGTATTAAGGCTGATCTTCAGATTTCATCCCTTGTTTTATTTAACCAGTCTTTTTCAAATATCAGACTAATTGCCGATAAAATAGAATCGACCTGGCACATCAATCTCGATGGTGATGATATAACCGGCGATATTATACTGCCTGATAAACTGGATAGGGATAGTCAAATAACCCTGAATCTTGAAAAATTATCTATCGGCAAAACAACGTCAGATAAACATGGGCAGAACAACACCAATCCACTCAGCATGCCTGCACTCAAGGTCAATGTTGCCGATTTTGTTTACCTGGATCGCAATATGGGGAGGATGCAGTTGCAAGCGACTCCTGTTGAAAAAGGCTTGTCGATTGATCATTTTGAATTCACCAAACCGTCTCTTCAAATAAAGGGGCATGGCGCTTGGTTGGTCCATGAACAGGAGGAAAACTCGCGTTTTAATATAGAACTCCACGCAGATCACATAGATGCGATGCTTGAAACATTCGGTTATAGGCCAACATCCATAAAAGGAGGAAAAACAAAACTTCAGATAGATGCCGATTGGCCAGGATCACCCATGGAATTTTCTCTGGAGAACCTGAACGGCACACTTGACATGAACATCGGCAAGGGCCGGTTCCTTGATATTAACCCGTCAGCCGGACGTCTGTTTGGCCTGTTGAGCATACAGACCCTGCCCAGACGCTTGTCACTTGATTTTACCGATCTGTTCAGCAAGGGACTTGCTTTTGATAAGATCGAAGGGCATTTCGACATCACCGATGGCAATGCCTACACGAATGATCTATATATGCGGGGGCCATCGGCTGATGTCGTCGTTACCGGAAGAACCGGCCTGAGCGATCAGGATTATGATCAACTTGTCACTGTTACGCCGCAGGTTTCCAGCAGTCTTCCGGTTGCAAGCGCTGTCTTTGGCCCGGTTGGAATTGGTGTCGGCGCGTTACTCTACCTCGGTGGCAAGATGTTTAAATCATTAAATATCTTTGATAAAATACTTCGTTATCAATACACAATAACCGGTAGTTGGGATACTCCGAATATAGAAAAAATAAAGCCCCGTAATAAAACATCAGGTGGCTAGTTAGTGTCCATCCAGGAAGAATAATTCTCGCCAAGTAAATACTCATAGGTAGGATCTTAATGGAATATTCATTGTCTAGAGTTGTCAGATAATCTGAAATCTAAACACAGAGGCACAGAGCACACGGAGTTTGGATAATATTTGTTCTTTATCTCCGTGTACTCTGTGACTCTGTGTTTAACATGCTGACCTTAAAGACTAACCTATGAGTAAATACTTGAACACAGCATAACTGTGTTTCAATAAAATAATCCTATGACGAAAAAAATTATCGTTGGCATATCCGGTGGTGTCGATTCCTCCGTTGCGGCATTACTCTTGAAAGAACGAGGCTATAAGGTTGAGGCCCTGTTTATGAAGAACTGGCATGAAGACTCAACAGATGGACGCTGCACATGGGAGGCCGATGTAGAAGATGCCATGCGCGTCTGTGATAAACTCGATATCCCTATCAATACTGTCGATCTGTCGGAGCAATACTGGCAGGATGTCTTTACCGATTTTCTCAAGCAATATGAGTCAGGCCGTACGCCAAACCCCGATATCCTCTGTAACCAGGAAGTTAAATTCAAGGCCTTCCTTGAGCATGCATTGCAACTCGGCGCAGAGAACATTGCCACAGGACATTATGCTCGCATTGAATCTCACAACGGCCATTATAAATTACTCAAAGGTCTGGATACGAATAAGGATCAAAGTTACTTCTTATGTCGCCTGACACAGCAACAACTCTCGCTTTCAATATTTCCTATAGGCGAACTGGAGAAACTCCGAGTGCGGGAACTTGCCGCCAGGGCCGGCTTCATTACCCACGATAAAAAAGACAGCACCGGCATCTGTTTTATCGGGGAACGACCGTTCAGGGAGTTTCTCAGCCGCTATATACCGATAAAAAAGGGTGAAATCCGTAATCCGGACGGGTGTGTTATCGGTGAGCACGATGGCGTACATTTTTATACACTTGGACAGCGGCAGGGTTTAGGTATAGGCGGTGTGAAAGGGGCCAATGATGAAGCCTGGTATGTTGTTGCTAAAAACATCAAGCAGAACAGCTTGATCGCTGCACAAGGCCATGACCATCCGCTGCTGTTCAGTCAGGTTCTGACTGCAGTGAATCTTCACTGGATTGCTGACTGTGCTCCGCAAACCCCATTCTCCTGTCTGGCAAAGACCCGCTATCGTCAGGCAGACCAATCCTGTGTCATACAAAGCCTGGACACAGACTCAGCCACAGTCCATTTTACTCAACCGCAGCGGGCAGTGACGCCTGGACAATATATCGTTTTTTATCAGGGCGATGTCTGCCTTGGCGGCGGGCTTATCGACAGCACCTGCAACTGATATCCATGACAAAAAGCAGTAATTGTAGGATACTAAACAGCTTTTTCGAAAATACTGAACGTCAGGAGAACACTTGTGCTCGAAGCATATCGCAAGCATGTTGAAGAACGGGCTGCTGTGGGTATCATACCCAAGCCACTGAATGCGGAACAGACCGCTGACCTCGTTGAATTATTAAAAAATCCACCTGCCGGTGAAGAAGATTTCATTCTGGATCTGATCACAAACCGTGTGCCCGCCGGAGTCGATCAGGCAGCCTATGTTAAAGCAGGTCTGCTGACAGCAATTGCCAAGGGAGACTCTGAATCGCCACTAATCGACAGGGTCAGCGCTGTCGAACTGCTGGGCACCATGTTAGGGGGTTACAACATCGCTACCTTGATTGACTGCCTGGACGACGCGGATCTGGCAAGCACTGCAGCCAAGGCACTGTCCCATACCCTGTTAATGTTCGATGCCTTCCACGATGTAAAGGCAAAGGCCGATGCCGGTAATGATTCTGCCAAACAAGTCATGCAATCCTGGGCTGATGGCGAGTGGTTTACCCGCAAGCACAAATTACCCGAAAAAGTCACCGTTACCGTCTTCAAGGTCACTGGCGAAACCAATACCGATGACCTGTCCCCTGCGCCGGATGCCTGGTCACGCCCGGACATCCCCTTACACGCCCAGGCCATGTTGAAGATGGCCCGTGACGGGATCGAGCCGGATCAACCCGGCGAAGTCGGCCCCATCAAACTGCTCCAGTCCCTGAAAGAGAAGGGGTTTCCCCTCGTTTATGTCGGCGATGTGGTCGGCACCGGTTCATCACGTAAATCAGCGACCAATTCCGTGCTCTGGCACATGGGCAATGATATTGCCCATATCCCCAACAAACGCGATGGTGGCTTTTGTCTCGCTGGCAATATCGCACCGATCTTCTTCAATACCATGGAAGATTCCGGTGCGCTACCGATTGAATGTGATGTCTCCGCTATGAATATGGGCGATGTTATCGACATCTACCCGTATGAAGGTAAGGTAAAAAAACACGGCACCGATGAAATACTGTCTGATTTCAGTTTAAAGACCGACATCCTGCTGGACGAGGTGCAGGCCGGAGGTCGCATTCCGCTGATTATCGGCCGCGGTCTGACGGAACGTGCCCGCGAGGCCCTGGGACTTGAGGTCACCAAGCTGTTTCGCCGCCCTGTCCCCGTCGCAGATACTGGTAAAGGCTTCACCCTGGCGCAAAAAATAGTCGGGCGCGCCTGTGGCGTGGCAGGGATCCGTCCGGGTAGCTATTGCGAACCCAGGATGACCACCATCGGCTCCCAGGATACTACCGGCCCCATGACACGCGACGAACTGAAAGATCTGGCCTGTCTTGGTTTCTCCGCCGATCTGGTGATGCAGTCCTTCTGTCATACTGCCGCCTATCCGAAGCCGGTGGACATTGATACGCAACACACGCTGCCCGACTTTATCCGCACCCGTGGTGGTGTCTCACTACGACCAGGTGACGGCATTATTCACTCCTGGTTGAACCGTATGCTACTACCGGACAGCGTCGGTACCGGCGCTGATTCCCATACACGCTTTCCCATGGGTATTTCATTCCCGGCCGGATCCGGCCTGGTGGCCTTTGCGGCCGCCACCGGTATCATGCCACTGGATATGCCGGAATCTGTGCTGGTGCGCTTCAAGGGCGAAATACAACCGGGCATTACCTTGCGTGATCTGGTCAATGCGATTCCCTATGCTGCGATACAGAGTGGCGATCTGACCGTGGCAAAGAAGGGTAAAAAGAATATCTTTTCCGGTCGTATCCTGGAGATAGAGGGACTGCCCCATCTCAAATGTGAACAGGCCTTTGAATTGTCTGATGCCAGCGCTGAACGGTCTGCGGGTGGTTGCACCATCCGGCTAAACAAGGAACCCATTATTGAATACCTGCAATCCAATGTAACCTTGTTACGCTGGATGATCGCTGAAGGCTATGGCGATGCCCGCACCCTTGAGCGTCGTGCCAAGGCGATGCAGGACTGGCTGGCCAAGCCGGTACTGCTGGAACCGGATGCGGATGCAGAATACGCCAAGGTCTTTGAAATTGATCTGAACGAGATCAAGCAACCTATCCTGGCCTGTCCGAATGATCCCGACGATGTCAAACTCTTGTCCGAAGTCGCCGGCACCAGGATCGATGAAGTGTTCATTGGTTCGTGTATGACTAATATCGGCCACTTCCGTGCCGCCGGTAAGATGCTGGAGAAAACCCAATCAGCGATCCCCACCCGGCTGTGGATCGCTCCACCCACCAAAATGGATCAACATCAACTCACCGAAGAAGGCTATTACAGCATCTTCGGCAAGGTCGGCGCCCGTACCGAGATGCCGGGTTGTTCCTTATGCATGGGTAATCAGGCGCGGGTTGCGTCAGGCTCGACAGTTGTTTCAACCTCTACCCGTAACTTTCCCAACCGCTTGGGCGATGCTGCGAACGTCTATCTGGCCTCAGCCGAGATCGCTGCGGTGTCATCCATTCTGGGTCATATACCAACGATGGATGAATATATGGAGTTCGCCAAAGATATCGATACCATGGCATCGGATGTTTACCGTTATCTCAACTTCAATGAAATTGAATCATTTCAGAAAAAGGCCGCAGAGGCGCAGACAAAACTGGATGGAATTGCCGTTGTGACAGAAGGTTAAAATAATGCTGAGACTTTGTCAGGCCAACAAGCACATCAAACAGCCAGTGAACATTGCACATCCTGCTTGTTTCCTGGCTGGAGGCCATGCATGATGAACCAGCTCTTTTTGTTATTTACTTATGGCATTAATAATTATTTCAGGCCGCCTGCTTCGCGGAGGAAATGATCCAGCGTTGACTCAACGTCCTTCATTTCCATGGTCTTTAAAATATACCCATCACAGCCGACCTGCTCGGCCCTGGCTCTGTCCCGTTCAGATTCGGATGCCGTCAACACTACGATAGGGTTGCTAAAGCCCTTCTCCCGTAAGATCTTTGTCGCCTCGAAACCGTTCATATTGGGCATATTCAGATCCATCAAGACCAGATCAGGTGTCTTTTCAAGACATATCCTGACAGCCTCATGTCCATCACTGGCTATGACAAGCTGATAGCCGGAATTAGCAAGGATAAGTTTCATCAACTCAACGATGTCATCGTTATCATCTGTTAACAACACTGTCTTCATAGTGCCTCCCCCCGGTGATTGTGGCAAAATTCAGATCCCTAGTGTCCAATAATATCGTATCCAGCATAAACGTTCTTTATTATTATCGCATTAAGATGCAAAAGGATACGCAGAACGAATTCATACTTCAGCACAGGAAACGCTGACTTGATCAGCGATTCCTTAGTATAATGTTAGTGATAAAAACAACTCCTTTAGTATCGATATGACTGTCATTAAACAACAGGATCTTATTGAAAGTGTTGCCGGGGCACTGCAATTCATCTCTTATTATCACCCGCTGGACTTCATTCAGGCTATACATGAGGCCTATCAGCGGGAGGAATCACAGGCCGCAAAAGACGCACTTGCCCAGATCCTGGTCAATTCCAGGATGTGTGCCGAAGGCCACCGCCCGATTTGCCAGGACACCGGTATCGTTACCATATTCCTCAAAATAGGCATGCAGGTAAGCTGGGACACTGAAATGAGTGTCGATGAGATGATCAACCAAGGCGTACGACAAGCTTATCAACTACCAGACAATATGCTGCGCGCCTCTATATTGGCTGATCCGGCCGGCACCCGACAAAACACTGGCGATAACACCCCGGCCGTGATCCACATGCAGATAGTGCCGGGCGATAAAGTGCAGATCCATCTGGCGGCAAAGGGCGGCGGCTCAGAGGCCAAATCCAGATTTGTCATGCTCAACCCGTCTGACAGCATCGTCGATTGGGTGGAAAAGACCGTGCCGACCATGGGCGCCGGTTGGTGTCCCCCTGGTATCCTCGGGATAGGTATCGGCGGCACCGCAGAGAAGGCTATGATACTTGCCAAAGAATCCCTGCTCGACACTATCGATATTCAGGAACTCAAGGCAAAAGGCCCGAGTAATAAAATTGAAGAGTTACGGCTCGAGATCTTCGACAAGGTAAACCAACTCGGCATTGGTGCTCAGGGCCTCGGTGGTCTGACCACTGTGTTGGATGTCAAGATAAAGGACTATCCGACCCATGCCGCTAATCTGCCCGTGGCCATGATCCCGAACTGTGCGGCCACCCGACACACCCATATTACTTTGGATGGCTCAGGCCCGGTGTACCAGACACCACCTGAGCTGGATGACTGGCCTGCCATCAGCTGGAATGCCGGCAAAGGCGCAAGACGCGTCAATCTGGATAGCATTACACATGATGAAATCGCTGACTGGAAGCCCGGCGAAACATTATTGCTCAGCGGCAAATTATTAACCGGCAGAGATGCTGCCCATAAGCGCATCGCAGATCTACTCAGCAAAGGCGAGTCATTACCGGCAGGCGTGGATTTCACAAATCGCTTTATCTACTACGTCGGCCCGGTCGATGCGGTAGCTAATGAAGTGGTAGGCCCTGCCGGTCCGACCACAGCAACCCGCATGGATAAATTCACTGACATGATGCTGGAGAAGACCGGACTAATCGGCATGGTAGGCAAGGCCGAGCGTGGCCCGGCAGCGTTAGAATCCATCAAGCGACACAAAGCCGTCTACCTGACGGCAGTCGGTGGCGCCGCCTACCTGGTCTCCAAGGCGATAACCCATTCACAGGTCGTTGCCTTTGCCGAACTCGGTATGGAAGCCATCCACGAATTCGAAGTCAAGGATATGCCAGTCACAGTTGCGGTCGACACAAACGGTATCTCCGTCCACCAGACCGGCCCCGCCCAATGGAAAGAAATAATTCTCAAAAGAAAAACTGCCTAGAAAAAATAACTAAGTGACGCTTTATGCTAAAGATACTGATATGAAATTTATAAAACGATTGCCGTGCTTCACACTGGCTTTATTTACATTGATATGCGGCCTGTTGCTGCAGGCTTGCGACCAGCCTGTTGATAATACAAAGGGGACGTTGATAACTGCTGCGCCTGTTGCATCGGAAAAGCTGGTCAAGTCACCCGCTGATAATATCAAGATAGACAGCGACTACTCCCGATATTTATTCGATGTGACAGAACACAGCCTTGAAGAGTTGCAGGCATTATTGCAACGCGCCGATGAAATAAACGACAACCGGCCCGACGGTTTTGAAGATCTTGAGATTGTGCTGATTTTACATGGCCCGGACATCAATATGTTTACGCTGCAAAATTACCAAAAGAACAAGCCGTTAGTCGATCTGGCGGCGAAACTGGATGCCTTCGATATTATAGACCTGAAGATATGCGAGACTACCATGTCAAGTATGGGCATCTCCAGAAACGATGTGCCAGCCTTTATAGAGTCGGTACCCTATGCACCCGCAGAAATAAATCGCCTGACTGATGAAGGCTATATAAATCTTTAAGTATTTGATTAAACACAGAGGCACAGAGTACACAGAGATAAAGAACAAATATCATCTTAACTCCGTGTATTCCGTGCCTCTGTGTTTAGATTTTAGATTATCTGACAACTCTAGACAATGAGTATTCCATTAAGATCCTATCTATGAATATCTTATAACTTTGCGTGCTTTGCGTCTTAGCGAGAGAAGCATCTCCGAAAGACCCTTCCGGGTTTCAGTCCTCTCATACAATCATATATGCAGTCGTGTTAATCCTGAAACATCTGACGTGCATGGAAGCACTAATGCCGCTAGCACAGGACGTGCAGGAGCGGCCTGTTTATCCTGTCTTGGTTTTATCCTCTAAATGTTTCTTATACCTCAACACTTCAGGAACAGTAGCTCAATAACAGAAAGAAAAAAATGACAGGATTAACAGGATGATTATTGCTCTACTTAAGGCAAACTCTCAGTCACACTATTGCTGACGAGTCTAATAATATTATTCCGCTTTCTGAATACCGGGTTCTTATGAACAACTCGGTCGCAAGCGACCA
This sequence comes from Pseudomonadota bacterium, assembly GCA_022562175.1. Taxonomy (GTDB): domain Bacteria; phylum Pseudomonadota; class Gammaproteobacteria; order Eutrophobiales; family Eutrophobiaceae; genus B75T3L11. The sequence continues at coordinate 26,907 of JADFPU010000001.1, read as the reverse complement.
AGTTTCAGTATAATATGCAGTCATATCTATTATCGCTATCCAACTCTGGGGCAAGTCCCCAGAGATTTTCGTTAATTTTTTTAACTTTTATTATCTCTGTGTCCTCTGTGCCTCTGTGTTTAATCAAATATTTAAAAATGCCTGTAGCCTGCCGCCTTGATATCGTATTCTGAACCATCAGCAAGCAAGCAACGCAGTACACTGCCTTCCTGTATTACACCAATACAGCTAATCGGACAGTCGACAGCAGACAGCTTGCTGTCTAATTCATCTTTTCTGCTACTTGGCACAGTAAAACACAATTCATAATCGTCACCTGAGCAAAGACTGAGCTGCCAGACAAGATCCTGATCAGTGACTTTATTAAGCTCCTTGCATAGGGGGACAGTATCCAGCTCTATGACTGCTCCAACTGAACTGGCTTTTAGTATATGACCGAGATCTGCAATCAAGCCATCGGATATATCTATCGCTGATGTTGCAATACCCTGCAAGTTATTGCCGATGTCTATTCGCGGGACAGGCTGGAGAAGATGTCTGTTACAAGATGCTGATAACGTACTGACTCCCTGAATTTCCTTGTTCAATACCTTCAAGGCCAACGCCGCTGCGCCCAGGCAACCACTGACATAAATAGCATCGCCAGGTCTGGCTCCGCTCCTTTTTATCGCAGCCCCCGTTGCTACCAGTCCCAAGATTTGTATAGTGATGGTCAATGGCCCATGTGTCAGGTCACCACCAACCAATGCTACTGAATACTGCTGTGCCAGGTCTTTAAAGCCTTTGGAAAAACTTTCCAGCCAGGCTGCATCATTGTCCGGCATGGTGAGCGACAAGGTTGCCCAACGAGGTTGAGCTGCCATCGCCGCCATATCACTTAGATTCACGGCAAGAGATTTAAAGCCAATGTCGTACGGATCTGTTGCAGGCAGAAAATGTACGCCATTGACAAGCGTATCAACGGATACTACTAATTCTTTATGCGCGGGTATATTAATGATGGCTGCATCGTCGCCAATACCGCATATCACGTCGTTTTGTACTGCAGTCAGATCCTTGAAATACTTATTGATCAGTTTGAATTCAGATAAAGACATAAAACAACATAATAGCCACAGAGAACACAGAGTTAAATATTTCAGGATGTGCCGGATATTTCAGCCGCCCTGATCTTTTGCGCAACTTTATCAAGTACACCGTTGATATATTTATATGATTGCTCTGCTCCAAACATCTTTGCAAGTTCAATAGACTCATTTAACACCACACGCCAGGGCAATTCCGGATGGTAAATCAGTTCATATACACCAAGCTGCATAATGGCATTTTCCACAGGTCCGACTTCTGCCAGGGGACGATCCAGAAACGGCGAAAGCACCTCCTCCAACTCATCTGTATGTTTTGCCATACCTTCGAGGATTTCACGAAAATAATCTTTGTCCGCTTTTTTAAGTTCCTTCCTGTCGGATTCAAATTCCTTGATCACATCAGACATGGGTTGTTTGGCTATTAACCACTGATAAAATGCCTGTATAGCAGTACGTCTGGCCCGGATACGTGCATGTTTGGAAACAGACATAACGCAGCTGAATACAATTATCCGATTTTTCTAAGGACGCTAATCATTTCTAGTGCGGCCTTCGCTGACTCGCTGCCTTTATTGCTCTGTTCATCGCCTGATCTATCCAGCGCTTGTTGTGTATCATCGACTGTCAATACACCAAGGATAACTGGCACATCCGCCTGCAAGGCTATTGTCGACAGCCCTCTGCAACATTCGCTCGCAATATAATCAAAATGAGGTGTTTCGCCCCTGATCACCGCACCCAATGCGATGATGGCATCATAATCCTTTTTATCCGCCAGACGCTTGACCGCTACAGGGATTTCATAAGCACCCGGTACACGCACAAGTATAATGTCATTTTTCTGTACGCCATCATTGCGCAAGTAGTCAATACATGCCTTGAGCAATCTATCTACTATAAAATTATTATAGCTGCTGGCAACAATGGCTATTCTGGCGCCTGCCACTGTATCATGACCCTCAATTGTCGTTATCTCTGACATGGTTATTATTTTTTCGGCATTTCCTTTTTCCAATATTTATATACGTTTAGCCGCTCAGATAATCGACTACTTCTAGATTAAAGCCGGAAAGAGCATGAATCCTCTTTGGAGAACTCATGACAATCATCTTGCGCACACCGATATCAGCAAGTATCTGCGAGCCAAGACCGATTGTTCTCAGATCCTTACTGCTTTGTTCAGAAGCCTGCGTCTTGTTACCGGTACTTGAATTAACCTGTTGCATCTGCTCAATGATTGCTGCCGGCTCTAATTGATTACATAGTATAACCATGACTCCACGCTTTTCTTTGGCAATTCGGCTCAGTACTTCCCTGATTGGCCAGCGGCTACGTTTGTGTATTCCAGCTGTCAGATCATAAACCGGATTTTCTATATGTACTCTCACCAGCGTTGGATCATCAGCTTTGATCTCACCCATCACCATCGCCAGATGCAAACCTGCCGTTATATTATCTTTATAGGCCAATAGTTTAAACGTGCCGTATTCAGTGGAGAGTTCACATGCAGAAACGCACTCTATGGTCTTTTCGTTTTCGGTCCGATAACGGATCAAATCCGCAATAGTACCGATCTTCAGTCCATGCTCATCAGCAAACTCTTCAAGATCGGGGCGACGGGCCATGCTACCATCATCCTTGAGTATCTCAACAATTACAGATGCCGGCAGAAAACCGGCTAATTGGGCAAGGTCACAACCTGCCTCCGTATGTCCGGCGCGTGATAATACGCCACCAGGGTGTGCCATCAGTGGAAACACATGGCCTGGCTGGATAAGATCGGACGGACTGGCATCCACTGCGACGGCCTTTTTAATTGTTAACGCCCGATCAGCTGCAGATATCCCTGTGGTAATCCCTTCAGCAGCCTCAATCGACACAGTGAAATTTGTTGATACACTGGAATAAAAGTTTCTCGCCATCAACGGCAAATTAAGACGTCTGCAATGCTCTCTGGTCAGGGTCAAACAAATCAAGCCCCTGCCGAAACGCGCCATGAAATTGATATCTTGCGGACGCACTGACTCTGCAGCAATAACCAGATCGCCTTCATTCTCACGATCCTCATCATCCATAAGGATCGCCATCTTACCCGCTTTAATATCCTTTATGAGTTCTTCAGTTGAGCTTAAAGCCATATTATTAAAATATTTAAAAAGTAACGGAGTACTAGTGATGATCTGCCTGCATCAGGGCTTCCACATATCTGGCGATCATATCAATTTCAAGGTTCACTTGAGTCTCTTGCCGGTAACTGGAAAATATCGTTTCATCCAATGTATGAGGAATAATATTGACAGTAAAGCTGCTTTCGTCAACCTCATTAACCGTCAGGCTCACACCATCAACGCATATTGAGCCTTTCCTGCACAGATACCTGTTCAGCGACGCCGGCATATCAATTTGATATTGCGTTGAGCGGGCATCTGCGTGAAAACTTTTTATCTTGCCAACCCCATCGACGTGTCCACTGACCATATGCCCACTCAGGCGATCACCAAGTTTGAGTGCCCTTTCCAGATTTACTTGATCAGCAATTTCGAGAACATCAAATGTCGTACAGGACAGTGTTTCGGTCGACACGTCTGTAACAAAGCCATCCTTACAAATTTCCACAGCAGTCAGGCAGACACCATTCACACAAATACTATCGCCTGCTGCTAAATCTGACAGGTCCAGCTTACCTGTTTCAATGGTGAAGCGCTTGTCTATATTAATAGTCTCAATCTGCCTGATTGTTCCAACAACTTCGATAATGCCGCTAAACATAATCAAGCAAAAAGTAAATAAACACTATTCTAGTGTCCATCCATGAAGAATAATCCTCGCCAAGGCGCAAACACCGCAAAGTTATAATATATTGGTTTAATAGCATATTATGATTTCTTGCATGGCGTCTTTGCGCCTTGGCGAGAAAATTATAGCGTTTATGGACGGTCAGTATTCTATTGAATTAGCTATGCAGTGTCTGCTTTTCTTTTCACTTTCAGAGTGTGCCGCAAATCCTTTCCCACATGCCGGGTATCTATCAACTCCAGTTCGATTTTTTCATCCATCGTCTGTAACGCAGGCAGGTGGAACAAGCCTGTTGCGTTATCGCCCATCAATATGGCTGCCTGATATAAAATTAATTCATCAATCAGACCAGCAGTCAGCATACTTCCCGCAAGCTTCGCCCCGCCTTCCAACAAGATTTCATTGCACTCCTCAACCTCGGCCAGATACTGCAAGACAGCTTGCAAAAACCCGGCCTCTGTAGACTCCATCATGATCACTTCTGCACCCGCATCGCTGACTACCGTTTGAGCAGCCTTATCACGATTGGCAGTAAAGACCAGACTACGTCCTGCACAGTTCAGCATTTTCGCGTCTGTCGGAAACTTTAGTTGCGGGTCAATGATCACACGTAAAGGCTGTCTGTCTGTCAATGCAGACTCTCTGACATCGAGAGCCGGATCATCAGCCAGCAAAGTGCCGATCCCTGTCATCACGGCAGAACTCTGTGCACGCAGCCGTTGCACATCCATTCTCGCCTGCGGACCGGTGATCCACTTACTCTGTCCATTCTCAAGTGCAGTTCTGCCATCAAGACTCATCGCCAGCTTACATCGAACAAACGGTCTTTGCTGGGTCATTCGCTTAATATAGCCCCTGTTTATTGCACGTGCTTCTGACTCCAACAGACCCACCGCCGTCGCTATCCCTGCCTGTTCAAGTTTTGACAATCCCTGGCCCGCAACCAGGGGATTGGGATCAGGCATGGCGGCGATTACCTTTGCTATATGTGCCCGAATCAGGCTATCAACACAAGGCGGGGTACGTCCGCTATGGCTACAAGGCTCCAGCGTGACATAACATGTCGCACCTGCGACAGGCTGATTTGCCTGATTGATGGCATTCACCTCGGCATGTGGCCCGCCGGTATATTCGTGCCAGGCTTCAGCAAGGATCTTGTCGTCCCTGACCAGCACACAACCGACGCGAGGATTAGGATGCGCGCTATAGCGTCCGCGCTCGGCCAGTTGCAAGGCGCGAGACATGAATCGATGATCAGCGCCGAGCCATTTCACAACATTAACCTGCCCGTAAAGAACATAGCAATGTGAAGCCGATAGCAAGAGCCATTTCTACCGCAGCGAGAGTGAGTTATCGAATACATCTTCGGGAAAAATTGACCTGTCAGTAACAGCTGCCGCCAATATCAGTGTTGTCCAAAACAAGTCTTAACTTTCATCAGGCAGTAAATTAAGCTGATCTTTTCTTAGTTCCGGAGGCAATTCATTTTCGAGCTGTTCAATTTCTTCCAGAAATGCTCGCACGTCTTCAAAACTTCGATAAACTGATGCGAATCTGACATAGGCAACCTGGTCCATTACCCGTAGTTCCTCCATCACCCAATCACCTAATTTTCTCGATTTAACCTCTCTTTCACCCGCTGCCCGCAGCTTATGCTTAATATGAGAGATGGCCAATTCCACCCTGTCCATATTTATCGGGCGTTTTTCCAATGCTCGCGTGATACCGCCGCGCAGTTTATTCTCCTGGAACTGTTCACGCCGGCCATCAAGCTTTATGATGCGGGGATAATTCAGCTCCGCTGACTCATAGGTGGTAAAACGCTCTTTACAAATCACACACTCGCGACGGCGACGTATTTGATCACCCTCACCTACCAGCCTCGAATCAATGACTCGCGTATCCATTGTTGTACAAAAAGGGCATCGCATAGACTATCACTCTCCTAAAAACACAACTGATTAACGGGGAGACTTTACAACCCCCGGAGTATTCTACTTTCTGCAAACGCGAATCAGATGCCCAGATGTCACGCATACATGGGGAAACGTTTGCACAGTTCGCTGACGTCTCCACGAACGCGTTCTATCACAGACTCGTCACCCATATTATCAATAATTTCACAGATCAAGTGGGTCAACTGTATGCATTCTTCTTCTTTAAAGCCACGCGTGGTCACCGATGGCGTACCAATACGGATGCCACTGGTGATAAACGGGGATTGCGGGTCATTCGGCACAGCATTCTTGTTGACCGTAATATGAGCACTGTCCAGGGCGGCATCCAACGCCTTGCCGGTGATTGCCTTTTCTATCAGATCAACCAGAAACAGATGATTGTCCGTGCCACCGGAAACGATCTTGACACCATTATCCATGAAAACCTTTGCCATAGCCCTTGAGTTATTCAGTACCTGCTGTTGATATTGCTTGAACTCCGGTTGCAACGCCTCTTTAAACGCGACCGCCTTGGCTGCAATGACATGCATTAACGGTCCCCCCTGATAGGCCGGGAACACCATGAAATTGATCTTTTTCTCTATCTCTTCATTGGCTTTACCCATGATCAATCCAGAGCGGGGGCCACGTAAGGTCTTATGCGTTGTAGTCGTTGTAACATCGGCGATTTGCACCGGACTCGGATACAGACCTACAGCGATCAATCCCGCCACATGCGCAATATCTGCCACCATATAGGCCCCGACTTTATCAGCAATATCCCGAAAACGTTGCCAGTCCACTACCCGTGAATAGGCCGAAAACCCGGTCATGATCAGTTTCGGTTTATGCTCCAGCGCCAGGTTCTCCGCCTCATCGTAATCAATCTCGCCGGTGTCCGTATTCAAACCGTACTGTACCGCATTAAATATCCGGCCTGAGACATTGACTGATGCACCATGGGTCAGGTGACCACCGTGGGCCAGGCTCATGCCCATAATGGTATCGCCCGGTTTTATCAGGGCCAGATAGACGGCGCCGTTAGCCTGTGAGCCGGAATGTGGCTGCACATTCGCAAAATCTGCACCGAACAACTGTTTTACCCGATCAATCGCCAGTTGCTCTGCAACATCGACATATTCACAACCACCGTAATAACGTTTGCCCGGATAACCCTCGGCATACTTATTGGTCAATACAGAACCCTGGGCCTGCAGGACCCGGGGGCTAACGTTATTTTCCGAAGCTATCAGCTCAATATGATCATTTTGGCGATGTCGCTCAGCTTCCATCGCCTGCCAGAGTTCGTCATCAAACCCTGCTATTTTCATGTCTTTTGGATACATCGATATCCTCTATATACTGTTTAATTGAAGATTAATGGCGAATAATATCCAGGCAGATATCTCCTGGCGACAAGGCTCACGCCGAATTAAATATTCAGGCCGGTATTTTACCATTTCCGGCGCCTGATCAGCTACTCCAGGACAGACTCCTGGTGAATTCTCAGGAAGATTTGCTCTTCGCCATGTCCATAAATGCCTTCATGAAGTCTATTGGGATCGGGAAGACAATCGTGTTACTCCTCTCACCTGCAATTTCAGTCAATGTTTGCAGATAACGTAATTGCATTGCATTCTGATTATTCGACAGCACTTCTGAGGCCGCCAATAATTTATGCGAGGCCTGCAATTCACCTTCGGCATGGATCACCTTGGCGCGTCTCTCCCGCTCGGCCTCGGCCTGCTTGGCAATCGCCCGGATCATACTTTCGTCAATATCCACATGCTTAATCTCGACGTTGCCAACTTTTATGCCCCAGGCATCGGTCTGCTTATCCAGATCCGCCCGGATATCATGATTCAGTTTTTCCCGTTGCGATAACATTTCGTCCAGTTCATGTTTACCGAGTACCGCTCGTAATGTTGTCTGCGAGAGCTGGCTGGTCGCAACATGATAATCTTCTACCTGGATAATGGCGCGTTCCGGATCGATGACCCGAAAGTAGATGACTGCATTGACCTTGACAGACACATTATCCCGTGAGATGACATCCTGGGTCGGCACATCCATGACGATGGTTCGCAACTCAAGGCGTTCGATCTGCTGTACAAACGGAAAAATAAATATCAATCCAGGCCCTTTTACTGACGTAAATCTACCCAGGGTAAAGACCACTGCACGTTCATATTCACGCAGTATTTTGATAAACAACGGTACGATTACAACAAGAAGAATCAACAAATAGAAATAGTTCATCATGATTATTCCTCCTTTAGCGGTTCAACCATCAATTTCAATCCACTTATTTGTTTTACTTGCACCTTATCACCTTGCATCACGGGCACACTGGATTCGGCCTGCCATGTCTCACCGTGAATATGTATATGGCCCGTACCGTCAAAGTCCTCGAGTGCGTCACCCACACTGCCAAGCATCTGTTCTGCGCCGGTCACAACAGGCTTCCTTTGTGCGTTAATAATCAACCTCATGGCAACCAGAAAAAAACCGGCTGTCAGTACGGCAACTGAAACAATAAGTGACAGTGATATAGATACATTGCTGTCTTCTATATCAAAAAGAATTATAGAACCCATGATGAACGCAACAAACCCGCCGATTCCCAGTACACCGAAACTCGGCATGAACAACTCAGCAATCATAAACGCCATACCAAGCAGGATTAAACCTAAGCCGGCATAGTTAACCGGCAGAACCTGCATCGCATACAACGCTAACAGCAAACAGATACCGCCGATAACACCGGGCAACACAAAGCCCGGATTGGCAAGCTCAAAGAACAGGCCATAGATACCCAGCAACATGAGAATGTAAGCAATATTAGGGTTGGTAATGACAGATAAAAATTTATTACGCCAATCCGCCACAATTGTCTCAAGTTCAAGTCCTTCTGTCTCCAGCAGTATATGCTGTCCCGCTATATTGACAGTCCAGCCATCTATTCTGGCTAACAAGTCGGTTGGGCTGCTGGCAACGATATCTATCACACCACGCTTAAGCGCTTCTTCTGCCGACAAACTTGCCGCCACCCGTACGGCCTGCTCCGCCCAGTCGGCATTTCGCCCACGCATCTCTGCCAGACTGCGAATATACGCCACAGCGTCATTGACCATTTTCTTGCCCATTGCATCTCCAGACGCAGGCACAACTTCCTCATCAGACTCATTTTCCTTGCTTTTGCTGCTTGCAGGTGGCTTGAGATCGGGCAGACCGCCCATTTGCACGGGTGTTGCAGCGCCCAGGTTAGTACCGGGCGCCATTGCGGCGATATGGGCAGCATAGAGCATATAGGTCCCGGCACTGGCAGCCCTGGCGCCTGATGGCGAAACAAAGATAACCACGGGTACCGGGGAAGCAATGATATGCTGAATAATATCGCGCATGGCGCTATCGAGACCGCCAGGGGTGTCAAGCTGTAATAAGACAAGTTCGGCGCCACGTTCAGCTGCCAGATCCAACCCCTGTTTGATATAATCGCTGGTTGCCGGGCCAATGGCGTCTCGTACGTTTAGAACAATGCCTACCCTGTGTGACTCGGCAACCACCGGAGAAGATACCAGCGCAATAAGAACCAGACCTAACAGTGATCGCATAGTTACTTTCCTATTGTTTTATATGTAGTTTTACGGGCATTGCCCGCTTCCTGTCATAACCGCCTGGCATACAAAAGTTCATCTAAAGACTGAAGAATATTGCAGTTCTGCCGATAGAATATGCAGGCTAATCAAAGCAATATACAGCAGAGAGTGTATCTGTAATTTAGCAAAAATCATCAAATTCCGGATTTTAATCGCCCGCAAGGGAAATCTATCTACAGCTAACAAGAGTGATTAATGTATGACACATGATCTAATTTTAGTACGGTTTGCCTGAATAAAATGGCAGAAACCGCTTTAGCCAATTTTGCACCGAATCACGTCCGTAAAATTCAGGATAAATTCCTGAGGATCAACCGTGAGCGAATCCTGCGTACACAAGAATGCCTGCCAGCCAGCCAGCGTGATTTCCTGGATCTGTTACCGTTACTGTTTCATACCAATCAACCGGAGCTACCTGGTTATGTGACACAAAACACCCCTGCCGGTGTCTCACAATACTCGCCGACCAAGGCTGCCATTAAAGGCGTATCCAGACACTTCCCCGACTTTAAGCTGGATCGGCGCATGCGCCATAAAATAGATATTCTCGCCCTGTTTTGCATGGGTAGTAGTGGAACCATTGCCTACAGCAGTAAAAGCGATTTTGATATATGGCTGATCCATACATCAGACATTTCAGTAGACAGACTGGAAGAACTAACAGAAAAAGCCAGGCAGATTGAAACCTGGGCGATGGAGTTACGCCTGGAAGTACATTTTTTTGTGTTTGATGATCAGACATTTAAACAGGGACAGCATGATAATTTGTCATCGGAAAGCAGTGGCTCGGCTCAACATTATCTGCTGCTGGATGAGTTTTACCGATCCAGTCTGCTGATCGCTGGTCGCTTTCCGGTCTGGTGGTTAGTACCACCTGATCAGGAGCCATATTATGAACAATACATTGCTGCGTTATTTGATAGTGGTCAACTGGACAAAGATGATGTTGTCGATTTTGGTGATGTCGCAAATATTCCTACTGATGAATTTTTTGGCGCGGCAGTCTGGCAACTTTATAAAGGTATATATTCACCTTATAAATCTGTCCTCAAACTCCTGTTAATGGAAGTCTATGCAAGTGAACATCCGCATATCGAGCTGCTAAGTCTGTCATTCAAAAAAGCGGTATACAATAACGTCACGGAATTCGTCGCCCTTGATCCCTATATCATGATGTATAAAAAGATCGAGGAATATTTAATGATCCGGATTGAAAAAGATCGTCTAGATCTCTTCAGGGAATGCTTTTACTTCAAGATTAATCTACGCATGAGTCAGAAAATCAAAAAAGGATTAACTAACTGGCGAAGAGAAACTCTTGGAAATATGTTATTGGACTGGGGTTGGGACAGTGAAAAACTTTCCATACTGGATTCACGAGAATCATGGCGCATAGATAATGTCATTGATGAACGAAAGTTACTCGTCAAGGCGTTCCAGGAAAGTTATCGATTTCTCTCTGATTTCGCCCGGCAGCATGCAGAAGTTTCACGCGTCAGTCAGGCGGAACTGAATATACTCGGACGAAAACTGTATGCAGCCTTTGAACGCAAGGCGGGCAAGGTTGAAATTATAAATCGTGGCATTGCTCCTAACCTGTTTGAACGGGAAATCTCCATCTGTCACCTGGAACATAATGATGGCAAGGATAGATACCTGCTTTTTCGTGGTCAAATTAGCCCTCACAACATCGGCGATAGAAAACCGCTTAAAAGAGCGCATAGTGTCATGGAATTACTCGCCTGGTGCCACTTCAATCAAATAATTAATTCTGCAACAGCCATATCTGTGCATTCATATAACTTGTCTGTATCAATCAAGGAATTAAAATCCATCATCATAACATTGGAAAAATTGTTCCCTGATGGAAGTATAAAGAAATCAAATTTCAATGATCTCAACAACCCGGCGATAGCCATTACCAGCGGATTATTCATCAATGTTGGTGTAAAACTTAAACAGGCTGTACAAAATGAAAACAAACTGCTGTTCAGCAACCGTGATGATGCGTTAAGTTATGGCGGCAAGCACGAGAATCTGGCCAAGTCGTTTGACCTGATTGTTGCTACCAGTTGGGAAGAAATATTAATTTACAGCTACACCGGCATAAAAGGACTGATGCAGTGTATCTGTGACTACCTTCGCTGGTCACCTATACAGAAACAACTTCCACCGACCATAATAAGCAGTTTTTGTTTCTCACCCTCTTATGGGAATACCATTTCAAGACGCATCGCCCCTCTTTTCACTGACATCATTAACAGCTATTTCGGACACCCACACGCAGAACTGACACGCTATGTGTTAATAGCTGAAGATAGTTTCTATATAACTGAATCAAATGAAGGCAAGTTAACCTATGCAACGGCAAATTCTGCCGCCAGCTTGATAAATAAACTCAGCTCACCACGTCCTGGCTATGGGCCGGTAATCTTTGATGAAAAAATAAACTGGCATTCACCAATACCTGTCATCTACAGGCTAAATAAACCATCTGTTATTCAGATGTTTTTTTATGTCGAGAACAAGGAAGCAAATATTTTTATCATTGATGAGAGAGGTTCATTGTTTAATCAGGTGATGCCATTTTACAATAGTCAGTCATTAGTCAATTATTTTAATCTGTTTTTCTCTTCCATCAGCGAGCGGCGTGAAATACTGCGTGGTGGTGATAACTTACCGACTGATAAAATATCAGTCGAATTTTATTTTCTGTCAAAAAACAGGGGAAAGCAATACCTGGCGAGTTTGATCGAAGTTACACCAGAGCCTTACTCAAAGAGTTGCTTTAATATACAGGTGGTTGGTGATATGAATGATAATAAACAGACCATGCTGACAATATATTGCCAGGATAATGAATTTTCGTCACTTGAATATGGAGATGATATATTCATTGCTACTGCAAAACATGTTTTGAAGCATCGCTCAAACGGAGAAGCTTACCCTATTTATATCGCTGATATTGATTTATCACGCAATATGTTTATTGAATCATCTGTAGAAGATCTGCAAACAATCCATTTTCTTAAATATAAAAACAGAATTGAATCAAGTCTTAATAAAGCTCTGATATCTCTGTTAAACGCATGAGACGGAAACAAAAAAACAAATAACTAATCTGCCAGGTAATTTTTTTACATACAACCTGTTTGTATTCCCATAAGAATATTTTTTTAAATTCATTTATACTGGCTTACTCAAATACAAGTCTCTTATATCACTGCAATGTCTCAAATTGACAGATTTTTTGAACGTGCCAATGCCTTGATTGACAGGCTGGATCCTTTATTACCCCCGCAACGGGAACCGGTGGAATTAAATACCGCTTCAGCGATACGCTGGCGCTGTAAAAACAAGCATTCATGGTTGGAACCAGTCAACAATATCAGCCCGATTCAACTGGATGATCTGAAATGTATATCTCGCCAGAAAGATGCGCTTGTCCAGAATACAAAACAGTTCATCAAGGGATTCCCTGCCAACAATGTACTGTTATCGGGGCCACGCGGCACTGGCAAATCATCACTTATTAAAGCATTGTTAAATGAATACAAGAATGATGGACTACGTTTGATTGAAGTCGAACGACAACACCTTGATGACCTGCACGATATTTTCCAGTTAGCCTCAGAACTGGATGGCCGCATTATCATTTTCTGTGACGATTTATCTTTTGAGGCAAATGACTCCAGCTATAAAGCATTAAAAGTTATACTCGATGGTTCTATCAGCAACACCCCCGACAACGTGTTGATATACGCAACCTCTAACCGCCGGCACCTGATGCCAGAATATATGAGTGATAACCAGCAGAGTCAAATCGTTGAAGGAGAACTGCATTTGAGTGAGGCTATTGAAGAAAAATTATCTTTATCAGAGCGCTTCGGTGTATGGCTATCTTTCCAGCCTTTCAATCAGGAGCAATATTTAACCATTATTGAACACTGGCTTAATAAATTAAACGCACCACGCCCAAATAGAGACATTGCCAACAAGGCTGCTCTGAAGTGGGCACTTGAACACGGTTCTCGAAGTGGTCGAACTGCCTGGCAGTTTGCTCGAGACTGGTCGGGAAAAGTCCTTTTGCAACAACAATGAGTGATTTAGCCATCATAGGCGGTTCCGGCCTGACAAAGCTAAACGGGACCGTTGTGACGAGACAACAAGAATATGAGACCCCCTATGGCATGCCATCAGGCACATTGACCTATGGGACATATGCTGATAAGGAAATAATCTTCTTGCCACGTCACGGTGACCCTCACGTTATTCCACCACATAAAGTAAACTACAGAGCCAATATCTGGGTTCTGAAAGAGCATCAGGTAAAAAATATTATCGGGATTAATGCCGTTGGGGGTATTACCGGAGAAATGTACCCTGGCCGCCTCACATGTCCGGATCAAATAATTGACTACACATGGTCTCGCGCACATACATTTTTTGAGGACAACCTGAGCACTGCCATGCATATAGACTTTTCTCAACCATACTCAAGGAGTCTACGTAGCTTGTTAATTAATACTGCCATGAATGAAAAACTCGATCTATCCCCTGCGGCTACTTATGGCGTAACGCAAGGTCCTCGTCTGGAGACAGCAGCAGAGATAGAACGAATGGAGAGAGATGGCTGTGATATCGTCGGCATGACTGGCATGCCTGAGGCATCACTGGCCAAGGAACTGGAAATAAATTATGTTTCGATTTCAATAGTTGCCAATTGGGCCGCTGGCAAGTCCAGTGATGAAATTACCATGCAAGTAATCGAAAAGAATATGCGTAATGCACTTGAGAAAGTACACGCATTATTGGCAGCGGTTATTCCGAAAATTTAATTTCCTTGCCGAACTAGAACTGGAGCAATGTGTGCGAATGAAATTAAGACACGATTTTACCGGCCAATACAATCGTCCGGATAAGGATAAAGATAACAGTTCATTTTAATCTAACGGGGATTAAGCATCAGTTAATCTCTAACCGGCTAACCTGTATAATCACTCCAAACAAGGGATGATCAAAGTAATGTAATTCATTTAATTTTATCCTTCTGCTCTCGGTCAGGCGGACATAATCTGCCTGTTGTAAAACGGGGGTAATATTTTCAGAACCCTGTATTGGTGTTTTTATATCCTGAAAACCCGGCTCAGGGAAGAATGCCAGATCAACATCTACATGCAGAAAATGTGCGCTACGCAGTCGCACTATCCCATCAAAGATAATTTCCGCTGCCGTATAAATATATTCTGCCTTTTGTGAATCAACAAATTCTTCTGATATGTGTGTGTCTATCTCATTAGTTTTTTCATAACTCTCCAGGTGTACGGCTCGTACAGAATTACGATGCAGACCTGGTTGTTGCCATGCCACATGTAATAGAGGCCGGTATGCTGAGGATAATTCAAGTATCCTGAAGTCCTTTTTCAGTCGGAATTTATCACTGGATAAAGCCTTGTATGGGACTAAACCCTGTGTATTTTCCTCAGGATGTACTTGATTATCTTGGCTATCCATTGCTCCGGATTGAACATCTATCTGATCAGCGATACCGGTAATCAAATCGATTGAATCATTACGCGATGGCAGTCCTGGATTTTCCGACCATTGTTCCCCATCAAGATTCGGATTCAGATGCTCAAATACAATCAGTTCGACCTGATACCAGGCGGCTTGAACCGGCCAGCCGATCAACAAGAATACAAATAAACATATGGTCTTTATAGTGAGTTTATTAACCAAACTTTACTCCTGAAAATAGTTCAACGTTCAACCTTAAACCTCAAACCTCGAATCATAAACATTTCAAGCTGCGTCCCTCGTTGAGATATTTTCAAGCAAACCCCTAATAACCTGGAATCTTGAATCAGCATCGGGCAATTCTTTTGACACTTTAAGCTTGTTGTTTCCATCCAACCTGTAAGTCTGGGGTTCCGACTGAATAAGCTTTATAACCCGCATAGGATCAATACGGGTTTGTTCATGAAAATGCAAACGTCCACCTTGTGGTCCCAGGTCTATCTTGCGCACACCGAGTGGACTCGCTGCCAGTTTTAGACGTGTAATATTAAATAAATTCTTTAAAGCTTCCGGCAGCACGCCGAACCTGTCGATCATTTCTTCCTGTAAATCCTGTAATCCATCTTCATCTTTTGCACTGGCAATACGTTTATACATGATAAGCCGTGTGTGCACATCAGGCAGATAGTCTTCAGGGATCAAGGCTGGTATATGCAAATCTATCTCCGCGCCATGATCAAGCGGCCTGTCAAGTTCCGGTTGCCTTCCCTGTTTCATGGCAGTCACAGCACGTTCAAGCAGATCCATATATAATCCAAAACCTATCTCCTGAATCTGGCCACTTTGATCCTCGCCCAGGATCTCCCCCGCGCCTCTGATTTCCAGATCGTGTGTGGCCAGTGTAAATCCTATGCCCAGATCTTCCAGCGACTCAATCGCTTCCAGTCTTTTTACCGCATCGACAGTCATCGCCTTTCTTGGCGGTACGATAAGATAGGCATAGGCGCGATGATGTGAACGACCTACCCTGCCCCGTAATTGATACAATTGTGCCAATCCAAACTTGTCAGCGCGATCGATAATCATTGTATTGGCATTCGGTACATCAATCCCTGTCTCAATGATAGTAGTACAGACCAGCACATTAAAACGCTGATGATAGAAATCGCGCATAACCTGTTCGAGTTTCACCTCAGGCATCTGACCATGGGCGATACGCACGCGGGCCTCCGGGATGAGTGCTGCCACTTCACGTGCTCTTTGTTCAATATCTTTAACTTTGTTATGCAGAAAATAGACCTGACCACCGCGTTTAATTTCCCGCAATAATGCTTCTTTTATCAGACTATCGTTCCATTCCCGTATAAACGTCTTTACTGCCAATCGTCCGGATGGAGGGGTGGAAATGATCGATAGATCTCTGAGTTCTGTAAGTGCCAGATTCAGTGTACGCGGTATCGGCGTCGCTGTCAGTGTCAGCACATCTATCTCGGCCCGTAACGATTTGAAGCGTTCCTTCTGTCTGACGCCAAAGCGATGCTCTTCATCAATAATGACCAGCCCGAGACGGGCAAATTTAATATCCCCTTGTAATAATTTGTGTGTGCCTATGACGATATCGACAGTGCCCTTAAGCAACCCTGCAATCGTTTCGGCCTGTTGTTTATGGGTTTGGAATCGGGACAATATCTCTACTCGTACCGGCCAGTCGGCAAAACGGTCTTTAAAATTTTCATAATGTTGTTGTACCAGCAAGGTAGTCGGCACCAATATGGCTACTTGCCTGTTATTCTGCACCGCGATGAAAGCTGCCCGCATTGCCACTTCAGTCTTACCAAACCCTGCATCGCCACAAACCAGACGATCCATCGGTTTGCTCTTTTGCATGTCACTGATGACATCATTAATAGCATCCATTTGCCCAGGTGTTTCCTCAAACGGAAAACTCTGTACATAAGCCCGGTAGGCATCTTCATCCAGCTCAAAGCTATGGCCGGGTCTTGCCGCCCGTCGCGCATGTAATTCGAGCAATTCCGCAGCAACATCATACACACGGTCTGCTGCCTTGCGTTTGGCTTTTTGCCATTGTCCGCTACCCAGACGATGTAGCGGCGCATGATCCGCATCTACTCCTGTATAGCGACTGATTAAATCCAGAGAGGCTACCGGTACATAAAGCTTATCCCCCCGGTCATATAGCAGCGAGATAAATTCCGCCGGCACACCGTCTACGTCCAGGGTGACCAGGCCCTGATATCGGCCGACACCATGATCTTCATGCACAACAGGAGCACCGATGGATAACTCAGCCAGATTACGGACAATAGCATCAGAATCCTGCTGCCTGCGTTTACGCAATCTTCTTTGCTGTACCCGATCACCGAATAACTGCGATTCACTGATAACCGCAATATGTGGATTACTGAGTAACAGTCCTTGTTCCAGCGGTGCAACAGTCAGACCGAATAATGCATCATCCTCAAGGAACTCAAACCACTGAGAGAATAATTCTGGCCGCAAGCCATGCTGATGAAGCAATTCAAGTATGGTTTCCCTTCTACCTGATGATTCAGCCACCAGCAGGACGCGGCCATTAAATTCATTCAGGAATCGCTTTACTATGCTAAAGGGATCTTTAGCGCGTGCATCAACCGGGAGTTTTACCGGCAACTTACTGGTGTAATTTACAATGCCGGCCGTGGATTCTTGTTGCGCTACGCCCGTGATGTGTATTTGCGGAAAGATTTTTATGCGTGTATAAAAGTCGTGCGGATTATAAAACATATCCCGTGGTGGCAGCAGTGGTCTTTCCTGATCATAACGGCCTTGCTCATAACGTTGTTCGACGTCCTGCCAGAATGAGTCCGCTGCCTGGGCTACGCCATCATCTAACACCACCACGCAGGTATCTTGCAGATAATCCAGCAGATTGTAGGTCTCTTCATAAAACAGCGGCAAATAATATTCGATACCGGGTGGTGCAATAGCGTTGCTGACATCTCGATAGACGGGAGAAGAACCGGGGTTGCCCTCGAACCGGCTACGCCAGCCTGATCGAAAGCGGGCAATATTTGCATCGACCATGGCGACCTCTCGTGCCGGCAAGATACTGATACTTTCGATCTTTTCCTGTGAGCGCTGCGACTCCGGATCAAATAGTCGTATACTGTCTATCTCATTATCAAACAGATCGATACGATAAGGCGCATCTGCCCCCATTGGATAGATATCCACCAACGAGCCACGAACTGCCACATCGCCATGCTCCATCACTTGAGAGACAAACCGGTAACCGTTGTTTCGCAAATCATGACGAAATGCATCAATTATCAATTCCTGGCCGGTCAGCAGCATCAGACTATTCGCCCGTAAATAATCGCCCGGCAACAGACGATGCATAATAGTCGACACCGGCACCACCAGAATACCACGACTAAACGTTGGCAGTTGTGTGAGGGTAGCCAGACGTTCTGAAATAATATCCTGATAGGGGGAAAAATTATCGTAAGGTAATGTCTCCCAATCGGGAAAAGACAAGAACGGGTATGGCTTGTCACCATCGCGCCGGTAAAACCGTAATTCTTCCAGTAATTGATGACTGCGATTCAGATCAGCCGTAATAATCACCAAAGGAACCTGGCTTGTCTGTGCAGCAGAGTTCAAGGCCAGTGCCTTGCTACTACCATACAAACGGGCCCAGTAGCGTTTTTCTCCTGCTTTGTCAGGTAGCTCAGGCGTTAAGGGACTTATATAACTTTCTTCAGACACTTTGTTCGTGGATCGTTACTCGTGCCGAGGAACACTATTAATTTCTTCATTAATAGCGATCAATGCCTTACGCGGATCTTCTGCCTGTGTGATCGGCCTGCCGATGACAAGATAGTCGCTGCCCGCAATAATTGCCTGCGCCGGGGTCATGATCCGTTTTTGATCGTTAGCAGATACGCCCGCTGGCCGAATACCTGGAGTCACCAGGCAAAATTTATCCCCTAGCTCTGTTCTGAGTGATACCGCCTCCTGTGCAGAACAGACTATTCCATCCAAACCGGTCTCTTTACTGAGTCTGGCAAGCCGCAACACCTGTTCTTCCGGTGTTGCACTGATGCCAATCTCGTTCAGTTCCTCTGATGACAAACTGGTTAATACCGTCACACCTATCAGTAGCGGTTGCTGACTGGATTTATCGATGGCTTCGCGTGCACTCATGAGCATAGTCCTGCCACCCGATGCGTGTACATTCAACATCCAGACACCCAGGCTTGCTGCCGCACTACATGCCTTTGCTACAGTACTGGGTATATCATGAAATTTCAGATCAAGAAAAATATCAAAACCCTTAGCAACCAGCTTTTCAATAAACGCCGGGCCGCTGCTGGTAAACAATTCTTTGCCGATTTTCAGTCGACAATGTTCCGGATCGAATTTTTCTACATGCATCAGGGCAGTCTCTGCATTGGAAAAATCCAATGATATAATGACGCATGGATTATTCACCTTCAATTCCATGTACCGGTTTTATAGTATTCCATCTCTTGCAACTGGGGCATTGCCAGTGTATTGACTTACCATCAAAGCCACAATGGATACATTGATACACTGAGCTGCTTTGTAATAATTTACCTGTCATATCTTTAATCATTTTCAAACTGTCCCGTATCTCGCCATCCGCGTTTGTCAGCGTATATTCAATCAACTTGTCAACGCCTCTGACTGTTGACCGTCTCTTTAACTCCATAGATATAAATTTAATGGCGTCCTTCTCCCCGTTTACCTCTTCTATAAGCTCTGTTAAAGATAAAAGCGGTGTAATACCACCATATGTAGCCACTATTTCCCGAAGATATTTCATATACTCGTCTATCTTGTTGATCTGGCGGTAACAATTCAACATTGGGCTGATGATTTCCGGAATGTACTCAGGATCCTGCTTCTCGATCCTTTTATAGGCCTTGATAGCCTGCCTGTATTTACCGGCCCTGCCGGCCATTTCTGCTTCAATCAGGCTGGCACGCACACAATCAGGATCAATATTAAGAGCGCGTTTAAGGTTGTCCTTGCCTTTTTTGTCCTCAGACCGGGAAAAATTTTCACAGGCATGTTCACAATAAAACTGGGCAATCATTTGATCCAGATTTTCACCTGATACAGCTTCCAGTCGTCGAGCTACGGCGATGGCATTATTCCAGTCCTTCTCCTGTTGATAGATCTTAAGCAGTTCTGCAAAGGCCTGAGAAGTATACGCGCCACTTTCTACCAATTCCTCGAACAAGCCCTCTGCCCTGTCGAGTAAACCGGATCGCATATAATCCATACCCAGTTCCAGTAGCGCCATTGAACGCTGTTCCCGGTTTAAAGTAGGACGAGCAATCAAGTTTTGATGAATTCTAATCGCGCGATCAACTTCACCGCGACGCCTGAACAGGTTACCAAGCGCCAGATGCGTCTCAACAGTATCACTGTCTACCTCAAGCATCTTGATAAATATCTCTATTGCTTTATCAGGTTGCTCATTGAGAACATAGTTAAGACCCTTGAAATATTCAGGCGATAGTTTTTTATTAGTGTTTGCAATATTCCTGTTAAAACTCTGCTTCGCTACGAGCCAACCCGATGCCGCTGCCAAAGGTAACAGCAACCACAGTAATAATATCCAGTCTGTTTCCATCAGGGGTTATCTTTAACTGGCAGCGCACGCAGGTTTTTTATTTCCTTTTCACTTTCATTCACCTGTTTTGATAACCTGATGTTATCGCGCTTAAGTTTAAATATGACCGGTAAACTGGCAAATATCCCGAGCAGAGTTCCACTAACGAGCGATACAAACATCCATATTGATAAGTAGAATTCCTGACTGCCTATAAGATAGTCGAGAACAACCTGTTGACTATTTCGCAAATGAAATACAAGGCCAATAAGGATCAGAAAAAATATAAGGATAAGTTTCATCAAGCGGGACATAACATTACCTCAAATAACAGTGGGTTCCGCTATTTTAAAACTAACACCATCCCTGACACAAAGTAAAAATACGCTTGTTGAGGTATTGCAGAGTACTGAAAATATCAATAAACGTCTGAGGACACTGTTTTTGTGTTATCTACGCGTTCACGAAGCTGCTTGCCAGGTTTGAAGTGAGGAACATGTTTCGCTGGTAAAGAAACCGGTTCACCTGATTTCGGATTCCTTCCCACCCGGGGAGGTCGATAATGCAACGAAAAACTACCGAAACCCCTGATTTCAATACGCTCTCCATTTGACAGCGTATATGCCATATGTTCAAGGATCGTCTTTACCGCCAGCTCAACATCTCTGTAAGCCAACTGACTTTGACGTTTCGAAAGCAACTCAATCAATTCAGATTTGGTCATCTTTACTTTCTCTCGATTTGGATTCAGGACAATTTGCAGTTGAATACAACACTGAACTCCCTCTGTTCTAACCGGATTCCAATGTATAACCCAAATCAGTAATTATTGTTAATTACTGTCCAAATGCTCCTTCAAAATATCCCCAAGTTTCGCGCCACTTGTTGAGTCCGGCGCATATTCTCTGACTGCAGCTGATTCATCATCGGACTCCTTGGCACGCACTGATACGCTTATTGTACGTTTTTTTCTGTCTATTGCAGTAATTTTGACTTCTAATTCCTGATTTTCCTTGACTACAGATCTGGCATCCTCAACTTTCTTTTCGATGGAAAGCTCAGAGGCCTTGAGTTGCCCTTCCACACCATCGGCCAGTTGCACTAAAATATTTTTTACGTCAATTTTGTGCACAGTCACCTTGACGATAGAACCTTTGGGATGCTCCGCGACATAATTCGAGAATGGGTCTTTCTCCAGTTGCTTGACGCCCAGCGATATTCTCTCGCGCTCTGCATCAACAGCGAGCACCACAGTCTCAATTTCATCACCTTTTTTATATTTACGTATCGCCTCATCACCTGCCTCGGACCAGGTAACATCCGATAGATGCACCAGTCCATCGATGCCACCATCAAGACCAATAAAAATCCCGAAATCGGTAATGGACTTGATAGTACCTGTTACGCGATCACCTTTGTTATGCGTGACGGCAAACTTTTCCCAGGGATTCGCCTGACACTGCTTCATGCCCAGCGAGATACGACGACGCTCCTGATCGATATCGAGGATCACAACATCGACCTCAGTACCAATATGCACCAGCTTTGACGGGTGTACATTTTTATTGGTCCAATCCATTTCAGAAACATGCACCAGACCCTCAACGCCTTCTTCCAACTCAACAAAACAGCCATAGTCTGCGATATTTGTCACCCGTCCATTCAGACGGGCACCTTCCGGATAACGTTTGGTCAAATCCGTCCACGGATCATCACCCATTTGCTTCAGACCAAGCGAAACGCGATTACGTTCACGATCAAATTTCAGGACTTTGACCTCGATCTCATCACCAATATTCACGATCTCGGCAGGATCCTTGACCCGCTTCCAGGCCATATCAGTAATGTGTAACAGGCCGTCTATACCCCCCAGATCCAGAAACGCGCCATAGTCCGTCAGATTTTTTACCACGCCCTTGATGGTGACACCCTCTTTTAATGTATCGAGCAGGGCTTCACGTTCGGCGGTATTTTCTTTTTCTACGACAGCACGCCGCGACACAACAACATTATTGCGACGACGGTCTATCTTGATGACTTTGAACTCGAGAGGTTTGCCTTCGAGATAACTGGTATCCCTGACAGGCCGAACATCGACCAGTGAACCCGGTAAAAATGCCCTGACCTTTTCGACATCGACGGTAAAACCGCCTTTCACACGCTCCGTAATAACACCGATAACCGTTGTATTAGCTTCATTTGCCTCTTCGAGGGTCTTCCATGCAATGAGTCTTTTTGCCTTTTCCCGTGATAGGCGGGTTTCACCAAAGCCATCTTCAACGGCATCCAGTGCAACATCGACCTCATCACCGATAGTTACTTCTAACTCACCCTTTTCATCGTAAAACTGCTCAATAGGGATCAGCCCTTCTGACTTCAGTCCAGCGTTGACAATCACTGTATCCTCATTCACTTCAACCACCGTGGCACTGACGATTGATCCTGGCCGCATTTTGGCCTCTATATTGCTCTGTTCAAATAATTCAGCAAAACTCTCACTCATAAAAAATATATTCCTCTCTCACCTGCAACGGTAATCTGTAACAGACAGCATAAACTAATGTTAAGGGTTAATTAATCCGACGGTATTCCTGAATTTTCAGGAAATTTCATCCGTACCAATTCCAGAACCTTGCTGTTGACTTCAGTAACACCAAGCTCAGTTGTATCGATAACAATGGCGTCCGCCGCCGCTTTCAAAGGGGAGACACTGCGACCTTTATCTCTGCTATCCCGCTCTGCAATGACCCCTGAAAGGTGCTGGAGACTAGCATTAATTCCTTTCTGCTTCAACTGTTTATACCGCCTTTTCGCGCGTTCTTCAGGGCTCGCCGTTAAAAAAAGCTTGAGTGCCGCATCCGGGAAAACAACTGTCCCCATATCCCGTCCATCGGCAATCAGGCCGGGTGGCCGTCTGAACGCCCTTTGCCGTTCCAGCAGTGCCTTGCGCACCTTGTTATAGGTGGCCAGTCTGGATGCGGCATTGCCACATTCCTCGGTCCTGATGGCGTCTGTCACATCCTGGCCACTGAGTATGATGCGTGGCGCTGATTCAGCATGACTACTTTCAAAGCTGACATCAAGGCTTGCCGCCATCGATGCCAGGGCTGATTCATTGTCCAGAGAGACATCGTTAATGAGCGCAACATGGGCCAGGACACGATATAAGGCGCCGCTGTCCAGAAAGTGCCAGCCTAGACGACCTGCCAGCTTGTCACAGACTGTGCCTTTGCCGACGCCACTGGGCCCGTCGACGGTAATGACAGGGGTATTATCCATTACTAGCGTGGCTGACGTCTATGACAATGCCCAAACCGGACACAGCATCGACGAATCCGGGAAATGAGGTACTGACGTTGGCACAATCATGCACAGTGATCGGTCCGCTTGCAGCCAGGCCGGCGACGGTAAATGCCATGGCAATACGGTGGTCGGTGTAACTATCGACTATGCCCCCGCTGGGCCTGCCACCCTTCACACGCATGCCGTCATCTGTTTCTGTGACGTCAATCGCCAATGCCCTCAGACCCGCAGTCATCGCCTGGATACGGTCGCTTTCCTTGACGCGTAATTCCGCCGCCCCGGTCAATACGGTCTCGCCTTCGGCATAGGCCGCTGCAATTAATATTGCCGGAAACTCGTCGATGGCAATCGGCACCAGATGTGCCGGAATATTGATTGCGTGTAATGCGCTGTGCCTGATATGGATATCGGCCACTGGTTCACCGCAACAATCCTGTGTATTTTCGAGTTTGATATCGGCCCCCATGGATTGCAGGATCTCGATCACGGCATGGCGGGTAGGGTTTATGCCGATGCGTGGTAATAGCAGGTCCGCCCCTTCAACGATACAGGCTGCAACCATAAAAAATGCCGCAGAAGAGATATCGGCCGGCACCTCAATCGGTTTGCCAAGCAAGGGCTGACGTTCGATACAGATACCCTCCTGTGTCTTTCGTACAGCGCCACCAAAGTGCCTGAGCATACGCTCGGTATGATCACGGGTGACAGCAGGTTCTGTGACACAGGTCTTGCCGGAGGCATAAAGCCCGGCGAGCAGTAATGAAGATTTCAACTGGGCGCTGGCAACCGGCATCTTGTAATGGATGCCTTGCAGGGCATTGCTCGCACCAATGACAATGGGCAAGGTGCCTGTTTCCGAACAGCGAATATTCGCATTCATTTGCCGCAATGGCTCGGTGATACGTCGCATTGGCCGCTGCATCAATGAGGCGTCACCACATAATTCGCTGTCAAATGCCTGGCCTGCCAACAGGCCTGCCAACAGCCGCACCGAGGTGCCGGAATTAGCCAGATTAAGTGCCTGAGACGGTGCCTGCAAGCCATCTAGACCGACACCGTGGATGATCACCTCATGTGGCGCAGGCCGCTCAATCCTGACCCCCATCTGTCTGAATGCCGACAGGGTCGTTATGGTATCTTCACCATCAAGAAAACCAGTGATATGCGTTGTGCCCTGTGCTATCGCCCCCAATATCAAGGCACGATGCGATATGGACTTGTCACCCGGTATTGTTAAGCGACCAGTTAGATCAGCGCCTGGCTGGACGCAGAAATCGAGACGAGGATTAATATTCACAGCCTAGTACTCCGTCACTCAATGGCATTTATATTGGTTACTGTGCCATATGTTTCAGTGTATTCATCCCTGGCTTTTTTTGCACGCGTGAAGATCTCAACCAGGCCCTGACTGTCACCCTGTTCGATAGCTTGTTTTATTTGCAGCAGGTGTGTATCGAAACATTCCAGCACTTTCAGCAGACTATCACGATTGGAAAGACAAATGTCATGCCACATCTCCGGGTTACTGGAGGCAATGCGGGAAAAATCCCTAAAACCACCGGCAGCAAACCTGAACAGTTCATCGCGTTCCTGCATAGCGGCCAGGCAATCTACCAGCGCATAGGCCAGCATGTGCGGCAAATGGCTGGTTGCGGCCAACACGTCATCATGGTGAGAGACATCCATGATCACGACCCTGGCCCCGGCGCATTGCCACATCTTGTCTATCAGATCCAGCGACTTGCCATTTGACTGCGGCAGGGGCGTCAGTATCACCAGACACTTCTCAAACAGCCCGGCGAATGATGCCTCAACACCACTCTGTTCGGTCCCTGCGACAGGATGACCGGGCACAAAGTTATGCAATTGTTCATCCGTCAGGGTTCGTCGTGCAACGTCAACCACGCTGCCCTTGGCACTGCCCACATCCGTGATGATCGCACCGGTCTTTATGCAATCCCGAATGCTGAGTAACAAGCCTTCTGTGCTCATCAACGGTGTGGCCAATACTATCACATCGGCCCCCGCTACCGCCTCAGCCGCGTCCATGGCGTAGTTATCGATCACCCCGAGTTCAACTGCCTTTTTCAGGTTCGCTTCATTACGGCCAAAACCAATCACCGTTGCACAGGCCGCCTCACGTTTGAGCACGCGCGCAAGTGAACCGCCTATCAGACCAACGCCAAGAATAGCCAGTTTATTAATCAACATCATGCCGCTAATACTGTTGCCAACGCAGATAAAAACTTTTCGTTTTCTTGTTTCAGGCCAACCGTTACCCGTAGATGATTCGGCATGCCGTAATTCGCTATGGGGCGCACAATGACGGCTTGCCGTAATAATTGCTCAT
The DNA here is from genome assembly GCA_022562175.1 of Pseudomonadota bacterium. Taxonomy (GTDB): domain Bacteria; phylum Pseudomonadota; class Gammaproteobacteria; order Eutrophobiales; family Eutrophobiaceae; genus B75T3L11. The sequence continues at coordinate 613 of JADFPU010000001.1, read as the reverse complement.
AGATATCAATAGCAGGCTGTTGCAGATCGATACTGATAAAATTACCGCGTGACGGGATGAAATGAATCCCCATACTATCAAAGCCGGCGATCAACTGCTGCATGCCGGTATGATTCATGTCGACAGATTGTGCGATATGCTGGCTGTCCTGGAATGCGATCGCCGCCGCATGCAGGGCGACACTATTAACATTGAACGGTTGTCTGACGCGATTCATCAGATCGGCCACATCAGGATGTGATATGCCATAACCGACCCGCAGTCCTGCCAGGCCATAGGCCTTGGAAAAGGTGCGACTGACGATCAGGTTCGGGTATAGCCTGATCCAGGCGATACAATCGGGGTAGTCATCAGCTTGTGCATATTCAAAATAGGCCTCATCCATCACCACGATAACATGCTCAGGCAGCGCCTGTAGAAACTGTAGCATTGATGCTGCGTCCAGACAGGTACCGGTAGGATTGTTCGGGTTGGCAATAAAAACAAGCCGTGTTGCGTCAGTGATGGCGGCCTGCATCGCAGCCAGATCATGCCCCCATTCTTTTGCCGGCACCACCACCGCCTCGGCGCCGATGGCCTGTGTGATGGGAGGATAAATGGCAAACGCATGTTC
>JADFPU010000185.1 GCA_022562175.1 Pseudomonadota bacterium | reverse complement strand
AGATACGATCACCATCGCGAATGGCATCATCATAGCGTTTCAAGATTAACGCACTGGCACCCTCGCCGACTATTGTGCCGTCGGCGTCTTTATCAAACGGATGAATATTGCCATCGGCAGAGAAAGGCCTTGTAGCGTTTTGTCCCAGGCTTGCGCGTATATCACCCGCCAGATCCACGGCGCCAACGATGGCTGTGTCCAGATCGCCACGTTGCAGGGCACGGACGCCTGCTTCGAGTGCGCGTAGCCCGGAAGACTCTTCGCTGGACAAGGTAAAACTTGGCCCGCCACAATTAAATGCACGGGCTATGCGACTTGCAACGATGCCGCCGAGTGCACCCATGGTGCGGTTGGCTGTTAAGGGCGGACCGCTTGCCTGGCGTAAGTCCTCTGTCCATTGCTGCAATTGAACGTCGTCCAGATCCAGATCAAGTTCCCTGTTCCATTGTCGCGCCTTGTTTAATAATGACCAGCGCAAATGAAAGTTGGTGGTATTCAGATCCAGGCCGATGCCGATATAAATACCGGTGGTTAGCCATGCAGACATGTCTGCCGGATCAAGTCCGGCATCATCAATGGCATTGGCTGCGATCTGCAACATCAGGAGTTGTTGCGGCAGCATGTCCTGCAACTCGGTCGGCGGTATGCGAAAACGGCCCAGCGGGATGTCTATCTTATCAATGAAGTAACCCTTTATATTGATTTTATGATCAACGCCCCAGCAGTTGTCTGGTGCAACAGGATTAAATTCATCCGCCCCACCCAGCACACGCTGTGTGAATTCAGCCAGTGTCTTCCATGGGCCAAAGCAGGCGTCCATACCAACAATAGCAATGGCAGGGGCTTGTTCGGGTTCAGGCCGGCTGACAAGTGTGGGTTTTGTTTGAGTTACATCATTGTGCCACTCTTCCAATAAGACATGGGCATTGATACCGCCGAAACCAAAGGCACTGACTGCCGCGCGGCGTGGCTGATCCGTGATGTCGTGTTGCCATTCGCGTGCATGATTCAATACAGTGAAAGGGCTGCCCTGCAGTTCGATACCGGCGGCAGCTGATTCAAAGTTGGCTGTTGGCGGCAGGGTCTTGTGTTTGAACGACAGCAAGACCTTGATCAATCCGGCAGCGCCCGCCGCTGTCAATAGATGGCCAACATTGCTTTTAACAGAGCCAATGACACAGGCTTGCTCGGTGTTTGTGCTATCACCCCAAAGTGTTGTAAGGCTGTTGAATTCCACCTTGTCACCAACGGGCGTGCCGGTGCCGTGACATTCAATCAAGCCAACGCTGTCAACCTGCCAGCCTGCTTTGGCATAGGCGCTGCGCATGGCGCGTAACTGACCTGCGGAATCCGGTGACATCAGATTGCCTTCGATATCATTGGACAGTCCAATCCCGGCAATGGTGGCATAGATGTGATCGCTATCTGCTATCGCATCATCCAGGCGTTTGAGCATGACGATGCCAACGCCTTCACCGACCACCAGCCCGTCCGCCTTGTTATCAAAAGGCGAGCAACGACCCGAGACGGAGATGGCGTGTAAGGCGGAAAAGCCCATTTGTGTATACAGGCTGTCCGGACGGGACAGGCCGCCACAGAGCATTGCATCCATACGCCCCGCCTGTAAATCATCGATGGCATATTTAATTGCATATAAAGAAGACGCACAGGCGGCGTCCAGAGTATAGCTGCCGCCACCCAGTTGCAGGGCCTTTGCCAGAATGCCGCCAGGCAGGCCGGCCACATAGCGATTAATCAGAGCGGTGCTGTTTTCAGTCCTGGTCTTTGTCGACAGTTGCGATTCAAAGACCGGCAACAGGATCTCGTTGGCGATGGCTGAGGAACTCTCTGTCGGCAAGGCGATGTTGCCAATAATGACCCCAACCCGATCGCGGTTGAGCTTGTCAGTGACTGCATCTCGCCAGGCCTGTGCGCCCGCATGCAGTAACAAATGGAACATCGGGTCAAGTGAAGCAAGGCTGTCCTGATCGATAGCCAACCCGTCGGTGTCGGCTACAAATCCATCAACAAAGCAGGCGTGTTTCGAATAGACTTTGTCTGGCGCAATGCCGCCAGCATAAACATCATCCAACGACAGGGACCAGCGACCCGGCGGCGGCGTGCGGGCAGAATCCTTGCCAGCCAGGATATTCTGCCAGAATTGATGTATGTCCTGTGCATCAGGGAAAATGGCCCCGATTCCGACAATGGCTATGCGGTTTTTTTGTTGCAAGTCAGTAATTTAGTTATAAAAAGAAAGGAACAGTCTTTGCTATTATACTCAATTGTACCCATATGAATAACAAGTCTTTGATTGTAAGAGAAAAATAAGCGTTGAATTTAATTGTTGATATTGCTTTGCCGATATTCGGTTTGGGGATATTGGGCTATGTTGCGTCCCGTATTGGATTTTTTCCGGAACAGGCTGTCGACGGCTTGTCGCGTTTCGTGTTTGATATTGCCGTGCCGATCATGCTTGTCAGGGTGTTTGCCAATTCCAGACTTCCCGAAAATGTACCCTGGGATCTGTTAGCCAGTTTTTATATACCGATATTCAGTTTTTATGTGATCGGTATTGCGGTATCCAGGTACATTTTCAAACGAACATTTATGCAGAGTGTCATCACCGGGCTGGGCTGCGCGTTCGGCAATCTGGTATTACTGGGCCTGCCCTTGACCTTGCGCTCAGTGGGTGAAGAGGCTGCGGTCCCTTATTTTATTGTACTTTCTCTACACGGGATTTCATTTTATATGCTGACAACAATTCTGTTAGAGCTGGGGCGACCCCATCGTGGCAGCAGCACAGAGATATCATCAAGGATTCTAACGGCATTGTTAACAAACCCGATAATTATTGCCATCGTGGTTGGCATTGTTATTAATATATCCGGAGTCGGTTTACCAAGCCCGCTTGATCAACTCGCTGAGTATATGCAGCAGGCTGTAGCGCCGTGCGCATTATTTGCTCTTGGTGCTTCACTGACACGCTATCATATAGCTGGACAAATCAGGGAATCGGCATTCATTATCATGATGAAGAATATATTATTTCCCATGACGGTCTGGTTTCTTGCCTGGGAAATACTTGAGCTTGAGCCGCTTTGGATCATGGTTGTTGTAATAATGGCGGCACAGCCTGTGGGAGTAACCCCCTTTATTTTTGCAGAGCGCTATATGTCAGTCGACCCCTGGCGGCAACAACCATCTTGCTTTCATCAGTGGTATCAATGTTTACTATCACTTTTATCCTGTACCTATTCACCGCGATGGGCCTGCAGCTTGGCGGATGAAATGAGTTTTTATGAAACCGGTATCGAATCCGGTTATCTGCTAAAGACGCCTGAAATCGTTGCTTACAATTAGCGGGGCATTGGCCTGCAGAATTATCCCTCCCCTTTTCTATTAGGTGATTCATGAAAGTGAGTACTTATTAGTAAATCAATAATCAGTGCTAATTTCTCAACTAAATAATCAGCCTGATGTCAGCATACAACGTCTTTTTAAGATAAAGATATCAGGCCAGGTGCCGATGTAAATGGCATGCTGAACAGTATATTTTAAACCCTGTTATTTAAGGAGAAGTTTGAGATGACGCCGGAACAGATAGACATGGTAAAAGACTCATGGGAAAAGGTGATGCCTATTTCGGAGAAAGCGGCAAAGATATTTTATGCGCGATTATTTGAACTTAAGCCGGCGTTTAAATCCCTGTTCAAGCATGACATGAAAGAGCAAGGGCGAAAGTTAATGGCCATGCTCACAACGGCTGTGAACAGCCTGGACAACCTCGCTGAAATTATTGTGCCGGTACAGGAAATGGGGCGGCGACACGCGGCTTATGGTGTTAAAGAAGACGACTATGAAACAGTTGGCGAGGCGTTGATCTGGACCCTGGAAAAGATTCTGGGAGACAGCTGGACGGATGAGTTGGAAGATGCCTGGACAGAAACCTATATAACATTAGCCGGTGTCATGACAGATGCCGCGAGAGAAGTGACAACCGCCTGAATATAAGTTTGCAACAGTGTTGTTGCGAATTTCTCAAGTTTGGATAATGCCAGGATGGCGACGAGAAAGCGTGGTTTAGTCATTATATTTTAAAGTGAGTGTTGTATTGCTCAGAGGTGGACAGAACTATGGAAGAAACTAATTATCTGCAAGATCGCAAGGGCTTATTCGATAAGTTCAAGTCGATCCCGTTCCTGCGGTCAATCGATGAATGCTTTCTGCAGGAAATGTTGAAACTTAGCAAGTTACGCAAATATCAGGCTGATGAGGTGGTAGCAAAAGAGGGTGAATATGATAGTTATATGTATATCATTATCACCGGACGAATGAGAATAATAAAACGTGGAGAGCAAATCGCCAGCTTGGCTAATCAAGGTGATACTTTTGGGGAGTTGGCAATTATTGATGGCGAATCTCGATCAGCGACAGTCATCGCTGAGGTCGAGTCAATTTGCCTGGCGGTTGATATATCGTTTATCGATAGATTAAAGCCAGAAAATAGAGATGCCTTTTGTGCAATTTTTTATAAGCTACTTGCAGAAATTCTTGCAAACCGGTTACGTAAGACAGATGAAGAATTGATCAATGTAAAGGAACAACTGTCTCGTATTAAAATGCAGGATAAAGTCCGGAATATTTTTTAACTTGTAATTCCCCGTGGTCTTGCCACGGGGAATTTATATGGCTGTTTAAAGGGTGGCCACGACCGCCTTGACCTGGGTATACAGATTCAAGGCCTCTTTGCCCATATCGCGGCCCCAGCCAGACTGTTTGTAGCCCCCGAACGGCAGCGCCGCATCGAACACGTTGTGGCAATTAATCCAGACCGTACCCGCCTGGATCTTCCTCGCCATCTTGTGCGCCACGCTGAGGTTGCTCGTGAACACACTCGCCGCCAAGCCGTAGATGGTATCATTGGCTTGCTGGGCGATGTGATCGAGACCGTCATCATCGAACGGCTGCACACAGACAACCGGGCCGAAGATCTCTTCCTGGACGACCTTCATTTGTGGATTGGTGTCTACCAGGACAGTGGGCTCGACGAAATAGCCCTTGTCGCCACTGCGCTTTCCGCCGATAACCGCCTTGGCGCCTTCGGCGAGCCCTGACTCAATATAACCGGTCACCCGGCTCATCTGTTCTTCCGATATCATTGGACCCATCTCGGTGGCCGGATCCATGCCGGGACCGAGCTTGATGTTCCGGGCCTCCGCAGACACCCCTTCAACTACCTTATCGAACACCGACTTATGTGCGTACAGGCGCGAGCCGGCACTACAACACTGACCGTGGTTGAAGAAGATTGCGCTTGCCACGCCCGGAATTGCCACGGCAAGGTCGGCGTCCGAAAAAACGATCGCTGGCGACTTACCACCAAGTTCGAGCGAAACTTTTTTCAGGTTGCCGGTCGCCGCTTTGGTGATGAGCTTGCCGACCTCCGTCGATCCGGTGAATGCAA
>JADFPU010000184.1:659-5473 GCA_022562175.1 Pseudomonadota bacterium | reverse complement strand
GACAGCGTCGTACTCCCATATCGGTTTCTTTAGGTCCTACATTTCATTATCCCAATGAAAAGGTAGGACCAAGGTGGTAAATCCCTGCGTGGGACCTCTCGACGGGACGTGGGGTTATGCTCTACACTGAATCGACCCGTGTAGAGCGAAACATTAGGGAGGTGACCATGCACTGTTCGATTAGACCTTGTAGATCATTCTTCATCATCGCCGGCATGATGCTGTTTGCCCCTCTCGCAGCGACGTCTGCCGAAGACAACTGGGTGCAGTTCCGCGGACCGGATATGAACGCGGCGATTGCAGACAATCCGAACCTGCCCCGCTAAACGCAACCGGCTTGATTAATTTGTTTTCTTGATCGAGCAATCCGACCCATGCGAGTTTGAACTTGCCGAATTCAACAGCCACATTGCAGATTTCCTGAAATAGTTTTTGTTTATCGTGCTCTCTTACAATGGCCTGATTGACCTGGCTCAAGGTAGCATATAAGCGGTTGACCTTATTTAGTTTCTCTTCCGCCTGCTTGTGTTCTATCACCCTGCTAATTTTACTGGACAGCCCGTTGATCAAGTGCCGTTCTTCCGTCATGAACGGACCTTCATCCAGTTCCGGCTTTTCTTCCAGATAATAAACCTCTATCGAACCCCGAGGCTCGCCGTTGACGATGATGTCGCTAGTCTGCTTCCATTCGGTCTGCTCGAAAGGCACTGAGACGTATTCCTTGCCGTCGAAGATGAGCTTGCCTCTGGTAATCTCCGGGTAATGCCAGCCGGCAGGGATGAGCTCGGCAACATCCTGGAAAATCTCCTCTAGTGTGCTTCGATTTTGAATGGATTCGGTCACGCCATACAGACAGGTGATTTCCTTAACGCGTTCTCCCATATCGTGCAGAAGTTTATTGCGTACCTCTTCTGCCATTTTGCGTTCGTTGATTTCAGTTGTGAGCCGACTATTCATCTTCACAACCTCTCTTTCCCGGTTTCTGGCAACCTGGGCGAGATACACGGCAAGAGAAAATGCGGCAGCAAGCACGATCCCGACGACCAACAACATATCGTTGAGGAAAAAATAGTCCTCAGAGACGTTATATTGCTGCATTAATTGGGTTTCGTGAGATTCGAGCGCTTGCCACAAGCTGATTATGATTGTCATCACGCCAAGTCCCACCGGCATCGGCAGCCAGGCGGGCACTTTTGAAGATTCGGTGACACTAAGATGCCAGGCAAGACTGGTAAGCGCCACACCGAGAACGATGAAACTGCTCGCGGTGTGGACGGCCATGCGGGTCAATTCCCCCCAACCGTAGATGGCTTCAAAGCTGATCAGGTAACCCGTCAGGGCGATAAAACCCAGTCCGAAGATCAGAGAACCCAGGATGCCAGCGATCAGGGCGGGCTTCCAGACATTCACCCTTGTCCCGAGCATGACTAAAGCCGCACCGGTCAACGAGAAGCACAGCGCCGTATTCGGCGCCATCCGCCCTGGATGCGAGGTTTCGACCGTAATGTAGTGTTGCATCAGCAGCTGATCGATACCGAGATCGATGCCAAGGATATATTCGGTAAGCGTTAGCAGTCCTGTCAGCAACACGAAGATGCCACAGGCCGTGCCCGCGCCACGATACCCTTTAATGGTAAGCAGAAGACCCAGTCCACTCAGCAGAAATCCCAGGGCGGTATTGAATTGCATGGGCACAAAGACAGCCGAGACCTGGATCAGTGTCACATTATGCGTAAACCAGCCGATCATGACCGATAGCCCAAGGCTCGACGACAAGGCCCCGCCAGAAATTGCCAGCAACCAGGCTATAGGGGTGTTTCTGAGCAACTGCTTCATCGTTATCAGGGCCATGATTTCACTTCTTTTTTCGTATGCTTCACCCGCTTCATGGTGGGAAGTCCGCTTACCCGGCAGATTTCCGCTATCAAATGCCAGTATTAATCAAGGGTCATCCCCAGCACAGTAGGTTAGAAGAGATGTTAACCTATTGTTATGACAAAGAAAAACAGGTATGCGAAACGTTCAAGGATTTCAGAGGCTAAATTTCGTCAATTAGTGAAGCTATTTTGTCTGGATTTAACGGCAACACAAATTGCAGCGATCAGTCACCTGAATATTAATACGGTTGATAAATATCTGTTTGGCATACGTCAACGCATTGCAGAATATTGTGAAAGTGAATCGCCTTTTAAGGGCGACATTGAAGTCGATGAATCGTTCTTTGGTGCGAGACGAGTTAAAGGCAAACGTGGACGAGGTGCGTATGGCAAGACGATTGTGTTTGGTATCTTTAAACGTAACGGCACAGTCTATACAGAAATTGTTCCTGATTGCTCCAGGAGGTCGTTACAACGGGCTATTCGTGGGCATGTGGCACTGGATAGTGTGATTTATTCAGATGGTTGGCGTGGTTATAATGGATTGGTGGATGTCGGTTATGGCAAGCATCTTCGTGTGAACCATGGCAATGATGAGTTTGTCCGGGGCCATGTACATATTAATGGCATTGAAGGTTTTTGGGGATTAGCTAAAACACGGTTAAGCAAATTTAAAGGTATGCACCCATCGACATTTTATTATCATTTGAAAGAATGTGAATTTAGATATAATTATCGTAATGAAAATATGTATAAATTGGTATTGAAAATAATCAGAAACCACCCGCTGTGCTGGGGATGACCCTTAATCAGTATTCCCAATATAATTATGACTTTGATCAATTAATTGTCGAATATAAAATTCAGACTGTCATTATTTAATCTCTCAGGGTCCAGCTTTCCGCTGCTGATCAGGTTCAGAAACAAGTGAGACTTTTATAGTATTAAAAATCGGGTAGCCTCAGTGATGACAAAATCACAAACTGAAAGAGGACTACCCGATGCAGATACAAAGCCTGCGAATAAAATCATACCGTAGTTGGCGTGTTGCCGATACCGCCAGCGAACAAGCCATCGCTCGAATGAAACAGCTTGAACTCTATGACATGCTAAAATCAGAAGGACTCAAAGCAAACCTATGTCTGCAAGCGACAGGCTGGTCAAAAGCCAAATACTATCGCTGGTTAAAACGGTATCGGCAACAAGGCTGGGCAGGGCTGGAAAGTCAGAGTCGTCGCCCTAAAAGCACCCGCAAGCGGCAATGGACAAAACAACAAGCGCAGATGGTACTGCACCTGCGCAGGCGTTATCCTTTGTGGGGTAAACGCAAGCTTTGGAAGATATTAGTCCGTGACCAACAAATGATGCTGAGTGAAAGCACCGTGGGACGCATCATCACTAAATTCATTGCCAAAGGACGGATAAAACCGGCCTCATTTTACTATGGACAACTCAAACCCAGGCGGCGACGTCAGTTTAAACACCATGCAAAACGCTGGCGCTACGGCATGAAGGCCAAAGAACCCGGCGAACTGATACAGATTGACCACATGAGCGTGGCCATGCCCGCAGGCTTTGGTGTCAAAGAGTTCAAAGCCGCTTGTCCGGTGACTGGCATCGTTATTTTGAAAGCTTATTCTCGTGCCACCAGTCGCAATGCAAAACACTTTCTGAAATGGCTGATCACACAGCTTCCCTTTGAGCTCAAATCAATACAAGTGGATGGTGGCAGTGAGTTCAGGGATGAATTTGAGCAAGCCTGTGAAGATTTAGGCGTCGAGTTGTATGTCTTGCCACCGAGAAAGCCGAAGTGGAATGGTTGTGTTGAACGAGCCAATGGCTCTAGCCGTTATGAGTTCTATCCTTTTTACCAGGGGAGCTTAACCGTCGCTGCTATTAATCGTGAATTATCAAACTATCAATGGACTTACAATCATTATCGACCACATGATTCTTTGGAATTGATGACGCCTATGGCGTATTATCGGAAACTCACGGAGGCGGCCTGATTTGTCTCACATGTACTGAACTAGGACAATTAGTATAATTGTGTTTGTCAGGCTGTTATGATTTCGCGGAACGCCAATGTCAGCATGGTCAACTATGTCTCTGAAACCATATCTTCTTCGTGCTTTTGATAGTGAGCATATTTCTTTTTTTTTGCTATTGTCACTCTTTGGATCTCGTGTTCGTTAATTTAGGGGGCTATAAATTGAACCATTTTCATTTTCCATCAACACCTGTTTTCCTCTCCAACTCAATTTCACTCCTGAACGACCGAGTCCCCATTTGACATAGCCTGTAGTTCTTAGGAATGAAAGCCTGGTTCTGATTTCCCCCTCCGCCAAGGGTATGCCGTATCGCCTTGCCTCATTAGCCAAACATCTGCGCCCAATGCCGTGACCAAGCGTATTAAAGCGTTCGATGACTTCCAAAATAAAGACATTTTCCTCCTCCAATAATGAATTGGTCGGCGAAACGAGCTGACTGGACTCTCGCTGCTTTTCTATTTTATCTGTCCTTCTTCTACCATCCGTTTTTGTTATTTCTTGTTCGAAAAATTGAATTAACTCGCCTGTTCCGGAATGACTCAGGACTCCAGGTGATTTGCCTTGTCTTATGTGAGGAGGAAACACATCAAGTTCCATTTTATTATCAGTGACTATACTCATGTACTCCAGGCAATGTTTAAGCTCTCGAATATTGCCCGGCCATTGATATAACTTTAGCTGCTCCCAAGCAGTCGGAGACAATTTTCGAGTCTCACCCATTTCAGCAAGGAAGTGCTTAACCAGTAACGGGATGTCCTCCATCCGCTCACGTAAAGTTGGGATGTATATAGGAATAACACATAGACGGTAGAACAAGTCTTCCCTAAAGCACCCAATTTTTACATATTCTTCCAGAGGCTTGCTGCATGCCGTTATAATCCGTACG
>JADFPU010000184.1:0-649 GCA_022562175.1 Pseudomonadota bacterium | reverse complement strand
ACATTAATTAGATTCCGGCCTCCAACGCGTAATAACGTACCGTCTTCCAATACCCGCAGAAGACGGGCTTGGGTATTCATGGGCATGTCACTGATCTCGTCAAGAAAAATCGTCCCGCCGTGAGCATGCTCGAACAAACCTGTCTTTCCGCCCTTCTTGGCCCCTGTAAATGCCCCTTCTTCGTAACCAAAGAGTTCGCTTTCTGCGAGTGCTTCAGGTATCGAAGCACAGTTCACGGTGAGGAAACAACTGCCACAGCGCGGTGATAGTGAGTGAATTGCCTGTGCGAATAATTCTTTACCGGTACCGGTCTCACCGTAGAGAACAATCGACGATGTACAACATTTAAGCTGCTCCACCATAGCTTTCGCCTTTTTCAATGGAAGAGATTGTCCTAGTATGTTGTCAAGTGTGTATTTCGATCTCGAACAAAGCTTGCTTTTGCGCCCATGTTCGATGCGTGTTGGTGGAGCTACCTGTTGAGTATTGTTGTACTCAATACCGAGTAAATTCAGGTAATCTTCGCGGACAAGTTTCACTTTCTTAATATAGTGGGCTATCTTGGCCTTGGCCGCATTATTGTACAGATTGTACCGATGTAGTATATCAACAATCACGCTTGGAGAAAGCAACAGCGGACCCAGTTTAA
>JADFPU010000183.1 GCA_022562175.1 Pseudomonadota bacterium | reverse complement strand
TGGCAGGCACATATATCTGCCACTTGGAACCGACGCCCATCATTGTCAAGGCTTCTTGCCAACCCTTGATCACATTTTTCAAGCTCAGTGTTATCGGTTCGCCGCGTTTATAAGAACTATCAAATTCTTTGCCATTGAGTAAAGTACCGCGGTAGTGGACAAGGACATTGTCATCAATGCCTGGCTTTTTTCCATCGCCTTTGCTGATGACTTTATATTGCAGACCGCTGGGCAATTCGACCACACCATCCTTTGTTCTATTTGCAGCCAGGAATTTATCTCCGGCTGCCTTGTTTTTCTGTGCCTGCAGCGTTTGCAATGTTTGTTGTTGTTTTTGATAGTTGGCCAGAACCTCCTGCATTTCATTCCGTGTTAATTTCATTTCGGTGTTATTCAGTACATCTCTAATCGCCTGAATGAAGGCTTCAGTATCTACCTGGATGGATTGTCGCAAGATATTTTCTGTAAGTTGAATACCGACGGCATAACTGAACTTTTCTTTATCTGTTTGCGGCTGTTTGTCCGCATAAGCAAAATTAACAGACAGACATGCCCAGGCTGTTAAAAGGAACAGGAGAAATTTTTTCATGGTGATTTCCTTGAGTTCAGTAACCGGTTGATTGGACTGATCATCACATAGCTGTAATTGAAATCCAAATAATAAAGTTCATACAGGATGTATGAATCAAGATCAATATTGTGTCATATCGCGTCGTTTTGCCTGAGGACGGTGACAATATGCTCGGCTATTTTCCGGTAGCCTGCCTCATTTGGATGTATGGGATCCGATTTCAGTTTGGCATCGCTAAGAACATCCGGAATTAAATCATTAATCAGTAGTACACCGGTCGATTCTGCAATGTTTCTATACATAGCGGCAGGATTTAAAAACAATCCTGGTTTTGGAACAGCCATAAGAATTACCGGGATACCTTGTTGTTGGGCAAGCTGGACCATTTTGTGGATATTGTCGCTGGTCTGATTGAGGTCCTTTTTCTTGAGCATATCATTGCCGCCATGACAAAGGATTAATAAGTTCGGGTGGTGTTGGGCAAGCAGAGCAGGCAGACGCAAGAGTCCCTGCTCAGATATCTCACCGGGCACGCCTGCATTAATGACTGTACGCCCACTGAGTTGCGCAAGTACTTCTGGGTAACTTTCGCTCTTTGCTGCGCCGGTGCCGAATGTCAGGCTATCACCAAAGCTGAGCAGGACTGCATCATGAGACAAGCGAGGTAACTGGGGCTTGTTTTCACAAGCGGCGAGGCACAGGCATATAAGCAGGAGATAAAAGTTTCGTCTGATCATGTGCTAAGTATTACTAAATAAATTTCATTTGTGCAAAAGCTTAATAGGCAATATCGTAAACTTGAATACGCTGGCAGAGAGGCATAAACACCTGCTTTACCCGTTTTACATGTTCCTCGTGCATGACGTAAGCGTTCATGTCTGAGGCATTTCTGAATGTCATGATCAATCCTGCATCGAATGAATCGTCCACAGACGCGCGATCACTGGCTTGTGCTGTTCCGGCAATTATCTCAACAATACCGGGGATTGCAGCAAGTTCCCTGGATGTATTGATGACTTGCTCAATCTGCTCTTTATGCCCCGGCTCCTTTAGCCAGCACAGAACCACATGTTTGATACCGCTGTTATCTTTTTCCGGCACAGCAGTGCAGGCGCTAAGTGACAGGCAAAGGCTTAAGGTAATTGAGCGATATATAGACATGATCTGGATAATTATCCAGAGAACCACTGGACAAGTCCATGCAGGACTTATAAACAGCCTGGTATTGACCCTCTGTCAATCGATTATGTCGAATGTGAACACTTCTGCTGGCAGTCATGAGCCAGATACTCTAGGATTTAATTAATCAGGCAGGGGAAGCATCACACTTGCTTAACACATCCTGGCCCAGTGGGATGCTGCTGAATGGACTGGGCGCCTGGTAAACGGCGGCATGTCACGGTATTCAGGCTGCCTTCACAAGACTCATTGCCTGTTCAATTACTTCGACGCCTGAATTCGCCTGATAGATATTCTCACTGAGGTAACGCCGGAAGGCACGTGCTCCTCCCTGGCCATAAAACATGCCAAGGATGTGCCGGGTCATTCTACTGAAAGACACACCTTTGCGCATTTCCTGTTCGATGTAGTGTATGAATTGCTGCATAACATCATGTCTGGACGGGACGGGTCCTGTATCACCAAAGACTACCTGATCTGCCTGTGCGAGCAGGTAAGGGTTATTACAGATCGCGCGTCCCATCATTACACCATCTACGTGCTGTAATTGCTCTTTTACCTGGGCGAGCGTGGTGAAACCACCATTGATGAGGATAGAGAGTGCAGGGAAATCATGCTTAAGCCGGTGTACCAGCTGATAGTTTAACGGAGGCACCTCGCGGTTTTGTCTCGGGCTTAATCCCTGTAACCATGCCTTGCGTGCATGGATGATAAATGTTTGACAACCACTATCGGAGACTTTAACAACGAAGTCATAAAGATGCTGGTAATTGTCCTGATTATCAATACCGATGCGTGTTTTAACAGTGACCGGAATAGATACGCTGGCTTGCATGGCCGCCACGCATGCCGCGACCAGTTCCGGCTCTGCCATCAGGCAGGCACCGAATCTTCCTGATTGGACTCGATCACTGGGGCAACCGACGTTGAGGTTAACCTCATCATAACCTGCGTCTTGTGCCATGCTTGCACAGAGCGCCAGTTGTTTCGGATCACTACCACCCAGCTGGATCGCAAGTGGGTGCTCCGACGCGTTATATGCCAGCAATTTCCTGCTGTCGCCGTGGATAAGAGCACCTGTGGTTAACATCTCGGTGTAGAGCAATGCGTGACGACAAACAAGGCGCAAAAAATAACGGAAATGCCTGTCCGTGTGCGTCATCATCGGCGCAATAGATAGTCTGCGGTCAATGCTTGTCATGTGTTTGGCCAATTATCCTGCATACATTGTGAGTAAATTATGGGTGAAACTTGTGCGTAAATAAAACCCTCTTGGTAAGGTAAAGCCGGGCTCTCCTGTCGCTGTTGCCGTCTTTGTCAGGGCGCGGGCATTCACTGCCTTGGGCCTTATCTGTAACACCTTGCCGTGTTGTGAACTTATTTTATCTATTTCGCCCATGTGAATCATATCCATAAGCTCTTGCCAGTCGGTCCGTAAGTCTGTCTCTTGTTGTGCATCCGGGCTCCATAGAAAGGCACTGCCAATGCGCCGTTGTGCAAATTCAATCGAGGCATCGGCCTCTACCGGCAACCACAGCACTCTGCTGAGTTTTCGCTTTACCACAGAACCTGACCAGCTGATGTCGGCCTCGACAGTCAACGGTACTGTACAGACATAAGTTGATTCTTTCGGTTTGCCAATGTGATTAATCGGCAGGGTTTTCAGCTCTACACCGATGTATTGGAAGTCCGGCTCTGGCCGGGATGATGCTGTTGCACCAAGACAGAGTTCCATTAACTCTCCTATCCAGCCCTTCGCATGGCTTTGATCGGCTGGCACGGTCAGCCCCATTTCATAGGCTATTTGTCGGAGTGTTTTGCCGGCCAGCCTGTCTGCATTGTCGATTAGCGTTTTTTCGGATCTGGGGGGCGGTGTGGCGCTATACGTGCTCAAGGCTTTCTATTCCCGGACAGACTACTAGTCAGTGTCCAGTGAGTCGGTAATGGAATTACGCAGGCATTCAAGTTTGATATCGTCTGTGATCATTTTATTGTCGCGATCAGTTATAAAGAATATATCTTCAACTCGTTCACCATAGGTGGCAATTTTAGCCCCTTGCAGGTTCACGCCACAAAATTCCATCGCCATGCCAACCTGCGATAAAAGTCCAACCCGGTCTGTCGCAATGACTTCCATAATCGTTCTGGCATTATTTTCATCATTTGTGAATGTTACACGCGTGGGGATTGGGAAGTTTCTCAGTTTTTTCGATTTCATTCGTGAGACTTTTTTTGCGGCCTTGTCAAGAGACGCCAGTTGCTGTGAAATCTTTTCTTTAATCTCCTTGATCCGATCCCTGCCTTTAACCATCTCTCCTGATTTTTCCAGGACAATGAAACTGTCCAGAGTATAACCGTTTGTAGAAGTGATAATCCTTGCATCAACAATATTCAGATCAAGCTTGTCAAGCGCCATCGTTGTGCGTGAAAAAATATTTTCGTAATCATGCATATAAATAAATATTCCGGTGCCACCACGGCTCGCACGTTCATGCACTATAATCAAAGGCAGCTTATCGATACTGGTTCTGGCAATGTTCTGGGTTTGCCAGGCTATTTCATCCGGTGAATAACGGATAAAATAATCGTCACCAAGTTTCTCCCAGATCTTTTCAATAACGGTACTGTTAATGGACGTTTTATTGATGAGCGCTAATGCCTCCTCTTTTACTTCATGTATGCGTTCAGTCTTGTCGATGGGATTTTCCAGGCCACGCCTTAGCGCACGTAGAGTTTTTCTATATAACTCAGCGATGAGTTCGTCTTTCCAGTTGTTCCACAATGCCGGGTTTGTTGCGCAAATATCGGCAACCGTCAGTAAGTAAAGATAATTCAGGTGCATCACATCACCGACCGTTGTCGCAAACTGATTAATAACTTGCAGGTCATTAATGTCTTTACGCTGGGCTGTTTTTGACATGATTAAATGGTTTTGCACCAGCCAGGCGACCAATTTGGAGTCGAATTCCGGCAATTGGTGGTTGCGACAAAATCTCAGTGCATCTTCAAACCCGAGGTCTGAATGATTACCGTCTCGTCCCTTTGCGATGTCATGAAAAATGCCGGCCAGGTAAAGTAACTCCTGCTTGGGGATTAATTTGAGTACCGGCTGGCAGTGTGGGAACTTTTCTGCATATTCCGGCAGACCAAACAGTCGCATATTTTGTACCACAAAAAGGATGTGCTCATCCACGGTATAGATGTGGAATAAATCAAACTGCATTAAACCTTCTATCCTGGCAAATTCAGGCATGTACGCACATAACACACCATAACGATGCATGCGTCTGAGCTCGTGTCCGACCCGGTGTGGTTGTTTTATTATTTCGATAAATAGTGTTTTATTTCGTATGTCATTACGAAAATCATCATCAATCAGGCAGATGGATTCCCTGACGAGGCGTATAGTGCTTGCACGCACACCATTGATCTTCGGGTTTTGCTGGATCAGGTGAAACAGTTCAAGCAATGCGAAAGGATAGCGTTTAAAAATGTTTTTGTTTCGTATTCAATGCCTATAACTTTCCAGGTTTTATTTGGTGTTATTTTTACCCCCCCTATGATGTATGGAGATTTTTCTTGTCCGGCCACACTTGACCCGGCAAGTGGTATTTTACTACCATTAAAACCTTTATGCCGCTTTTTATAATCAATTGTTATGGGGTCTAATATGCCGATATTTTTAGCAATTTCGCTTTTTACATAAACGACTAATTCAGCTTTTGGT
>JADFPU010000182.1 GCA_022562175.1 Pseudomonadota bacterium | reverse complement strand
TATCTAGCAAACTGGGGGCGATTCACCCCTGATCAATTTTAGAGCTAGATCTTTGTCCGCAGCTTGGACATTTCTGACCCATTTCGAAAATTACCGGTAGGATTACCATTTTTTGTTTCCAATGTATAAAACTTTATAACAAATTTAAACAATGTAAAAAATTAATCGAAAACCTCTGAAACCGATGATTTAATTAAATTAAAACTGTTGCATTGCGCGGGCTAGTAACGAGGGACGCTGGTATCGACCTCTTGCGACCAGGCATCAATACCGCCGACTAGATTATGTAAGTTTGTGTATCCTTGTAGGCGGAAATGATCAGCGGCGGATTGGCTTCGAGTACCAAGGTGGCAGTGAAAAACGAGCATCTCGTCTTTGGGCAGTGTCCCGATAAACTCTATTACCTCATCATCCAGCAAACGAGAACCCTCAATGTGTGCACGCTCACGCTCGTCTGTATCACGGACATCGAATAAATGTAAATGCTCGTCGGCGTCGAGCTTCGCTTTGAGGTCCTGAGCCGAGATCTGCGCGACCGGCGGAGGCGCATTCGGATTGTCCATACTGAATCCCATGCCTTGCGGGGTCTCCGTCATGTCGATAGACAACCCCTGCGCACGTTGTGCGGAGTCGATGTCAAACAGGATTTCAACGCCGTTCGATTCGACCGTTATCTCGTGCTCTTCGGCTGGGCCCAAGGTGAATTCATGGTGCCAGTTCGCGTCGATATTGAGATGTACCGCAATCCCTGGCTGCTGCTCGTGCGCCTCACGGATGGCCCTTGCGGCGGTGTCGCTTAGGGTTATTTTAGGTGTTATTCGCTCGGGAGACTCTACCCCGAACAAACTGTGTAATTCACCGCTGTTGAACATATGCTGGATGATGTCACAGCCGCCCACAAACTCATTGCCCACATAGAGTTGTGGAATCGTCGGCCAGTTTGAATATTCCTTGATCCCCTCTCTGATAGTCGCATCTTCCAACACGTTCACCGTCTCATAATCGGAAACCAACTTGTCCAGTATGCCGATCACGGTGGCGGAAAAACCGCACTGGGGTTGCTGCGGCGTGCCCTTCATAAAAAGCACGACCCGGTTTGAAGCTAGTATCTTTTCGATTTGGGCATGGAGCTCATTGTTAATCGACATCTTTATCTCCTCGATCTAAGTATAGGTCTGCTGTAAGCGAAAACAATTAGAAAAACCAATTAATACTTTAAGTTTATCATTATTATTTCACCTTTATTGAAGGGTCGGCATTTAAAATCAGCCCGTTTATAAAGAGGAAAGGGGTCTACCATTGAAATTAGTAGCTGGTAAGGGTGCGCTTCTCGAATCATCTGGGAGGTCAGGAGTTGGTGGAGGAAACTCTTTGCCACAGCGTGGACATTTGAATACCTCGCTATAATCACGAAATCCTTTACTTAGCATAATCTGTGGTGGCCAAGTGCATTTACAGAGTTGATATTTTAATTCCCCGGCAACTTTAGCTTCAGCTATCTGAAATGCATGTTCTGCCTCACGAAGAGCATTTTCTGCTCGCTCCTTATCAGGCTTCTTAGCAATGGAGTTTACTATTTCTCTCAACAAGGCCAAAGCCTTACGCATCAATTCTACGGCAGATATGATTTCACCGATATTCATAAGCTCATCTATAAAGCGTTTATCGCCAAGATTCCGAAACCAACAGCGACAATGAAAAATGAAAGTCGGTCTGCATTTTCTTTATCAGTATCCTTGGCTCCGAAAAAGCCAGCGAACCCATTAGTCGCACCACAAATGATGCAGAATATACCTAGTAACCAGATGTAAAGTTCCATAGTTCTTCAAGCACCCTAACAGGTAATAGCCGGAAAGGGCCTAGACCCCAAACCTATATACATCTATATAGGTTTTCCCTGTACCAAAAGTGGTCATTTTGAACTACCTCTCATGTTTATCATCTGTGATGATCCGGTTTTCAAGGCCCAGCAGATGCCTCAGGGTCAGTATCGTTTATTCATTCACAATATCTGGATGTGGCATGGCTAGTTATTAAGTAGTCCTATGAAGAATGGATACAAGGACAGAGCATTTTAAAATGATAGCTTGATACATCCCTCAGCCTTTTCCTATAGAGAAGTATATAAACCTTACTCCTACGGGGTTTTCCTTACAACCCTTAATAAGCGCTTTTCAAACCCATTTGAGCTGGCCGAGAAGTGGAATGTTTTTATAGCAGGATTTGGCGAATGTCGGTCAAGACGGCACTCAAATATTGTGCAAATTCCGCCGCGATAACGCCATCAATTACACGGTGATCATAGGAAAGGGAATACGGAAGTATTAGTCTGGGAACAAATTGCTCATCAATATAGGTGGGCTTCATTGCTGAGCGTGATACACCAAGGATAGCAACTTCCGGCGTATTGACGATAGGTGTAAAACCGGTTCCGCCAATATGACCCAGGCTGGAGATGGTGAAACATCCTCCTTGCATGTCCGCAGGGCCCAATTTCTTGTCGCGGGCTTTTGTGGCGAGCTCTGCCAGTTCCCTGGCAATATCAAACAAGCCTTTCTGATCAGCATCCTTGATGACAGGCACCATTAGACCTGCATCGGTATTTACTGCGAAGCCTATATGGAAATATTTTTTCAGGATCAGTTCTTCACCATTTGGACTAAGAGACGCATTAAACGTCGGGTATTTATTGAGTACAACGACGACAGCCTTGATTAAAAAGGTCAGTAGTGTCAGTTTTATTCCCTGTTTTTCTGCTTCCTGTTTCTTGGATTTTCTAAAACCCTCCAGCTCCGTGATATCTGCTTCATCGAATTGCGTGACATGCGGGACATTGATCCAGCTGCGGTGCAGGTTTTGTCCACCGATACGCTTCAATCTTGATATAGGCAGGGTCTCTGTGCGGCCGAATTTTGAGAAATCAATCGGCGGGATCTCAGGCAAAGAAAAACCTGCGTTCTTATCAAATACCCGGTCACTGGATAATACTGCTTTGGTAAATGCTTTTACATCGTCTTGAATGATCCTGCCTTTACGGCCACTGCCTCGAACCAGACCCAGATCGACGCCCAGTTCATGTGCGAACTTTCTGACGGACGGGCTGGCATGAGCCCTGGCTGAATTACTGGTGCCTACAATCTCTGAACTGGTCGGTGTGTGGGGTGCGGGTCGTTGACCCGTTGCTGCGGGTGGTTCACTGTCCTGCGCAGTAGGCTGTTCACTGCTTTGCTGCGCTGTTGCCGGAGCGTCTGGGGTACCTGCGTCAGCTGTGGTTGATGCCTGTTCAGTTTGTTCAGTTTCCTCAAGCAGGAGTATTACCGTGCCTTCTGTCACATTATCACCAGGCTTGAGCTTGATTTCCTTGATAATACCTGCGGCAGGCGATGGGATGTCCATGGTTGCCTTGTCACTTTCCAGGGTGATCAGGGGATCTTCCTGTTTGACCTTATCATCTGGTTTTACCAGGATATCAATGATTTCAACTGACTCAAAATCACCAATATCCGGGATGAGTATCTCGCGTTGGTTGCTCATAATTTAGTAGCTAGTCATAGTTTAGTTCTGTAAGGGAAAAGCCTGAAAAAAAATAACCCCAGACACCACCAACCATGGAGGCGTCTGTGGCTTTTCTTTGCTGTTCATTTTACCTGCTGCCTTCTAGACAGTTACCGGGTTTGGTTTATCAGGGTCTATGTTGTATTTTTTTATCGCATTACTTACCTTGGACAAGGGAATATTGCCTTCATCCGCCAGTGCCTTTAACGCTGCGATAACAATGTAATAACAATTCACTTCAAAAAATTCACGTAATTTCTTGCGACTGTCACTACGTCCGAAGCCATCGGTTCCCAGTACGCTATAAGTGCCCGGAATAAAATTACGGATCTGATCCGCATAGGTCTTTATATAATCCGTTGCAGCAATCACGGGACCTTTATGACCTTTTAGACATGTCTCCACATAGCTGGGTTTTGCCTTGGATTCAGGATGCAGCATATTCCAGCGTTGTACATCAAGCCCTTCCCGCCTCAATTCATTAAAACTGGTGATACTCCAGATATCGGCATCGACACCGAAGTCTTCTATTAGTAAATCCGCTGCTGCAATGACTTCTCGCAGGATGGTGCCTGATCCCATTAACTGAACCTTTAGCTTGTTTTTGCCACCTTTTTGCAATAAGTACATGCCTTTCAGTATGCCTTCTGTGGAACCCTCCGGCATTGGTGGGTGGGTATAGTTCTCGTTCATGACAGTGATGTAGTAATAGATGTCTTGCTGTTTTACATACATCCTGTCCAGGCCATCATGAATGATCACGGCAAGCTCATAGGCATAGGTTGGATCATAACTTATACAATTCGGGATGGTGGAGGAGAGAATGTGACTATGACCATCCTGATGTTGCAGGCCTTCACCGGCCAGGGTAGTCCGGCCGGCAGTACCGCCAAGCAGAAATCCGCGCGCCCGGATATCACCGGCTGCCCAGGCGAGATCACCAATTCGCTGGAAACCAAACATCGAATAGTAGATGTAGAACGGGATCATGGTCTTGCCGTGATACTTATAGGCCGTCGCTGCGGCGATCCAGGAAGAAAATGCGCCTGCCTCGTTGATCCCTTCTTCGAGTATTTGACCGCTCTTTTCTTCCTTGTAATACATGATCTGATCACGGTCGACAGGTTCATATAACTGACCAATCGATGAATAGATCCCCAGTTGCCGGAACATGCCCTCCATACCAAAAGTCCGTGCCTCATCCGGTATGATCGGTACAATGTATTTACCAATGTCCTTGTTGCGTATCAGTGCATTGAGGATGCGCACGAATGCCATCGTTGTGGAGATGGTTTTATCTTCTGTTCCGGCCAGTAACTTTTTGTGGAGACTGACATCAGGGTACTTATAGGCGGGTGGCGTTGACCGCTTACTGAGCAAGAATCCGCCCATTTGTTTACATCGCTCGCGCAAATATTGCATTTCAGGACTGTCTTCAGCGGGCTTGTAGAACGGGGCATCGGCAATTTCATCATCTGAAATCGGAATGTTAAAACGATCCCTGAAGGCCTTCAGCGCACTTTCCCCCATCTTTTTCTGTTGATGGGTTATGTTTTGTCCTTCACCGGCTTCACCCATGCCATAACCCTTGACGGTCTTGGCCAGGATCACTGTGGGTTGGCCTGTGTGTTTGACAGCCGCCGCATACGCTGCATAGACCTTATGTGGATCATGCCCACCCCGGTTAAGCCGCCAGATGTCCTCATCCGACATATTCGCCACCATCGCCTTCAGTTCAGGATACTTGCCGAAAAATTTTTCCCGGACATAGGCGCCGTCATTGGCCTTATAAGCCTGATATTCACCGTCCACGACTTCTTCCATGCGCTTGTACAGGAGACCATGGGTATCGCGTGCGATCAATTGAGCCCAATAAGAACCCCATATAACCTTGATGAACTTCCAGCCGGCACCCCGTACTTCCCCCTCCAGTTCCT
>JADFPU010000019.1:6546-21088 GCA_022562175.1 Pseudomonadota bacterium | reverse complement strand
GCGTGCTGCAGACCAGCAATAATAACAACGCTGAAAAAAAACAGCAGATAAAGGCTGGCCTGGTAATTCAGGCCATATATATTGAACTGATTATCCGGCCGGGAGCTGACAAAGTCATAAATAAAGTTCAGCGCAAACGACAGGATTAACAACATAAATACCTGAACCAACGACAAGCGAAAATGCCAGATTCTGACCGGAACAAAGGTCGACAGGCGACAACCCGCCCAGACATTCCGGGCAAGATCCGCTAGCAACGATACAAGGGGCCTGATCAAGTAATTTTTAATTCCTGTCGTCTACCTGATTGCTGATTATAAAAATCTTTAATCCTCAGGACTGCTGCCAGGGCAGCCCGTGAAATCGCCAGCCATTGATTGTGTTGCGATGATTGTTATTATCGCGATCCCCCTCAAATCCCTCAATAACATTGTAAAGCTGCCGAAAGCCTTCTCTCTCAAGCAGCTCTGCTGCGCTGAGTGAACGCACGCCGCTTCGACAGATGGCAAGTATCGGCAGCTCTTCGGCCGGCCGGGTCAAACCAAGTTTTTTTTGTAACGCTGTTCGGACTTTGTCTACAAAATCAGCTGTGACTTGCCAGTCCGGCGCCTCTTTCCAGGGAATATGCAGGGCGTCCAACGGGTGTCCGACATATTCAAATTCAATGGTAGAGCGCACATCAAGCAGTGTTGAGCTTCGATCGGCCTGGAGAATTTCCCAGGCCTGCAGTGGGGTAATTTCTTTAATCATTTTTCAAACCTCATTTTGCCTATAGGCTGAAACAGCTACTAACATATAACAATCTGCTGATAAACGCTGCTGATAAAAAATTATACGTGTTTCATTTGGCAGAGATGCTGAATATGTGGTGCAATATCCATTTAAAAATAACAAAACATCAGGGGAAAGTGTATGGCGTTTGATAATCTTGACGGAAAGATCTGGTTTGATGGCAAATTCGTGCCATGGCGTGATGCCAAGATACACGTCTTAACGCACAGCCTGCATTATGGCACCGGTGTTTTCGAGGGTTTGCGCGCCTACAAAACCAGTCGTGGCCCTGCGATTTTCCGGCTACAGGAACATATCGGCAGATTATTTCGCTCTGCACATATTATGCGCATGCAGATTGCCTTCGATGAAAAAACACTAAACCAGGCCTGTATTGATGTCGTGCGTGACAACAAACTTGAGACTGCCTATATACGGCCGATTTGTTTCTACGGGGCCGAAGGCATGGGCCTGAGGGCAGACAACCTGAAAACGCACGTCGCCATCGCAGCATGGCAATGGGGCGCTTACCTGGGCAGTGACGGCATGGAAAAAGGCATCCGTATCAAGACATCGTCCTATACCAGGCATCATGTGAATATCAGCATGTGCAAGGCCAAGGTCACCGGCCATTACGTCAACTCAACGTTGGCCTTACAGGAAGCCCTGGCGTGTGGCTATGACGAAGCACTGCTGCTCGATAATGAAGGTTATGTGATGGAAGGCAGCGGAGAAAATATTTTTATCGTCCGTAATGGAATACTCTACACTCCTGATACTACCTCTGCCCTGGAAGGGATCACCCGTGATACGGTGATTATACTGGCTCAGGAACTTGGCCTGACCGTCAAGGAAAAGCGCATTACGCGAGACGAGGTCTACATTGCTGACGAGGTCTTCTTTACCGGCACCGCCGCAGAGGTCACGCCTGTTCGAGAGCTCGATGGCCGAATGATCGGTGACGGCGTGCGTGGTCCTGTCACGACCCAATTGCAAACGCATTACTTTGATCTAGTACATGGTCGCAGTACAGAACACGCCGACTGGCTGGCGTATATTAACGGATGATTCAATTATGACAGATCTTGAAACCGGCAAGACCCCTAATGACCAGCGTAGCTATGAGATCACCAATGCTGATCTGCCATTACATTGCCCTTTGCCTGAAATGAGCTTGTGGAACTCTCACCCGCGCGTCTACTTGCCGATTAACAAGACTGCCAAGGCAACGTGTCCTTATTGCGGCACAGAATACACTCTCAAGCAACCATTGTGACTTAGTCTTGAATGCTGTCGGCGACAAGGATCCGGCTGTCGTAATCTGGCGTATCAGTGACCGCAGACCAGGCCACGACGCGCAAAGCAAGGGACTCGTGCAGGCCATTTGCAGACTGACGGCGTGCCAACAGTACGACTTACCGGCAGATTCCATATCCAGCGCAATTTATCATTATTTAATAAAAAAGTTTCCGGCCGGTGCAGACTTGCCGGATCCGGATCTAATCATTGCTGCCGGTCACGGCACACACCTGTCAATGCTCTGCGCCAGACATGCACGCGCCGGCAAAGCCATAGTACTCATGAAGCCCAGCTTGCCGGCTGCTTTATTTGACCTGTGTTTTATACCGTCGCACGACAAGCCCGGATCTGCGAAGAATATCGTGCAGACACAGGGAGCGTTGAATACGAGCCTGCCCTCTAGTCAACTGAATGCCGCCCGGGGACTGGTAATGATAGGCGGCGAGTCTAAACATTACAGCTGGGATAATACATCGCTAACAGCACAGATTAAGGAGGTCCTGAACACACCGAATATTCAATGGCACATCACAGACTCACCACGCACACCAGACATCAGCCGGCGATCCATGCACAAGCTGGCAAGTGATAATGTACAATACATACCGTTCAACCAAGCACCTGCGGCCTGGCTTCATGACGCATTGCAACAGGCCGGGACGGTGTGGGTGAGTGAAGACAGCATCTCCATGATCTATGAAGCCATCACCAGCGGGGCATCAGTGGGTGTATTCAATGTTCCCATTAAAAACCCGGGGCGCATTTCCAGTGCTGTGAAAAAAATGCTCGATGATAAACTCATCACAGCATTTCATCGCTGGAAGTCAGGCACGTCCTTATCCCCCGCAAAGCCGCCACTTAACGAAGCCGCCAGATGCGCACAGTTGTTATTAAACCGGTTGTGCTTGCCAAAGCATAATTCAACCCGCAGAGATCTTCCATGCAACTGACCGTCATGCAGACCTTGCCTGCATTAAATGTAGGCGGCGTTGAACGCGGCACGCTTGAAGTGGCGGAAGAGTTGGTGAAAAGGGGTCATCGCTGCATTGTTGTATCCGCTGGCGGTGCACTTGTAAAAGAACTGCAAGATATGGGCAGCGAACATATTACTTTATCCATAGGCAAAAAATCCCCACTGACACTAAGGCATATTCCAAAGCTGAGACAACTAATCAAACAACACGGTGTAAACGTGCTGCACGCACGTTCTCGTCTGCCCGGCTGGATCTCCTATCTTGCCTGGCGTGGCATGCAACATAGACAGCGGCCACGCTTTGTCACCAGCGTTCACGGCCCGTATACTGTGGGCCCGTATAGCAAGGTGATGACATACGGTGAATGCGTCATCGCCATCTCCGACTTCATCCATAACTATATCCTGACAAACTATCCGCAGACTAATCCTGACAAGATAACGGTCATACCGCGAGGCGTGAGCAACGAGAAATACCCTTATGGCTACCAGCCTGATGGAGAATGGCTGGCCCAATGGCAGCAACAACAGCCACAACTACGAGGGAAATTCCTGATCACCCTTGCCGCACGCATCACCCGCTGGAAAGGACAAGAGGACTTTATTCTCATTATCGACGCCCTCAAGTCAGCGGGCATTAACGTTCATGGACTTATCGTTGGCGGCCCGCCCCCCAACCGCCAGACGTTTTATCAAGAATTAAAGAACAAAGTGTCGGCAATGGAACTGGATAACCACATCAGTTTTCTCGGACACCGTAATGACATCAGGGAAATTGTAAGCATCAGCGGCCTGCTATTATCTCTGGCAAAAGAGCCGGAAGCCTTTGGCCGCACGGCGCTTGAGGCATTAAGCCTGGGCATACCGGTGATCGCTTATGATCATGGCGGCGCTGCAGAAATACTGCGGGCGATCTTGCCGGCAGGCTTGATTGCGCCGCATGATATTTCCGCGGCAATAAATCTAATCAGCCGGTTTCATCATCACATGCCGGTTGTTCCCGATCAAAACCCCTTTACGCTGCAGCGCATGCTGGACAGAACGCTTGATCTGTATGAAATGATGGTCGCCGGCGATCAGCCCTGAAAATCATAGCCAAAAGAATATTTAAGATATCGCCGACTAATTTCTCGTAAAAACTTTTTGTCAGAATCATTAAACCAGTCTGCAATGGCACGATTATCTTTACTGATGACGCCGGGCGGGGCCGCAGGATCATATTTCAATTCCATTTTCCCCTTGCTGGACTGTTCAATGCCATACACTAATGCTGATTCCTGTAATTGTAGATTCCAGTAATTATTTATCCTCATGAGTTCATTTATCGCGTCTTGTTGTAAATCCTCATACTTGACGACCAATGTGTCCTCGGGAAATTTCTCCGCAAGATATCCCCAGGCATTATAAAACCGGATACACCACCAGACATCATTGTTAAACCGATGGCCGCTGACATCGCCACGAAGATATTCCGAAAAATCACAGCCATATTGCTCTCTCCATTTCTCATAATTAGACACGATGGACTTACGCATATCCCTGACAAGAACAACATACTTCGGCAGTCTGATTAATTTTCGGAATGTTGCATATTTCAGGAGCATATGTGGTATGGAATGACTCATCACAATCTGAGGCGCCTGGGGGTGAAGCCCCGGCTCCTTAACGCCACCTATAATATCATTTGCATGATTATACTTTGGCGGAGGCAACCCCAATTCGCGGGTGATGGCCATACTCAGCATATGCTTTAACCAATGCGTGCCGGATTGGTGCATGCTGATCAAAAAACCGTCATAGCGCCTGTGTTTAACAAGGGAAAAATTAGACACATCCCTGCGAAAACAGTGGTAATAAAATAATAGTTTAATCATTGCATCATAATACATCAGCCACATCAGCCAAATTAGAAAGGATAGATCTGTTACAATAACCGGCAAACAGCTGCGCCAGGAAAGATATGCCCGTTGCCACCGGCAACTATCAATAAATCATCTAGCCCTCTTAAATATACCATGGCTACAATTGAAAACTGCTCCTTGTCCAGGCGACAGGCTGGTTACAACTGGCTTAAATCAAACCTGGCTTTTCTGCTGATGTTATCGGCCTTAATCCTGTTTACCAGCAAGTCGTTATATAACATTCCCATTGGCATCATGTCGCTGATTGGCTTGTTTCGCTTTATCAAGTCACCTGCCCTGATCTGGAGTACGCCCGTTGCTCGGGCATTTACCATCCTGTTTCTGTGCTTGTGGCTGCCGTTACTTATTTCTTTTATCGATGCTGTGAATTATCAACGCTCCGCGCAAACCGTTTTTCCTTATTTGCGTTTTTTGTTTGCCGGACTGTTCGTCATTCAGGAGATAGATAAGCCGCACACATTGAATAAACTAAAGCTGGTGATCTTCTGTATTATCGCCTTCTGGTGTATTGATGCTGTCATTGAATTTCTGTTTAAAACCGATCTGTTCGGCAACCCTTACCGGCCTGGAACTATCTCGGGTATCTTTTACCCGGAGATCACCGCCGGTCATGTTACGGCCGCCCTTTCACCACTGTATTTCGAATCTATCAGGGCGCACAGCAAACAACATAAATGGTTATGGCTGTTGTTAATACCTTTGTTCATGGTCGTTCTGTTAAGTGCTCGACGCGCTGCCTGGATCATGCTGGCAGTCAGTTGCTCCGGCTTTGTGTTGTATCTTTTAAAGCGAAGTCACTACGATAAAACGCTAGTGAAAAAACTCTGTATGCTCGCTGCAGTCATTATTGCCAGCATGAGCCTTGTGGTTGCTGCACACAAACCCCTACAGGCCCGGATACAGGTTACCATGGGACTGTTCAGCGGCGACTACCAGGCTATAGACAAGGCAACTGCCACGCGCCTGCCTATATGGCGAACCGCCATTAATATCTTCCAGGACAACTGGATAAACGGCATCGGTCCACGTGGCTTTCGTTTTGTCTACCAGGATTACAGTCATGCAGACAACCCGTTCTTTAAGAACGGACAGACACATCCACATCAGCTTTTGCTGGAGGTTTTAGCAGAAACGGGCATGATTGGCCTGCTCGGACTGTTGCTTTTCACGCTGGTGTTTATTCGTTTCCTCTTACAGCAGGATCTTGTCATGGCGCTGTGGCCATGGTGGTTATCGGTACTAACGGCGGTATTTCCTATCAATACCCACATGGCCTTCTATGGATCCTATTGGTCATCTATATTCTGGTGGCTGTTGATATTAACGTTTACTGCGGCCAGTATTTGTATAAAAAATAATTGTCGACAAACAGCTTCCTGAAACATATTGCTTATGCAATGGCGTCTGCTTATCTGTAACACGTGAAGATACTGATCATTAAACTGGGTGCTTTAGGTGACATGATTATGGCCAGTCCCATTATTCGTCGTATCCAGCAACACCATGAAAATGACAGCATTCATTTACTTACCACGCCCGCATTTGCCGGACTATTTAAAGACTGGCATGGCTTAAAAATACAGGCGTTTCCACGAAAAGGTCCAGGTTCATTGTGGCAAAGCCTTCGCTGGCTACGCAAGCAGCGCTTTGATCGACTCTATGATCTGCAATCCAATGATCGAAGCGGCTTGCTTTGTGCTGTTTCAGGTGTTCCGGCAAGGGCAGGCAATCATCCACGCTTTCCCTACCATCTGCACCCGCATGAGCCATATGTCGGTCAGTGTCACGCCTATGAGAGACTCCAGCAGATACTTATTAGCGCAGGCATTGAGCCAAGCCATGAACCTCCGCAACTTCCTGTCACGCAGGAGACTAGACTGCATATTAAAAAGTGGCTGGACGATACAGAGCTTGCCTCTTCACGTTTCGTGCTACTGCACGCAGGCGCCAGTCTCAAGCACGCCAACAAACGCTGGCCTTACTTCCTCGATCTCGCTCTGGCGCTTCAAAGCAAGGGGTTTCAGGTTATATGGATAGGCGCCAATGACGATATAGAAGTCAACCGCGCCCTGGCTGCCAGGACCGGAATAGATGCAACAGCTTTGTTTGACGTGACCGAGCTTGCCGAACTGGGCAAACATGCCGGCTTTGCCGTAACGAATGATTCTGCGCCCATGCACATCCTGTCATGTTCCGGCATCCCCGTGTTTGGCCTGTTTGGACCCACTAACTGGCGCCGTAGCCATGCATTGGGACAACGGCAGCGTGTTATCACGCCAACATCGGTTGCTGATATAAACGCTCAAAAGAATATTTTCAAACCACAAGCGCTTGATGAGCTTTCAGTCCGGCAAGTATTGGAAAGGCTAAACCATGCCGGCTTGATTTAATCCACATGCTGACTTCTGAATGACCATGATCGTTATCGCCACACAGTGCTACCCTCCCCGGGTCGGTGGAATTGAAAACCTGCTATGTGGTATCAGTGCGGCTTTATTTTCGCGTGGACAGCAAATTATTGTGTTTGCAGACAGCCATGGTGATGCGCAGGAATTCGCTTTCGACAGCAAACAAGGCTTCGTAGTCAAACGCTATGCCGGCATAAAATTCTTACGTAGACGCAAAAAGGCTCGGGACATCAGCCTGTTTATTCAACAGAACAAGCCACTGGCAATCATTTGCGACTCCTGGAAAAGCCTTGAGCTGCTGCGATCTGAAGCTGTGCCGGCGGTGCTTTGTCTTGCCCACGGCACTGAGCTGCCTGTTCAATGCTCTCGTGCAAAGGTAAAACGCATTGAAGCCTCTCTGACTAAAGCCACAGCAGTAATCGCCAACTCTCATTACACTGCCAGCCGCACAAAACCTTTTCTTGCAAACCCGGCGCAACTGCATGTGATCAACCCCGGCATTAATATGCCTGCTGTGGCTGACAAAAAGACCCGGCACAGCATCACGGCCCGACTTAATCAGCACAGCCCGATCCTGATAAGCGTCGCGCGCCTGCAAAAACGCAAGGGCCACAGCAAGGTCATGCAACTCCTGCCAAAACTTTTATGCCTATACCCAAACCTGCTTTACGTCATCATTGGAGAAGGACCCGAACAAACCGCGCTGCAAAAACTCGTGCAAACACTTAAGCTCGAACATCATGTCCTGTTTGCCGGCCCTGCTAACGAGCCTGAAACAAGCGCCTATCTGGATCTCAGCCACCTGTTCCTTATGCCTGGCAGCACTGACGGCAACGATGTTGAAGGTTTTGGTATTGCTTATATTGAGGCTGCATATCATGGTATCCCTGCCATTGCCGGGCGCTCAGGCGGCGCTGCGGAAGCTGTCATTGACGGCCAAACCGGCCTGCTCTGTAGCGCGGATGACGAACAAGCTTTTTTTGCTGCTATTTGCCGACTATTAGGCGATCAAGGCCTGCTTAAGCGCATGGGAAAGCATGCGCAACAACGCGCGCAGACCCTGCTTTGGGAAAATGTGATCAGCGACTACGAAAAATTACTTGGCCTGTAGGCTATACCTGTGCCGCTTGCAGGCATTGCCTTATTTTGGCTTCTGCGTGATGGATAGTTATCCCGCGCGCATCCTGATTTTCGCCCGTTAACCACACTCCTTTATTTCCCCACGGGCGACATCGTTCTGGAGTATCGACACTGAAAAAAGTAAGACTTGGCACAGAAACTGCGCTGGCAACGTGACCCAGGCCGGAATCACTGCCGACAAACATCCTGGCGCATTTTATTAAAGCTGCGACCTGCAACAAATCTGTGTTGCCCGCCATATCGACAAATGGCACGGTCAAGTTTCTGCTAACCGCCGCAGTAAATTGCCGCTCATTTACAGATCCGACTAAAATCACACCGGAAAACAAATCCGTTAATGAATTGGCCAGCGTTGCATATTTATCGACGGGCCATAATTTCTCTTCTGCGCCGCCCACACCGGGAGCCAAAGCCAGCCACTGCTTGCCTGGCAAAACAGACAGGCTTTTTTCAGCAAATTTATAGTGCGCTTCAGCTAACCAGACATTCGCAGCAGGAATGGGTCTGTCGCCATAAATACGGCGAATCACACCCATAAGTTGCTCCACTGAATGTGTGCCGTATGGTTGCGCCCTCCATTTCGTATAACGCTTTTTACCGCGCAAAAGATACGCGACACCGTCTGTGCGCAGATCAATAATTACATCATATTTTCTGGCTCGCAATTCTTTCAACAGTGAAACAACTCCTCTAAAGGCCTTATGTTTGTCTTTATGGACAATTTCGCCACGATATGGGCAACAAAGAAACAAATCACTGGAACGTCTGTCAGCGACGATATCAATAAGCGCCTGAGGATACAGTTGGTGTAATGCCTGTAATACCGGGGTGGTCATTACTGCATCGCCAACACAACTGAGAGAAATAAACAATATCCGCTCGGCCCCATCAGCCATTGTCATCGCCCCCCGCCTGTTGCAGTGCTGGCGCAAAGCGATCAACAAGCGCCTCGATGGCCTCTGTCACGGCCTGCACAGGAATATTGATCATCTCCTTGCCAGCATAATCCTGTGCACGAATTAACACCCGCACAGCAGATGGCTCAAAAAACTTGTCCGGGTTAGATGGGCCAAACAAGGAGATCAGGGGCTGCCCTGCTGCCGCAAGAATGTGCCCGGAGCCAGAGTCATTTGCTACACCGGCGGTGATGCGCTCGGCAAGCGCCAGGGACAACAGCGGGCCCGTTAGTCCCATTTTTCCGACCGCCTCTTGCTCCGGCAGACAAGCGTTGCTTACCTCCGCCAGTATCCTGCTTTGCCATGCCGTCTCTTCAGGGCCAAGAAAAAAAACCGGCGTCCGGCCTTTGCTTTGCTGTAGTCCCGCCACTTCTAGATATCTGCTCAAGGGCCAGCAACGTTGCTTGTCTCCAGCACCAGGCGCGATACCTATATAAACCGGCCCAGTGGGCAACAGCTTGCGAGCTGCCTGACGATATTGCGTTGGGATCGACAGCAACTTCTTCTGTTTGATGTCTTTGCCCGATGCCAGTCTTAGCAACTGCAAGAGTTGTTGTGCGGTGCCGGAAATTCTATTCTGGTTTGCAGGCCTTCGGCTGGAAAACAAAAACCGTAACGCAGAAGATATAAACAGCTTGTGTTTTATCCTGCGTAAGCACAAGGTTGTCCGAACAACAGACTGCGTGTCGATCACGACATCATAATATGTTCCATTCAATGGTGGCGGCTTGAACAACTCTTTCCACTCGACGCCTATTTGTGCATTCTCGTACACCTCGTCTACCATTGCCGATATAAGTGGTTTTAATGATCCGCAAAAAACACTTTTGTTTGCGCCAGCCAGCCAGGTGACATGATGATCAGGAAACTGCTCTCTGATCGTTGCTATTGCTGGTAGCTTTAACAATGCATCACCCAGTTTATCGCCGTGCACATAGATCAGAAGCTTCGGCTTGTTGTTCGTTTCATTCACTACTGTATTCGGCATATAACTTTTCTTCAATTAAGTCTGAACCAAGCTTCAAGTTTAATTTCTTTTTTACCAGCGCGCGCTGATCATTGGTAAAATATACCGATCGCGCCAACTGAATAAACGTGTCATCAAATATTTTTTTGGCTTCCTGTTTTCTAATCTTGTCTTCGATGTCCCACAAGCTTTCATTTTTTACGCGCAACTCCTGCATTTCTGCAGTGATATCTATCCCGGTATAGGGCGAGCGCTGCCAGGTCTCAAGCAAAATTTGCAGCTCTTTTTTGATGTTTTCAAGTTTCGCCGGCACTGTGATGCGTTCGGACTTTATTTGCAAAATCGTAAGTTTGTCCAGAAATTCGCCAACAGAAATTTGCACCTGAATACTCATAAGCTCGCCTTGGGTTTTATACTGTTTAACTCATCTATTATTTACCAATGCAAAACCGGGAAAATATTTCACCCAGCAAATCATCAGCCGTAAACTCGCCTGTAATGCCGCCAAGCAGTTGCTGCGCGTTGCGCAATTCCTCTGCAAGTATCTCTGCAGCGCCAATGTCAACATAAGCAGTCAAACCGTTGGCAATACACAGCCTTGTTTGATCCAGGGCATCGATCTGTCTGGTGCGCGCCAACACAACATCCTCACCCATGTCCTCTAACCCGGCAAGGTTGATTAAAGCTTCTTTTAAGAGGTTTATTCCAGCGCCGGTCTTGGCGGACAGATCAATGGCTGGCGGGTCCTGATCACCGGCAGAAACACAAGGCGATTTCCCCTGTAAATCTATCTTGTTGTGGACAATTAGTGTTTTTTTGCCCGACGGCACATGCTGCTTAAGCACAGCTGCTTCGTCTTGCTGTGCTTTGCCTGAGTCCGTTACTAACACTATTATATCTGCGCGTTGTATTTCTTGCTGCGCACGCCTGACGCCTTCTTGTTCGACAGGGTTATCAGAACAACGCAGGCCGGCGGTATCTGCAATATTGACCAATAGCCCATCAAGCAGGATGCTGTCTTCTATTACGTCACGAGTCGTGCCAGGGGTCGCGGCAACGATTGCACGTTCTGTTTGCAAGAGCCTGTTAAGCAAACTCGATTTACCGACGTTCGGCCGGCCGATGATTACTACCCTGACACCGGTATTAAGAAGTCTGCCCTGTTGCGCCCTTGCCAAGATCTCGACGACAGCGGCCAGGCACTTTTCGATTTTGTTTATCACATCAGAATCCGCAAGAAAATCGATCTCCTCTTCCGGAAAATCCAGCGCACCTTCCACAACTGCCCTTATATCAATAAGCTGCTCTGTTATGTGCTGAATTTGCAAGGAAAATTCGCCTTCAAGTGAACGCATGGCGCTACGCGCCGCTTTTTCAGAAACGCTATCAATAAGATCCGCAACCGCCTCAGCCTGAATCAAGTCAAGCTTGTCATTCAGAAATGCGCGCTCGGTAAACTCTCCCGGCCTGGCCTGTCTTGCACCTAATTCTTTTGTACGCTTGAGCAACATGTTCAGCACAACCTGTCCGCCATGCGCATGTAACTCAATAACATCCTCGCCAGTGAAAGAGGCCGGCCGCTGGAAATACAGCACTATACCCCGATCTATGATAGCACCACCCTGATCCCGAAACGCACAGAAGACCGCTTTCCTTGCGCCGGGGATCTGGCCGGTTAAACATTTAACGATATCGGTACTTTTTGAGCCTGATACCCTGATGATGCCAATGCCGCCACGCCCCGGCGCAGTAGCAATGGCTGTAATGGTATCTTGTTTGTCAGCCATCGCCGACAAAGACAGTTATGGGGCCTTGGGCTCAAGACCCGCACGATTAATGTTGCGGGAAATCAGCCATTGCTGGGCGATAGACAATATATTATTGACAACCCAGTAAAGCACCAGGCCAGAAGGAAAAAAGGCGAAAAAGACAGTAAAAACGACGGGTAAAACCGACATAACTTTTGCTTGCACCGGATCCATTGGCGCGGGATTTAATTTTTGTTGAATAAACATGGTAATGCCCATCAACAATGGTAAAACGTAGAAGCGATCAGGGCTGGACAGATCATTAAGCCAGAAGATAAAACTTGCCTGGCGCATTTCAACACTTTCCAGCAACACCCAGTACAACGAAATAAACACCGGGATCTGTATCAATATCGGGAAGCAACCACCCAGCGGGTTAATCTTTTCCTCTTTGTAGATCTGCATCATGGCCTGATTGAGCCGCGCCTTGTCACCCTGATAGCGATCTTTTAAGGATATTATTCGGGGCTGCACGCGCCGCATATTTGCCATGGAGCGATAGCCTGCTGCAGACAAACGATAAAACAACACTTTCAACAACATGGTAACCAGGATGATAGACCACCCCCAGTTGCCGGTAATTTCATGGATTTTGTTAAGACACCAAAATAATGGTTTTGCTATAAACCACAACACCCCATAGTCCACAGTAAGTTCCAGCCCTTCGGTTATCTCAGAGAGTACCTTCTGGGTCTTTGGTCCAATGTACAGCTGCTCTTCAATGCTGCCTGTGGCGCCGGAAGGGATGCGCATTACAGGCGAGAACATGCCAATAATATTCCTGTTGTCAGGCGTTGTGTTGGTGTAATAGTGGTATGGTGCAGTCTTCGAGCTTGGCACAAGCGCGGTCACAAAATAATGCTGTATCATCGCCGCCCAGCCATTTACTATTTCTGCATCAAGCTTTTGATCGTGCATGTCATCAAAAGAGATTTTTTCGTAGCGATTGTCAGGGCTGGACAGTACTGCGCCTGTGTATGTGTGAATAAGACGCGCTTTTGCTTGGTTCGGATCGTTTCTGTTGATTTGCGTGTAGGATCTGCCTTCCCATGTTTGCGCCCCGCCGTTCTCTATTACATAACGGATATTGATAAGGTAGCTTGCGCGCGTGAAGACAAAAATCTTTGTTACCTTCAAGCCCTGATCAGACACCCAGGTCAGCGGCACTTCCAGCGTATTTCTGCCATCGCCCAGACTGTAGTTGAGCCGGGCCGAGCTAAAGATAGTTTCATGGGTCGGTGAGGAAGCCGATCCAAGCAGCCCCCCCTGAGTAACATAAAACATAGACTCTGTTTCACCCAGCAGCAGCAACGGCTGTTCGGGCCGATCAATCGCAACCGGATATTCCTTTAGCTCGGCCAGACGTATACCTGCGCCTTGCAGATCAATTTCGATATGGAACACATCTGTGTTGACCGTTATCCTTTTTGAAGTACTTCGGGAGAGTGTCTTGACAATTTGCTGCGGAGCCTGACCCATTGAATCAACTGGCGCCTCGGGAATGTCGTTTTGTTTTTGTATCGTTGGTAGTACAGGCTGCTCGCCAGATAGCTCAATTCCCTGGGTTTGCTCGCCTGTCATGCCATAATCTTTCTGCCACTCCTGCCACAACATCATTGACAACATAGCGAGGGCGATGAACAGAATAAAACGTTTTGTATCCATATCAGTTAACTACGGCACCGGATCGTAACCGCCGGCATGAAAAGGGTGACAGCTAGCGATGCGGCGTAGACTTAAAAACAGACCTTTTACAACACCGTGCCGTTCTATTGCTTCACAGGCGTAAGCTGAACAGCTTGGCTGGTAACGACAGCAAGGGTTAAACAATATGCTTATCCAGCGACGGTAAAACCTGATACAGGCGATAATTAATTTAGGCACGATGACAGCCTTTTCCAGTGAGTCAACAAAGATTTTCCAATAATACAATTGTCTTTATAAGTAATGTTTTTTCGGGCAAGAACGACCAGATCCAGTCCCTTTAAACTGTTCCTGTTAAGCCTAAAACTTTCTCTGACCAACCTTTTTACCTTATTCCTGGCAACTGCCGATTTAACAGTTTTTTTGGATATTGCCATTCCCAGCCGGGCAAAGCCCAACCCATTCTTTTTCACCAGAACAAGAAAGTTACTGTCGGCACAGCGCTGAGCGGAATTGAAAACCGCCCGGAAATTTGAAGGTTTAGTCAGCCTGTTTGCGCGTGTAAACCGTTCGGATAATGTTGCACTAGGCGGCAAGTCTCTTTCTCCCCTTGGCGCGACGCGCCTTGAGGATAAGTTGTCCGGATTTGGTGCG
>JADFPU010000019.1:0-6536 GCA_022562175.1 Pseudomonadota bacterium | reverse complement strand
CGAACACGAAAGCCATGCTTGCGTTTACGCTTAATATTGCTTGGTTGAAATGTACGCTTCATATTTTAAAAAACCATATACCTGTTTTACGCTCAAAAAAAGCGTGTTATAGTACTTTCCATCACTTCAGCTTGTCAATTTGATCGTTCATTTATTTTTTAATCGCGCCTGTGGATAAGTGAAACAAACAGGTATACACTTCACCTTTGTTCCGCTTACTTTTTTCTCTTGAGGATCCTGGTTGTGGGGATATCTGTATGGAAGTCATGCCTTGAAAAACTAGAAGGAGATCTCTCACCGCAACAATTCAACACCTGGATCAGACCCCTGCAAGTTATAGAAGAACACGACTTAATTCGTTTGCTCGCGCCAAACCGTTTCGTGCTTGACTGGATCAATGAAAAATATATCGATCTTATTAAGACACAACTGGAAAAGCTATTAAACGGTAAAGATTTTATTCTCAAGCTTGAGGTTGGCAGTCAAGCTACTACCATCCAGCAAACCTCAAACAAAGACGTTTCTGCTGCGGATATATCTCAACCAAAAAGTCAGCGACGTCATGCAAACAACCTAAACCCTAAATTTTCATTCAGTACCTTTGTTGAGGGAAAATCGAACCAACTCGCTCGCGCCGCTTCAATGCAGACAGCTGAAAACCCTGGTAAAGCCTATAACCCACTGTTTATTTATGGTGGAGTAGGACTGGGTAAAACCCATTTAATGCATGCTATTGGGCATGCTATCCTTAAAAAAAAGCCCAGCGCCAATATAGCCTATTTGCATTCTGAGAGATTTGTGGCGGATATGGTAAGAGCATTACAACACAATGCCATCAATGAATTCAAACGTCACTACCGCGGCCTGGACACACTGCTCATCGATGATATTCAGTTTTTTGCCGGCAAAGAGCGCTCCCAGGAAGAATTCTTTCACACCTTTAATGCGTTACTGGAGGGCCAACATCAGATTGTTCTCACTTGCGACCGTTATCCCAAGGAAGTTAATGGTCTGGAAGAGCGCCTAAAATCACGGTTTGGTTGGGGGCTGACTGTATCCATTGACCCCCCTGAACTGGAAACGCGCGTTGCCATTATCAATAAGAAGGCAGAACAAGCAGGGATTTACCTCCCAGATGAAGTGTCCTTCTTTATTGCAAAGCGATTCCGTTCTAATGTCCGGGAGTTGGAAGGGGCTTTGAACCGTGTGGTTGCAAACTCTAATCTTACCGGCAATCCCATAACACTTGATTTCACCCAGATGGCGCTAAAAGACCTGTTATTACTGCAAGATAAACAGGTCACCATGGAAAATATACAAAAAACAACGGCTGAGTATTACAAGATCAGGGTTGCCGATCTACTTTCAAAAAGGCGAAGTCGATCTGTTGCCCGTCCCCGTCAGGTTGCTATGGCACTTGCTAAAGAATTAACAAGCCATAGCCTTCCCGAAATTGGCGATGCTTTCGGTGGACGTGACCATACAACAGTGCTTCATGCCTGCAGAAAAATCACCGAGCTAAGGAAAAATGAACAAAAAATAGAAGAAGATTACAAGAACCTGGCAAATATATTAACAACTTGATAATTAATCTGTGTGTTTTCTGGGGTTAAATTGTGTTTTTTAAAAATAAAATAAGTTATCCACATATGTAATATTATTATCCACACAATAAAACAACTCAAAAACACAAATAATCACTTGTTTTTATTATATTTTTTAAACTTATCCACTAAGTTAATTAGCTAATAATAATAGTAAGTATATATAGGTTAAATTATGAAATTTAGTATCCTTCGAGAAGATCTTCTACCAGCATTACAAACGGTCAATGGTGTTGTTGAAAGGAGACAAACTCTTCCCATACTTTCCAATCTACTCCTTAACGCTCGACAAGATTGTATCTCGTTGACAGCATCCGATATGGAAGTCGAGCTAACAATGGAGACTGAAAACGCTGTCGATTCGATCGGAGAGGTGACGTTACCTGCACGTAAGTTGTTGGATATTTGCCGAGCTTTACCAGATGAGGCTAGGATTAATGTGAATATTGTTGGTGATCGTGTATTACTAACCTCAGGAAAGAGTCGTTTCACCTTATCGACATTGCCTGCACAAGAGTATCCATTAATAGAGATTAATGAAAACATTGCGGATTTTAAGATCTCTCAAAGCAATCTGAAAGCACTCCTTGATAGAACAGCTTTTGCTATGGCTCAGCAGGATGTACGTTATTATTTGAATGGGCTTTTATTTGAACTGGAAGGAGATAGACTGAGGGCCGTTGCAACAGATGGACATCGCCTCGCGTTGTGCGATACGGTAGTGAAGAGCGATCAGCAAACATTAATC
Organism: Pseudomonadota bacterium; assembly: GCA_022562175.1. Taxonomy (GTDB): domain Bacteria; phylum Pseudomonadota; class Gammaproteobacteria; order Eutrophobiales; family Eutrophobiaceae; genus B75T3L11. The sequence continues at coordinate 4,184 of JADFPU010000019.1, read as the reverse complement.
CAGATTATTATTCCAAGGAAAGGGGTTATGGAATTACTCAGGCTTTTGCATGAAGGAGATGATGATATTCTGGTGCAAATCAGCAAGAATCATATACGCATTAAACTGGGTTTAATTCAATTCACAAGTAAATTGATTGACGGTAAATTCCCGGATTATGTAAAGGTGATTCCGGCAGAGGCTGAAAACTATGTTATTGCCGATAAAGAGCTTTTGCGTCAAAGCTTGACACGCGCATCAATACTCTCAAACGAAAAGTACAAAGGTGTGAGGATTATTCTGGAGAAGGACAAGTTGCGTGCGCTTACCCATAATCCTGAGCAGGAGGAGGCAGAAGAAGAGATAGAGGTCTCCTACAGTGGCGAGGAGTTGGAAATAGGCTTTAATGTATCATATTTACTGGATGCGCTAAGTCACATCAAGACTGAAAAAGTGCAAATTACGATGATTGACCCCAGTAGTAGCTGCTTAATCCTGCCAGACGGCCCATCAAAAACCAAATATGTTGTAATGCCTATGCGCTTATAGCCACATATGCACATAGAATGGCTTCGGGTTCAGAATGTTCGTAACCTGACAGACGTTATTATTGAACCGTCGCCAGGGATCAATATTTTCACAGGACCCAACGCAAGCGGCAAAACCGCGATACTGGAAGCTATTCACTTTCTTTCCAGAGCAAGATCATTTCGCACCACCCGGGTGAGTGAAATTATTCAGCACCAGAAGGATATATTGTTGGTTACTGCTAATATTCAGCATCCACGATTTGGCAGGGTAAAGACAGGCATTGAGAGAAAACAGGGCAAAACATCAATACTCTACAAAGGAGAAAGCGTAAAAAAACTCTCGCAGCAGGCAAGCAACATTCCTCTAATATTAATAACAACGAATACACACAGGCTCATTACCGGGACACCAAAATACCGAAGGCACTGGCTGGACTGGGCCTTGTTTCACGTGGAACCTGCTTATTTAAAGATCTGGTATGACTATCACAGATCACTCAGACACAGGAACTCTCTATTAAAAAGCGGAATCACTGTTGGTGAACAGCTGTCTGGTTGGGAGTATTTAATGGTAGAGGCTGCAAACAAGATCAATACACTAAGAGGCGATTTTATTAAGCAGTTACAAAAAATAGTAAGTAAATATACGCAGGAGGTTTTTTCTGATCAACCTCATTTAACTTTATTAAGCGGTTGGCCAGAAGATAAATCGTTGAATCTTTGTCTGGAATTAGGGCGCGAGTCAGATAAACAGATAGGTTATACTAGACATGGTGTGCACAGGGCTGATATTAAGTTTTCGGACAACAGTTATCGCCTTTCTTCAACTTATTCGCAAGGACAAATAAAGTTGTTTGTAGCAACAGTGCTGGTTGCTCAAGCCAGGTTGTTTGAGGAAAGAACAGGCAACAAGCCGTTTTTTTTAATTGATGATTTTGCAGCTGAACTGGATACTCAAGCCCGTGCGGAGTTTATTTCACTTTTAATCAAGCAGAAAGCACAGGTATTCTTGACAACAACGGAAACAAGCCCTGAGACACTGACGACAGGCCCCTCAATGATGTTCCACGTGGAACGTGGAACCTTCACAAAGGTGGCAAAATAAAAGGTTTTTTACAAAAGAGAAAAATACATGGTTAATGAAAATACTTACGACTCTTCGAAAATCAAGGTTTTAAAAGGGCTTGAAGCTGTTCGTAAAAGGCCAGGAATGTTTATCGGCGATACTGACGATGGCACCGGGTTGCACCATTTGGTTTTTGAGGTGGTGGATAACAGTATTGATGAGGCATTGGCAGGGTATTGTACAGACATAAAAGTCACTATCCATGCTGATGAGTCGGTAACGGTGGTAGATAATGGCCGAGGCATACCTGTTGGAATACATGAGGAAGAAGGGGTGTCTGCAGCAGAGGTCATCATGACGACCCTGCATGCAGGTGGCAAGTTTGATGATGATTCCTATAAGGTTTCAGGGGGGCTGCATGGCGTTGGCGTATCAGTCGTGAATGCATTATCCAGGAGCCTGAGCCTGATTGTTTATCGTGAAGGTTATCAGCACCGACAGGAATATAGTTATGGTGAACCACAAGACAAGCTGGTTCGTTGTGGTCCGTCCGATAAGACTGGAACGGAAATACGTTTTCTACCCAGTGAGAAAGTCTTTAGTAATATTGAATTTCATTACGATATTCTGTCCAGCAGACTCCGCGAACTGTCTTTCTTGAACTTAGGCGTACGCATAGAGCTGAGCGATGACAGGACAGGCAAATCCAGTGTTTTTGAATACAAGGGCGGCATAAGCGCCTTTGTAAAGCATTTAAATCGAAACAAGACACCCTTGCATGACACTGTTATGGATATAGATGTGGATAAAGAAGAGGCCACAGTCCAGCTTGCGATGCAATGGAATGACTCATATCAAGAGAATATTTTCTGTTTTACCAATAATATCCCGCAGCGAGATGGCGGTACGCATCTGGCGGGGTTTCGAGCCGCGCTGACACGAAGCCTTAATGGTTATATGGAGAAGAGCGGGATAGCTGCCAAGGCAAAAGTTGCGATAAGCGGGGATGATGTTCGTGAGGGGTTGACGGCGGTGCTATCGATTAAGGTGTCAGATCCAAAATTTTCATCTCAAACAAAGGACAAGCTGGTTTCCAGCGAGATAAAGGCTGCGGTAGAGTCGGCAGTTTCTGAAAAACTGCAGGAATTTCTGGCCGAAAAGCCTGCTGAAGCAAAAGCGATCTGTGAAAAAGTGGTCGATGCGGCCAGAGCCCGTGATGCGGCCCGTAAAGCCAGGGAGTTAACGCGCCGTAAAAGTGCGCTAGATGTGGCTGGCCTGCCGGGTAAGCTGGCAGATTGTCAGGAGAAAGACCCGGCTCTTTCTGAGCTGTTCCTGGTCGAAGGCGATTCTGCAGGTGGATCGGCCAAGCAGGGACGGGACCGCCGAAACCAGGCAATATTGCCGTTAAAAGGAAAAATTCTTAATGTAGAAAAAGCAAGGTTTGACAAGATGTTATCGTCAGTGGAAGTCGGAACCTTGATCACGGCATTAGGCTGCGGTATAGGCCGGGATGAGTTTGATATCAGCAAACTGAGATATCATAAGGTGATCATTATGACGGATGCCGATGTCGATGGCTCACATATTCGTACATTGTTGCTGACCTTTTTCTATCGTCAAATGCGGGAGTTGGTTGAACGGGGCCATATCTATATTGCCCAGCCACCGCTTTACAAGGTTAAAAAGGGTAAAAGTGAGCGATATCTAAAAAATGAAGCAGAAAGGGAGGCTTATTTCATGGATTTGGCGCTGGAAGGTGTTCAGCTATACCCGGTTAGTCAGAAAGATCCCCTTGCAGCAAAGGATCTGGCCAGGCTCGCAGAGCTATATAGTGTCTCTAACAGGGAAATGCAGCGGTTGACGAAACGCTATCATCACAAAATTCTGGAGGCGTTACGTGAAATACCACGCTTAAGCGGAGAAGACTGTCTGAATAAAAATTCTGTCGAGGCCTGGTTTGATGGGCTAAGGACAGCGTTGCAATCCTCTCAGCTGAATGGGGCTGTGTATGAGGTTGAGGTATCTAATCAAGGTGCTGGCGAGGGGTTTGGTGGCAAGGTAAGTATTAACACGCATGGCGTGGAACTGGTTAATGTTTTTACCGCTGAATTTTTTAATTCCATTGAATATCAAAATCTTGTTGAGTTGGAAAATCAGTATACGCTTGAGGATGCTGTGGTGCGCGTCGGCGATAAGGAACAGAGAGTTTCTTCATTAAAGCAGGCGTTTGACTGGATGCAAAAAGAAGCGTCTCGTGGACTATATTTGCAGAGGTATAAAGGTCTGGGTGAAATGAACCCTGAACAACTGTGGGAAACGACAATGGACGAAACGACCCGCAGTCTTTCACAGGTGAGAATAGAAGACGCTGTTGCTGCCGATGATATATTCACAACATTGATGGGTGATCAGGTGGAACCACGGCGCGAATTTATTGAGCAGAACGCGTTGTCGGTAGAGAATGTGGACACGTAGTCAGGCATCATCGGTTAGTTCTTGAGTGATTTTTAGTAAATGCCCCGTTGCCTGGCGCCGGTTTTTAACCACAGAGAACACGGAGAGAAACGCACTACAAACTATTAATACTCCGTGTTCTCGGCGTTTATCCC
>JADFPU010000181.1 GCA_022562175.1 Pseudomonadota bacterium | reverse complement strand
TTCTATGTGGCGGCGGATAGATGTACATGATTTTAGCTGAGGCGCGTAACGCGCAGTACGAAGTTTTCTTCCAGAACGTCAAACATCGCTTCGGTTTCACCGACTCTGAATTGGCCGCCAATTTTTATAGTGCGTACAGTTGGATCCGTGATTTCAATCGATACGGTAGTATAACGACTGATTTCGGCAACCACATCTTCCAGCGGTTCACCGGTAAAGATTAACAGCCCCTTGCGCCAGGACAGGCGCCGCGCCAATTCCTGCTGCTCGATAGTTTCAATGGCTTCGAGGTTGGTTCGGGCGATGGATTCTTGCGTAACACGGCGTTTAATGGTGACAGTTTGACCCGCCTCCAGGATACCGAGTTTTTCGGCATGATCCTCATCGCGTAAATCTCCGATGACTTGTGGTTTGTTATCGGCACCCGGTTGCAGCGCAGTGGTCTTTAGCTGATTGAACGCTGTCAGCACTACACGGCCTTCGGTAACAGTGATGCTAACGTCCTGGTCTTTCAGGCGCACAGAAAACGCCGTTCCCACGGCCTGGATGCGGCCAATTCCGGCGTAGACCCGGAACGGTCGGGCATGATTTTTGGCCACACTGAAGTAGGCCTCCCCTTGCAGCAGGGTGATGTCGCGGTAGTGCTCGTCGTAAATAACATCCATCTGGCTATTGGTATTCAATAGTATTACGGAGCCATCTGCCAGGGTGATAGTCTGTTGTTGCCCCACGGCGGTGGCGTAGAGCCCATTACTGACAATTAATGGATCCGGCTTGATCCAGGCGCTAAACACAATGGTAACAGCCAACACAAAGACCGCCGCCGCAGCACTGGCGCACTTAAGGTTAAGGCTAAACTGCGGCAGAGGCACGATACTAAAAGTACTTCGTTCAGCTTGAGTCTCGTGCTTACCCAAGGGCACTGCCAATTCGGTCAGCACATTCATCTTACCCCAGAAGGCGGCCAGATTATTGAGTTCTTCGCAGTGCGCCGGGCTGCGCTTAAGCCATTCGCGCAATGCCTGCCGATCTGCTGCTGATAGCAATGCCTCATCATCGAGTTTAATCAGCCAGGCACCGGCCTCTTCTTCAATGATACTGCGATTCGGAAATTCGTAGATATTCTCCTTCATTTCTTTCTCTCTATTGCGGTGACCTGGGGAATATCTGACTGCCGCAGCGTTGGCGCGCCTTCTTCACGCTCGCGCACATAGGCCCGGCACTTTTGGACACCCTTGAGCAGATGTTTTTCAACGGAACTGACCGTCAATCCCAACCGTTCGGCGATGTCTTTATGCGGCAGGCCATGAACCTTACGCAACAGGTATACCCGGCGGCATTGTTCCGGCAAAGACGCCACCGCTTCACAATAAATACCCAGCTGTTGCCGTGCTTGTACTTCGTCTTCGACTGTTGCCTCACTCCCTATAACTACTGAATCGTCTAAATCCGCAATAGTGTTGGTAATTAATTTTGTCTTTTTTGTCAGTTCCGTGAGTGCAATATTTTTGGCAATATGAAACAGGAAAGCTTTCGGCTGCTCGATGCCCTTGTCTTGTTCTGCTTTATAGGCACGCAGATAAGTCTCCTGTACCACATCTTCGATGTCATGGTGATTGTAAAGATATCGCGACAGGAATTTTTTCAGGAATGACTGATGTTCCAGAAAGCATGCAGATAGCGCGGAGAGCCTGCGGGATTTGCGCTTAACTAACGATTTTTTTTCAGTCATTGCGGCACTATACTCTGCATTGTCACTAAGAATAGAGCCATACTGCTACGTTCATGGAGAATCTGTCAAGTGAGCAATTACAAGATTTATCTATTTATAGGTTGACGGTTTACGAAACTGTAGTTTGACCCTGGCCATAATGTCTACATCCATTTGCAATAATATATGGATAATATCGATGGGCACCCAGTTTTCCCGTATCAGGTCTTCATCACATAGATAAAAATCCATTACCCGCATGCTGATTTCCCGCCCGCTCGGCGCCATACCCAACCAATCCCCACCGGCATGCTTTGCCATGACACTGGGCCATCCTGAGGTTGCAGCATACTTGCCATCACCAATGCGGACATAATGATTTTTACCACTATTACGCTCTGGAAAGGCAATCCTGAAAGGCCGTTGGTGGCAGTCGACAAACCCTTCCAGGCCTCGATTGCTCCCGATACCGCTGGGGCCATACCACATCATCTTCGGGTGCCAATAGTCTTTTTGTGACATATTTAATAAATCGTCCCGGCCAACCAGGGTATTGCCCAGTGACTTTTGCATCGCCAGACATAATTCAAGACTGGCGCTTGATTGCTCAGGGTCTTGCTCTGTCAATGTTACACCGTCGGCTGAGATCGGGCCCGGCCACATCTCTTCACAGCCAAGGCTTGGAGGCAGCGGCCAGAAACCTGCCTGGCGGATCACATCCAGCACATCGATCAATACGCTACTCAGAATGATTTTGCCATCAACAATTTGATGAAACTCGCCATAGCGTATATAGATCAAACCACCGCTTGCCGGAATATCGAGCCAGTCTTGCTTAAAGGTGCCGGCAAGATGTCCTACCATGCCAACATAATCCCGGCCCTGGTAATTGCCCCCTATAATAATATTGTCACGCCTTTCAAGATCGGGGAATGCCCTCAGCAGTGGCGACCATACGACTGCTTCAATAGCCGCCAAGCCTTTAATCTCATTCAGTGGATGAGAACCACGCCAATTGGCCTGTGGATGATAGGCTTGTTGCAGGCGTTGTTTGAGATTATCGGGGTTGGCACTGGCAATTCCATCCATCAATGACTTGAAACGTATTTTATTGCTCAGGGTTATAGATTTTTTGATCATTATTATTTGTGTACTAGTCTGCTTTAGTATGGTTATTGTTTATTCAAAAACCTTATAGAGGCACCGTTAAATTCTTCCATAGCAATACTTTGTTCGAAGCAGAATACCGATCAGCCTGATGGCTCGTGGGGTTACTTAGATCAGACGTTCGAACAGCAACAAGAATATGATAATCGCGACAAAAAATACCAGTAAAAGATAACTGGCGTTGTCTATCTTGCCAGGGACCAGATACCAACCGTCTTCTTTCTCATCCAGGTTTTCATTCTTAAATTTTGCTATCTGTCCTTTTATTGTATAGGGGGAATATTCCAATTGAACCCCATCGATTAACAGGCTGGCAATTATGGTCACCACAATACTGACTATGAGACCAATTGCACAATACCAGGGCCAGGCCACATCAGTAACTATCCCAACATAAGCAACCGCGAGAAACGCAGCTGCCGTCCCGACCAGCAGGCCCTTTTCGGTTGCTTGCTTGGAAAAAAAGCCTAGTGCAAACATGCCCAGTTGGGCACCGATAAAAAAGGAACCCACTTTACTAATAATTTCTAATACGGATCCTGTGCTTTTGGTATACACGTAAGCAGGGATGATGATCAAAATGGCGAATACCACTGTCAGCAGCCTGCTTATCTTAAGATAATGCTCAGGTGATGCGTCTTTTGTAACGTACTTTTGATAGAAATCGACGGTGGCAACTGTCGACAGGGAATTAAAAGCGGAATCCAGGCTTGACATGGAAGCGGCCATGACCGCGGCGGCAATAATACCCATCAAACCGGGCATACCGTAGTCTGCGGCGAATTGCAATATTATCGTATTACCATTCTCAAATTCCCTGCCGCCATAATAACTGTAGAATAGTATGCCCATGAATATAAACAAGAAGTATATAAAAAAGGCCATATATCCCATCAGCATGTAGGCTTTTTTTGCATCGCCAATAGTTTTCGATGCCAGGGTCCTTTGCACCATCATCTGGTTGGTTCCATAGACGGTGATGTGAAAAATGGTCATGGCGATGATACCTGACCATATGGTGGTAACATTGCTAATATCAAATGAAAAATCCAACGGATTCGTTTTACCTTGTGCTTTAAGTTGCAATAACGTTTCATGCAGCGGCAGTGACATCTGATCAAATAATGCATAGACAATAATCAGAGCGCCTGTTAACAAGACGCCTGCCTGGATAACATCCGTCCAGATTACTGCCGTTATGCCACCCATGACGGTGTAGATAAGAGCAATGATGGTGACGATAAAAATCGCATGCACAACATCCACGCCGGTGATGAACTCGAGTACCAGGGCAGTTGCAAACAAGATTGCACCTGATACTAATATTTGGGACGTCATCCAGATAATGGAAATAACTCCGCGGGCCTTTGCACCAAATCTTTTTTCTATATATTCATAGATTGAAGCAACACCGCTGTTGTAGAAGAACGGAAAGAACAGCGTGACCACGACAAAAATAACGATAGGATAATTGAGATGTATGGCAATCACGGACAAACCTTCTTTATATGACCAGGCAGGCGCGCCCAAAAATGTCAATGCACTGACATAGGTTGCAATAACAGAAATACCAATGGCCCACCATGGCGTTGTTTTTCTACCCAGAAAGAAGTCTTTCGCAGTGTTTATTTTTTTGCCTAAGACGTAACCCAGGATCAAATTGGCAATAATATAAATGATTAATATCACCCAGTTTAATGCCCCAAATTCATTCATTTTTTGATCCCTTGTTTTAAAGTATTACGGTATGAACTTCTCTGTTGTGACCATGGGTCATTCCCCTTTCAAAAACGGGCATGGAAACTATATTGATTGCCAGAATTGTGAATACCTCCCCCGCCCCCTTCATTAGCGTTAGCATTAGCATAGTTTCATGCTTGAGTTTTTTATTGTAAAGCTAAAGATAACTGACGAGGTGTATATGTACTTCGATGTTGCCGTGCTTGCACCTCGTCTTCGACTGCTGCCTCACTCTCTATAACAACTGAATCGTCTAAATCCGCAATAGTGTTGGTGATATTGATTACTGTAAGCCCGCTGGTAAAGAACTTCAAACTCTTTGGCACCGATGGTGCGCGTATTGACTGGCGTGAAGAGCCGTCCAGCTTACAAATCTCAGCCCGGTGAGTAGATTAACTCATTCATCCGTGATAGTGTTGAGAGCACCTAATCCTCCATCTTGTTACTGCAAGATGGGCACGGATGACATGGCAGTGGTGGATCCGGAAGCAAAGGTCTATTGGCTGCCTTTGATGTGCCCATTGGCATCGCTGACAACTGGTAGCTAAACAGCATATCGAGAAAGATACAAGGTAGAGAACGTCCGGAACACGTTCTCAAACATAATTTTCCAGCGAAAGCTTAGCCGAATGCTGAGTGCTTGTCCGGATCGCCCCCTCGTCTAAAGTACCGTCAGAATGGGTTGTTATCATCATGGCGAGTGAAAAATGGTAATGGATATTCGAACGATGCAGTGGCAACACTAATCGGTAATTTACTTACAATGGGTGCCCTGGATTTTACCGGTCTTGACGGTGAACGTCTGCCCATGGAATTACAAGAAGAAGTCAATGCAATTACAACAGCGACTGGAAAACGCAAAGCAGGCTGCAACCTGATACGACAAGTCTGCATTTCAAGAAAGCTAACAATAACTGGCGCTTGCTTTTCAACTTTAC